>NZ_RZRV01000002.1:0-340467 GCF_004023085.1 Mesorhizobium sp. M7A.F.Ca.US.010.02.1.1 | reverse complement strand
TGTCTGAACTTGCGCGTTAAGAGCCGCAGCTTTGTCGGCGATCTCGACCAGATTCGACGTCTGCGGGTTCAGCTTCAGAAACGTTTGCGCATCTGTCAGCAAGATGTTCGCGGCGGCCTTCGATGCCTTGAGCCTACGTGCCTCCGACTTGTCGAACGAAGCCTTATCAGCGAAGCCTTTTTGACTTGCATTCCTAAATTCGACCGGGTCTGTGAAACCGGAGGCTCGAAATGCCACGAGTTCAGTTTTTGATTGAATTCCGAATTGTTGCGCCGCGCGGAAATCGTCGGCGGACATGAAGCCAGCAGCCTGCGCGCGTTGATATTCGTCTCTGCTCCTGAAGCCTCCTAACACGGCGGCATCAAATTCTTTTTGAGTGCTGAATCCCAAGCTCTTGGCCTGCAAGAAGATGCTGGCCGAGGGAAATCCTCCAGCCATTGCCGCTCGGTACGAAGTGGCATCGGTGAAGCCAAGTGACTGCGCAAGGTTCCTCTCTTGATCGTTCCTGAATCCATCGCCAGCGCCACGTTCGATCTCGGCAAGGCTGTATTCAGTGAGCAGATCGCCTGCCGGAACTCCAAAATTGGCCGTGTAGTTGTTAAAAGACGAGACAGTCGACGGGCCGATCAAACCGTCAATCGAACCGTGGTAAAATGAGAGCCGCGTCATTGCAGCTTGAAGACGTTGAACCAGTTTGAGATATGCCGTTTGCTCCATGAAATCCAAAGACTCGCCTCTCTGAAACGACAGCCAAGCAACACGATCCAGGCTCTCCCCGCGGGACAAAAAAGCATCCTGCGGAATTATGTGTAGTTCTTTCAGCGTCTTAAGGTTCGGCTTCGCTTTGTCGATGTTTAGTGTGCCCGCGATGACCGCAAAGTATCCGTTCCGGCCTTCCACCACCAAAGTAGGCCCAAGTGTCGGTGCATAAGATTGAGCTAAGGCGATAGCTTCTCCTTCGGTGCCTCGACTGGACACCACCAGCCACAGGACGTCTGGTCGAGGCGTACGCAGCGAGACCAGAAGAGCGTTTGAGCGGGTCTGATGCCCCGGTGAGGTCCACAATGGAAAAGTATTGAGGGGATTTGCAGCCGCATCTAAACAAGAAGCTGACAAAAGGGCTACGACGAAGCCCATTGAACTCATACGCATTTATTTCCCGCCTACCCGAACCCAAAGTCTATAATGGGCTGAGGGGAGCTGCTTGCGCAAGCATTTCGATGAAAGTATTCGCAGTATGTTCCGGAACGGTAAATGACCGAGATGCTGCCACCGGTTGCTCCGGTGAGGCGCCTCTGCATATCGCAACTCCAACGAACGCCTTGTCCCGCGACAAGCACACAGCTGCTCATCGTTCCGCCGTCGGCACGATTTCGATGCCTGTGGCCGCGAGCGCCATACGAACAGGCAACTCCAGGTTGATAACCGCGTTAGCGAGTTGCGCTAAGGCGGGCGGACGACGAAGGGCGGGATCATCTAGAACGCGCAGGTCATAGTCATAGCGGACTCTCACGTAGTCGCGTCTGTCTCCGCTTTCTCTGATGAACTTCTCTGTCCGACCTTTTATGTGCAATCCGAAAATCCGACTGTCGTCCAGCATGGCAGAGAAATTGTGATCGTAGCGCCTAATCTCCTCGGGCTCCTTTCCATGCAACCTAAGGAAGCTGCGAAGGTAATTTTCAAGTGCTTGAAAATATAGAAGACGGCGCGGATGATCGGAGAACCTTGAGTATTGATCTTGAAAATCAGCCAGCCTGTCACCGGCGACATGGTAGGATTGCGCCAACAGATAGATTCCGTAGGCCGTCAATCCCGATCCGTGAACAGTTGCCTTTGCCATCGCCTCCCGCCTTGTGATCCATTTCTTCGCTAAATACCCCATGGCGATATGAGCAGCACGTTGCATGTTGTAGATTTTCTGCATAGGGACATAGGCCAAACCAAACGGGAGCATCGAACTATGCAGACTGACACTGAGGCGAAGGACTCCGAATTGTTAGCGCTGACTGCTGACATTGTTGCCGCCTACGTCCAGAACAACGCGACGCCTGTGGCCGGGCTCCCGGATTTAATCGCCAGCGTCAATTCTGCACTGTCTCGACTAGTGCTACCCGTCGAAGCACCACCACCCGCGCTCACACCCGCGGTTAATCCGAAGAAGTCGGTGTTTCCTGACTACATCGTCAGCCTAGAGGATGGACGCAAGTTCAAGTCTATGAAGCGCCACCTTGGTTTGCTGGGCATGACGCCTGATGAGTACAGAGCCAAGTGGGGCCTCGCAAAGGACTATCCGATGGTGGCGCCGAGCTACGCGGCTCAACGGTCCGTCCTTGCGAAATCCATTGGACTCGGCCGCAAGGCGACGCCCACCAAAACTGCGTCAAATAAGGCACCGGCGAAGCGTAAAGCTAGGGCGTAACTACGGGCCGCGAAATGCAGTTATAGACTTTCGCTTCTGACGGACGCATTCTCCCTCTTGGGAGAGGGCGATGGGCGAAGCAGTTCATCCCAAATTGACAAGACGGCGAAGGTCATGGTGGCGCGCGCATCGCGCTACTCGCCTTGTGGTGGTGCTTGCACTACTTGGGTTCACGTCCGTGGCCTACGTTGCGACCGGCGATCAGCACCCGCTTCCACGTGTTCATTCTTCGGGCAGTTCGTCGAGCAACCTCACCGTGCCCAAGGTGGGCTGTGACATCAAGGGGAACATCAGCGAACGTGGCGAGCATATCTATCATGTGCCCGGTCAAGAATATTACTCGGCGACACGCATTAATTCGGCTCGAGGCGAGAGACGGTTCTGCTCCGAATGGGAAGCATGGTGGGCTGGGTGGCGAAAGGCCAAGGTATGAAGACGATGGCTATGCGGCGCGGCGAAATAGTGACGATCCCCCCTGAGGGCACCAAGCTTGGCCTTTGGCCATCCTATCCGTTTGACCATCGGGGAATGCGTCGTCGTGCAGCTGGGCGAATCTAATGTCTCGGCATTTCGCAAACGAGGCCGATTTCCACCAGCGCCTTATCGATAATCCCGACGCCTTCCCTGCGCTGTTCCGGGGCACACCGGCGGCTCACACATTGTTCTGGGCTCATGAGCTTACACTGCATGATGCCGGTCGCGGTGGGGGGAATGGAAGCGCGGACTTGTTGACCGTAGATGAGATCGGGATGGTATGGCTCATCGAGGTAAAGTTCAATTTCTCGCTCGAATCTGGAACACAAGTTTGGCACGGCCAGCTCGCGCGGTATCGCAAAGCGTTGATGACAATGAGCTGGCAGGAGATCGTGCGCTACACGCATCGGTTCCTCACAGGCTTCGAACAAACCAAACCTCAGCTATTGCTTCGCAGGGATGCAGTCAGCCTTGATGAATGCATCGTCGAGTGGCTGGTCGCGGTTCAAGCTGACGCGGTCTCGGGCGTCTCGATTGTGTCAAACATGGCTGAGAGGCTGCGTTCTGGGAATTTTGGAATTATGCTGGTGTCGGATTACTTCAACGCATCAGATCTTGCCGCAGCTAAGTCCTTTGCGGACTCGGTGCATAGCGGACCGGTGGCATATGCAGTTATCAATCCGGATCCGACCGGTTTCCATTGGCACGTAAAATACTTTCGGCCGGAGGTCGATCAGAGTTCGGTGACGGGAGCATATGTCACGAGCGATTTCCTGCCGGAAAAAATGCCGCTAGTTACACCGGCGCGGCTTCGCTCGCTTGTATCTCCGGCCTGTCGCTATCTGCTCGACACCCTCATTTATCCTCGTCTTCACGAGCTTGGATGGGACGAGCGGCACGTCGCCAAGCGCAGCGCGTTCGACGTTATAATTCCGGTTGGTGGAAGGTCGCTTCCTCTGTTGGTCGTCGGAACATCTGAACTGGACGCAAAGGCACTAGAGCGTCATACCAAAATAGACGGTGGCCAGACGCTCAAGATCAATCCGCGGTTCAAGGCAGTTTTGAATCATACCGGCAATCTGGCCTTCGTGAACGCATACATGAAGCGCTTCTACGAACTGGGGTGGCGTGGTCGGAGGCGAGAGAACAAGAATTTACGCTGGGGCGTGACAGATATCTCGGCAGCCGAGATCGGAGCATCAGAAGCTGCGATGATCTATTATCCTTTTGAAAACCAGCGGGACCATAGCGGCAGGGAAGGCGACGCCGAAAACCTGTCGAATTTCCTTGCGGCTTTCGCGGAAATGATCGCGTCGATACCTGAAGCCACACTAAATGGCGGTTAGCGCCTGCCCGGTGACGTCCCTATCTGCTCGCCCGAACATTCACGTCGAGCCTAGCGCACGGCGGAGATTCCCAAGCTCTGAAACGAGCCGCCCGCCAGTGGTTTGGAGCGACTTCACTGTTTGGTCAGCTTCGCTCTGTTCAACAACAAGAACCATGCGCTGCGGCTGTTTTGATCGGAACGCAAGTGTCCGCAGCACGAGCAACCAGTTTCCTTGTCGGTCAAGCACAACCTTGCCGACGCCGTGGGCCAGCGACGAGCGCAGGTGCTCGTGTTGACGGAAAGCCGACAAGGCTGCTGCAGTTGCCTTCCCTTCCGACGCAAAAGCCCCGGTCGGTCCAATCAAGGCCGCCAATTCTTCGAAGCGCTGCCCCACCAGATGAGGCAGTTTGACTATAGCGCCCTGCCTCGACATATTCGCCAGCATCAGAAGTGTCTCGCTAACGGCCGCCTCGCTCCGCGCAAATATATCGAGGCAACGTCCACACCATGCGTTTGCAGAGGTCAGAGCATGAAGCCACTGATCGTTGCTGACAGCAGGGATAGCGGTCGTTTCGGTATCCATTCGGGAACAGATAATAGCAGGCGACACTTACCAGCAAGTGCCTATGGGCAAGCTTTGCGCAGATAGCCATCTGTACCCAGTGCGGACATTTGCGAAAGCGACGTAACGCGTCCTCGTGTCTAGACTAGTGAGGGCGCGATTGAAGGCGGCCGAGGACACTACCGCGAAAACTATGGAAACGGACCAAAGTCATGAATGAAGAGATCACCGCAGAAATGAGCAGCGGCAACGTGTTTGCGGACCTAGGCTTTGACAATCCCGAAGAGGAATTGCTCAAGGCCAAGCTGGCCCGCGAGATCCGCGCCATTATCAAACGCCGCCGCCTGACTCAGGCGAAGGCGGCTGAGATCCTTGGGATGAAACAGCCCGACCTCTCCGACATTGTCACCGGTCGCACGGGGAAGTTCTCGATCGACCGCCTTGTCCGCTGTCTCGAATCGCTCAATCGGGCTGGAAAGGTCGACGCGGAGGACAAATAGACATCAACCCCGACATCCGAGTAGTGTCTATCCGGCGAATGTACTGCGCGGCCGGAACCCGAAGCACAGATGAGAGCTCAGTCTCTATAGTACTCCTCGACATAGGTATAGATATCCAGCGATCAGAATGGTTACCACAAAACCAAGTTCACATGCTTTAGCTCTCAGCCGCCTCTAAAAGCACCCTCGCTCTTTTCCGCGCCTCTGAGCGTGACTGTGATCGGGTGGTTGGGAACCCTGCCAACCCATAGGCCTGGAGCATCGAGCCGAATCGCGATCTGAACACACCAGCTGCAGGAAGGTCTGGGTCCGCATTGATGAGAGCGGAGGTGATATATCCGAAATTTGCGTGTAGCCGTCGGAGTCCATCGAGAAGTTGATCATTCGTTAGTCCCCACTTAAACTTGCAGTGAGGATGTGCCGTCGCCCTTTTCATCCCCGCACGAACGGACTCAGATATAGTTGAAGGAAAGCCTGCCCGCGCATAGGCCCGCATTAACGAACCAAATCGGAACGTGAGCACACGAGCCACTGGAAGGTCGGGGTCTGCATTGATCATTTTAGCTGTGACATATCCGAACTTGGTATGAAGTCTTCGGATCCCATCAATTAGATATTCATCCGTATATCTGAGACCTTGCTGCCAAGGCCATTTATACCCGACAATTTCATAAGATGATACGAGACTACCAAAGTGGTTAATATACGAACTCGAAGAAGTCGTGTATGGACAGGCATCAATTATTCCCTGAGAGAGCTTTCCCTTCTCTCTGAAAAGCCTCCTCAACCTATCGATCATGTCCGTCTTCGCATAGGCATTGCCGACTTTGCGTCTCATCTCCTGTTGGACCTTCGCGAATTGTTTTGGGTCAACAATCGGATCCATTACCCGCGTTCTGATCCACAGGTCGGGAGGATTTGGTCTGGACGGTCCTTTCATCCGCCGCGTTCGTACGTTGTAGACGTAGTGTCCTATCATCAACTCGCTTGTGAGCAGGGTTCTGACGCGCCTCTGGGTCCAAGCCTGACCGTGTGTTGAAGGGACACGTTCAAGGTTCAGTTTCCAGGCGATGGTTGTCATTGTTCGATGCTGGCTAACGAACATCCGGAAAATGCGGCGCACGGTTGTGATTTCATCCGGTGGACCGGGCACAAAGACGACGCGATCTGTGCTTAGGCCTTTTTGCTCGCCTAGACCCAGGAGAAATCGATGCTCTCCATCTTCGCTGACCAGCAGGCGTCTTACGCCGTAGAGCACCCCACCGCCCTGTCTAAACCCAAGACGTGCTTGCTGGGTTTGCGCCCTTGAGACTTTTGTAGACAGTTCGCGGCTGTACTCACCGGCCATCACCCGCTTCAGGTTCTTAACGATCATCGAGACCATGCTGCCGTCGTTCTCGAATGGTTCGCCGCAATACTCGACCGCGACCCCGGCGTCACGACAGATGAACTCGTAATGCGCGGATTGGTCGGTATCCTGAAAGCGGCCCCATCGGCTGACGTCTAAAACGAGAATGGCAGAATAGGAGTGTTGGCCGGTCACAACGTCAGCCAACAACTGCTTCAGGCCATCTCTTCCCTTCAAAGTTAAGCCACTTTTACCGGCATCGGCGTAGGTATCAACAATAGCGAACCCTCGTTTTTCGGCATACTCCGCGATGGCGGCAATCTGGTTCTCTAAAGAATACCGCTGGTTCTCGGTCGACATGCGAATGTATTGCGCAGCCGGAACACGAAGATCGCTTGTAAGCTCGGTCACTATAGTGCCTCCGCGCGAGCCGATTTCTAATGTGGCAGGAACGACGCTGATGACTACAACCGTATATTACTCCACAACGTGCCTTGAGCAAAACGTCTTGATCGGTCAATTCAGGTGCCTTGCCATAGCCAAGGATAGCGCACCCTGACGGGAGGCGATGCCAGCGCCGCAGACGTAAGCCCTGGCAGGGCCTCGATGCACCCGCTTATGGCGGTGCCACCGCAGGCGCATTGAGGATACGATAAACTTGCATCCTTGAGCAGCCGACTATTTTCGCGATCTGCGTCGGGCTCTGGCCGTCATCGCGAAGGGCCATCACCTTGTTCCTGTCAAGCCGCTGTCTGCCACCTTTGTAGGCACCCACAGTCTTTGCTCTCTCAATTCCCTCGCGCTGGCGATCCTTGATGAACCGGCGCTCCATTTGAGCCACCATCCCCAGGACCGTCAGCACAACGTGGCCCATCTCGCCACGGGTCGAGACATGCGGGTCCAGGACGGTGACGAAGGCTTCTCTCTGCTCGCACTCGTGGATCAGATTCAGAACGTCGCGCGTGTCGCGGCCGAGCCGATCGAGGCGGGTGACGACCAGCTCATCCCCCGGCCGCAGAAAGTCAATGATGGTGGCAAGTTCAGCTCTACCGTCGCGGCTGGCGCCAGAGACCTTCTCTGAGCGGATGATGCCGCACCCCTCGGCCTTCAGCTTGGCGATTTGTGTGTCGAGGTCCTGGTCGATCGTGCTGACGCGGGCGTAGCCAATCCGGCTCATGGTGTGTCACCTCAAGGTTTAAGCCCGAGGCTACACTGTCACAAATAGTCGATGTCAACTCCGATGTTACATCGCCCAATGCGGACCATGTTACGTCACTTCAGGGCATACCCTGACGTGCGCTTATACACACTGTGGCCCGCCCTATCTGGTCATGAGCGCGGCCAACCAAACTCCCTTTTCACTACGGTCCTTACGCTAGCAAGGCAGGGAAGTTCCAGATGCTGCTCGAACTGGGCCATCAGCTCTCCCAGGAGAACGTCCCGGGCCTCGTTCTCAATTCGATCGGAGTCGATTTTCGGTGTCCCAGGGGCGAGCTTGCCCATCGCCTCGGCCTTCATGTCAAGGAGTTTTGACCCGAGCGCTTGAAGTGAACTAAGCGTGGCCGCGTTCGCGTTACGCGCCGCTCGACCAACCTCCGTCTGAAGTTTTGTCATCGCGGCAGATACACCGATCGTTCGATCGCCGTCTTTGAATTCGCTGCGACGAAGGGTTTCAAATTCGTCGGCTATTCGCTCTGTCTTTTGGGTTAGTTTCTCAAGAGTGAGCTGCCCCTGGTTGGAAACTTCTTGGGCCCAGGTACCGGCGTCCTTACAAACAGTGCCTCCGATTTCATTTCTAATAGCCCTCCAAGCCTTATTGTCCTCAAAACCATCGCGCCGAGCATTAGGCACAACGCGCTTGGGGTCGACGAATATCTCGCCAATGAACCAATCCTGGTAACGACCATTCGACTTATTTTGACGCTGAAATATCTCGCGTACAAGAGCAGTTCCATCGATCTGTAGATTCTTGGTTCTTACGCGAATTCCTCGCACCTCCTCTTCGGTATAGGAACCTGGCGCGTCCTTCTTTGCGACCCATGCCCACCATTGAGCAGTTGGGGAAGTGTAGAATTTGATATCGGACAACGTGACCTTCGCCTCCGCATCCTGAATCTCATACTTCGCGCCGTATGGTTTAAGGATTGGCTTTGGCTCCTCGTTCGTTTCTTCGATTACGATTTTAACTGTGTCGATTGGGACTGGAGCGGTTTGTGCGTATTTTTGAATAGCGCTGGCGAACGCAAAATCTTCCCTATAACCGACCGGCGATATCTGCGCGATAAATAACTCCATCTGCTCGGGCGAAGTCAGCTCGGTTGGTGGCTCAGCGAACGAGCGCATGCTTACTTCGAAGAAAGGCGGCTCATCAGGGGATATGTCGCTTTGCCGCCCCACAACACAATCCTTGAGGAGTTGCAGCGCAGAATATTTACTTCCATGTTCAGGCGACATCATTTCGCGCATCTTTTTCGCGTCGAAAATTACCTCAGTCAGAATAGGTTCGCTGATGGCCTTTGTGGTGAAGGTCAATGTATCGCAGAATGCAACACCGGCTAAGCGCCCGATGCCACGGAAACCGGCGTCGGTTGAGAAGTCTTTCGCCGAGGCCCCAATCGACGTCAGCGTCCTTACCGCTATCTGCGCGGAAAGACCCGCGCCGTTGTCGCGGATTCGAACCCCGTCACCGTCAATGTCAAAAATGATCCTGATTAGTCCCTCGTTCGGGTCAAGCTGGTGAAGCTTGGTAACCGCGCGTTGAATAGAGTCGAACCCATTTTGAACGTATTCTCGAATTGCATTCCGAGTTTCCTCATACATCCCAATGGTGAGTGTCTCGAGGACAAATCCACCGAAGTAGGGATCAACCTGGACGTCGCGGAAACCTGTCATCAGTTTTTCTCCTTGGGACGTTGACGCCATACCTCAGTCGGTGCGCGCAATCCCATGTGCTCATCGAAACTATATCCATCAATTGCGGTACCGGTGGACCCGAGCTGACGACGCGGCAGGACGTAGAGCTCGGCGATGTGGTCTAGCAATAGCTCAGGTGTGACTTGAATCCTCCCGAACCGCGTTACAAGCTGGAGCTCACGGTCCGACTGCACGTCGATGAGAAGATTGTGGTCGTTGATCCAGATGGCCCGAAGCGCTCTGTTGCGATCTAGCTCCGTATCGATCTTAAACTCTGCGAAAATAGGCAGGGGGTCTGAGGGCAGGTAAAGAGGCTGTCGCTCGGCCACAATTGATTTTTTGTAAATTTGCTCAATCGGCCTGCGGGCAAATTGTCTATCGAGCATTAAGAACAGTTTTTGTGCGACGAGACCATTTGCTGCCGTTAAGAGACTATTTCTGCCGTCGAGATAAGTCCCTGCGAGCAGCCCCATATAGAGGAAAGATGCTGTCTCTTCTGGAAAGGTATCGATCGCCGACGCTAAATCGGTCACGCCTGCGGCCCTCTGCGCATCGTCGGCCACGGAAGCAAGCAGCCGTCTACCGAATGCAACCAGCCCCGCTCCCCCAAGGTTGCAAACTACGTCACTTGTGATCAAGTCGATCGCATCTCGCGAGTTCGGGGCATTTTGAAATGCCGTCTCAAATTCGGTGAGTCCCGGGATTAGGGTGGAGTCGTCACGTGTGTCGTACAGAGCCCGCTGGATTACTGCATCACTCGCCTTCAGACCTCTAGGATCTAAGAACCGAAAACTACTCGCGCGCGCCGCGTGTTCCGCAATCCTTCTCTCCTCGTGCTGCTGGCGCTCTCGTGCTTCGTTTCTCAATTCCGTTTCCGTCTTAGGAGGGGGTAGTGAAGGCGGCTGTGCCGCGGAGACAAACCCTGCAACGTTGTCAGACGTTCGCTTCATCAATTCAGCCACGCGAACTTGATCCAACAGCACAACTTCATTGGCATGTCCGGTTCGGGCCGCTTCGAAGCTCAGCATAGGGTGGGGAGGCTGGGCCCCAACAGCACTGCCTTCAAGATCGCCACGGACTGGCAGCTTTCCAGCCATTCGCCAATCGTTCTTCAGATCCTTTGTTAGAACCGCCACAATTCGAACCCGATGCACGCGGGCATGCTCCAAAATCTCCTGCCAGAAGACGAGATCGCCCCAGCGGTTACTTCCGACTAGAACATCGTCGCCGTTGTCATTCTCGGTATCAATTTCTCTTTTACGCTTGTCCTGAAAGCCAGGTGGAATTCGCCCCGTAAAGCGCGCATCGGCAAGCGTCTCAATAGTTGAGAATCGGTCAAAGATTTCGCCACCCTTTATCGCCCGCCCGTTCGCAAATTCGATCACCTCACGGGCGTTGCGTTCGTAGCCACCCTTCCAAGCCGCCGCCCTGTCCGTTACCGTTCTCACTTCGCGATATGCGTCGCGGGCCTGTTCGCGTTGTTGGGCCGAACTCGATGCGCCGTTCAGCGGTTCGTCGAATAGCGTCCATACCGTTGAGAAGCTTTCTCCAATCAACTTGTTCAGTTTCTTGATTTGCTCGTCGACATCGGCGACGAGCCTGTTCTCAACGTGATGACGGAAAAATTCGTGAAGTGACCATGTGGGTACGGCAACTCGGCCGGGGCATGCACCGTCAAGCCACTTGAAGAATTCGGCGCGAGATGTGGGACCAATCTTGATAAGCCACATCAAGAACGACGTATCTATGTAGACAAAACTACCTGGAGAGCGAAGCGCCGCGTCCACCCGCTCGATGAAAGTGGCCATGTCCTCGCAGTCGATCGGAAGCCTTAGCGACGCGTCTCGATTGCCCTGCCGCTGGCGGTCGGAGGGACGTCGCAGGTTTGCGCTGGCACGACGAAGCATGCTTCCGAAAGCACGTACTTTCTTGTTATCTTTCAGACCGGCCCCCCAGAGCGTAGCACGCCCTTACCTCTGCGCTAGTCTATGGCGCGTTTCCCCCGGCAAGAGCTAAACCAGTATCGTCCGGTACACAACAGTAATGTCTAAGTGCGAATTTTGGTGCGCCACCTGACCGATTTGAGCCAGTATCAGGCCATGGCGAGATGGAACATATCGAAGAAGCTGTCGGCGCGTTGATCCTAGCGGGTGCCATGGCGCGGCTGATCTGGAGACGGGCAAGCATGCGCTCGATGCTGTTGTGCTGCTTGCAAAAGAATTGTCGTGTACGTGGTTGATCTCCACGGTGCGATTTCCTTAGATAGCGAGCAATCGGAAATTAACGCCGATCCGTGTTGACGTCCAATGGCCAGCAAATTCATTCGATCCGCAATAGTATGCGATCTATCAGTGCTTTTGCTGCGACCCGGTTGGTTGAGCACTCGTATACCAGCTCGAAAAAGTGCTCGTAGGTCTGCCGCTGTGCGTCGGGCAGTCGCATCAGAGGGGAGGACACCGGCACATCGTCATTCATCGCGTCCCCAAGCTGTGCTCGTAACGAATCGATCTTGTTGATGCGTTCTCCTACGGAGTCAGCAAGCAATTCCTTACCGGCGACCTTGCTCATTTGTAGCAATGTCTGTTCTGCGGACAAAGCCAACCGCTCTCTTTCCGGTCGACTTACGCTACCCTGAGTTATGACTCCCAGGCACTGCTCGACGGATTGCGCGTGCAGTTCAAACTCTCGTTGCCACCTGCGACGAACCGAGCTCGTACGGCAGCGGCGCGCGATGTCACGTGCGGCGGGCGCAAGATGATTGACTAGGTTGTTGAAATGCGCGTTTTGTTCAAAGTGGTCGCGCCGCCCATTGGGAACGATCCGCCGGTCGATCACGTGAACTTCCCCTACCGACCAAGCGTTAAAACGCGCCTCCGGGAACAGGTCCTCTAACAAGAAATTATCGCCTACCTGAACGTTACCCGTGCGGAGCCGGAGGCCCCGAACCAACGTGCCAGCCGACAACGCACCTTCATATTCGTGGTGCAGAATCCACGCGACAGCCGCGACGTTACCGTCGATACCCGGAACTTCAACGACACTGATGCCCTCGAAGTTGACGATTTGCTTGTCGCCGAGACTGAAGTTGTCGCGATGCGGCCTGGTGACGGGCTCCTCAGCATCGTCAATACGTATGTCGAGCGAACCCAAATCGATGTGACGAGAGAGCAAATCCGTTAACTCGGCGCCCAGTGCGAATTTCGCCGAGAACGGGACAGGAGCAACTTGACTGAGGTATTCAGATATTGCCGAAGGGCTCATCAATCGGTCATTCTGCAGGCGAACGATACCGCGCATCTCCACTTCGAAAAAGCGCTCGGGGGCGTCGTTAATGCCCACTCGCTCAAAAGTCGTCGCGCTGCGGATGAGGTCTGCCACTCCTCGGTCGTCCCCTACTTCACGCAGTGCCGACTTCAGGCGGCGGCAATCCCAGCGAAGTTGCGAGACCTTTGTCTCCCCTGCAACCCGGGAACGGAAGATAAGCTCCTGAGCATATCCAAGACCGGCCAGCCGACCTACGCCTCGAAAGCCCCGGGCAAGCGTTCCGCGTTTTGCGCTTCCGCCAAGCGCCGTAAGCTTTTGCGCGAATTTTGGGAAAGCAATGCCGCATCCATTATCGCGAATTCTCACGGTACGCGATTCTGAGTCGACGGAGATGTCGACCCGCCCTAGCTCGTCCGCCGCAAGCACGCCCGAGTCGCGCGCGGCGTCGACGGCATCGGCGGAATTCTGGATGTATTCGCGATATATCGTCATCGGGTCGACATACATGCCGCTCGATACCAACTCGAGCACATCTTTCCCGATTACGACTTCGGGTAGCTCATGCCTTTCAGCCGACCGTTCACGAAGATCGGATGGGGCGCGAGCGAGTTTGGCTGTACCTATCGAGCTCATGCCGCAATCCTTTCACGAGGCTTGTTCTTGCGGCTTGGTGGATTCGGCTCATCCTCGTGGTCGAGCCCAGCGTCTTCGACCCGCTCGTCCTCGGCAATATCCATTTCTACAGCGATTTCATTGGGAGGAAGGTGCCTTTGCCTCGCCCAAATCTCGGACAGTTCCTCCTTTGGCAGGGGAACGTAGAAGCGGAGTACCCTCTTTAGTGCCGACGTGGTTGCCTTATCCGACAAACCGGCGATCTCCCGGGGATCGCAGGATGACAGCAATTCTATGAGTTCAGCACGCTCATAGCTATCAAGCTTGTCGAACTCTGCCTGGTAGGAGGCAAGCCGTTCATGAGGATCAACCCTCTCAAACCAATCGCGATTGAAAATGAAGTCGTGCGGGAGCAGCAGGATCCGTTGGTAGTCTTCAAACGTGTCGCCGAACGCTCGCCTGAAGAAATTCGGGGCACCGCTAACGATGCCGTGGGTTGCTTGCAAGATGATCTGCATCGAACGAAGCTGATAGCGCGACCACTTCTCGCCCACATGCCCGCGATCAGGCCGGTCGGTCGGCTGATAGCGCATGGGGAACGACCAGATGCGAACATTCAATTCTTCATTCAAAGCCACGTTCAAACGCATGCGTTCGAACAGGTCCGCAGGTCCGTCGTGAAAATTATAGAGCATGTAATTCGACAGCTCAGTCAGGCCATATTCTGCGGCATATCGAACCGCCTGCTCGTATGGCTTCTTCACGCCGAGATGATCGAAAGCGATCCGTAGCGGCTTAAGGCAAATCGTTGCCAACTCCCGAAGGTACATCGGGTCTTTGCATAGGATGCGAGCGTCCACGCCTTGATTGAAGTCAACTCGACGCTGGACAGGTGCGCGACCGGGCCGATGCAGCTTAGCGCCTGGGGTGAACCCGAGATCCCGGATCTCGGCGATGATGTCCTTGAAGCGGGGTGAAGCCACCACGTTATTGTCCATCAAAGTGAGATCTTTCTTCGGCCCATAAAGGTCATCGATGGCACGAACGAGTGCAGTCAGCGACTCAGTGTCCCGCTGCGCACCTTCAAGTTTCGGAACGCCACAGAAGTGGCATTTCCGGATACAGCCTCGAGAGGTATAGGCAAAGTAGGCGTCTCGGACGGGATATTTATATTCGATCTGATCGAGAATACCGTAGTCTGGCACCAAGTCTTCAATTGGCCGTCCAAGAACGTCGTCGCTATAAAGCTCTTCAGAAAACTCGTCCAGTTGGAGTGCTACTGCGGGCGGGCTTGCGAGCAGGCCCTTGATAAAGCGGACCCCCTGCCAGCGACGTTCTTGTTGGAACCGTCCGTGCATCAGCGAGGCAGCGATGCCGCCCACAAACACCTTGTCTGCCTGTCCGTTGGCGACCTCGAGGGCGAAGTCGACGGTCTCTGCTATCTTGGGGTATTCAAATGAGAACAGCGTGGTGACGTAAATGCGATCCCACCCCTGAGAAAGGACCGAGCGGTCCTGGCCCTTGATGAACCGTACGCGATCCTTTTTGCCGCGCGGCCCGTGGTATTGCGCGATTTTCATCAGACCGAGCGGTGGATATTTGTTCTTGTACCCCGGTTCGATAAGAAGAATATTTTTGTCAGCCATTGACCACCTTGTAGCGTGTGCGCTTGCGTGCATCGCGGATGTATTCGATGGCGGCTTTAACCCCGCCCTGACCGCCAAAGCCCTTGAGCGGACCAGAGGTTGACCAATCGACAGAGCCCGTAAAGTCAGCCAACGCCGTTGTGAAGGCACGTTTGTCGCAGGCCCGGCCCATTTCCCTGCACTCGATGAAGATGTCGGCGGCTATACGCATCAGCGCATAGACCCCTATCCCTTTGGTCAGCATGTGTCGTCGCGGATCCGCCCATTCCGTGGGCATGACCGCGACTACGGCCCTCCAGAAGTCGAGAACAGTCCTGGCGGCGTCGTCAACCGAGTGACTTGACAGGATCTTGCTGGCCTTCAGGAAGTCATTCACTGCCTGCTGCATCATACGCAGCGAAGCGATCCGCTTCAGACCAGACGTCGTCTTACCGCCGAGATTCAGGCGGCGGAGCCAGGGAGACTCCTCGATATTGTTGAGCTGCAGCGCAATGAACAGCTCGGGTCGGTCATCGGCCAGAGACTCGGCGAGCTGCGCCTCGTGATAATCGAGGAGGCTCGTGCACAGTCCCTTGGCCTTGCTGTTGATGATGCTGAATACTTCCATTTCCTCTCGCTCAGAGAGGCCGATGAAGCACATGAATGGCAGCGGGATCGGAAGGTCGCTCAAATGGCCCAGTCGATGCTGGCAATCGACCTGGGCCATGATCTTCCCCGCATTGGCCGAAATTTCCAGTTGCACTCTGCCATCCGGCAGTTCGACTATGCACCAATCGCCTTTCGCGGACGGTCGCAAGTTCAGCGTCAGAGGTATGGTCGAGCTGTCAGGCTTCTTGATGTAGCGTCGGAAGTCCTGACTGTGTCGCTCATTGAAAGGGCGCTGATAGCCGCGACCGGCGTCCTCATCAAGGATGTCGGGGAAGCTTAGTTTGTAGAGCAGGTCCGCAGGCGCGAACCCAAGCAGAACCTGCCGATGCGAGGAGCGGCCTTTAAGGCAGTCGATCACTATGGGAGGGGACACGGCGCGAATCAATTCT
This sequence comes from Mesorhizobium sp. M7A.F.Ca.US.010.02.1.1, assembly GCF_004023085.1. Classification (NCBI taxonomy): domain Bacteria; kingdom Pseudomonadati; phylum Pseudomonadota; class Alphaproteobacteria; order Hyphomicrobiales; family Phyllobacteriaceae; genus Mesorhizobium; species Mesorhizobium sp. M7A.F.Ca.US.010.02.1.1. The sequence goes on along the minus strand of NZ_RZRV01000002.1, from coordinate 324,365 downwards.
CAAAAGTGCAGTCTCACACTGCATTTTGTGCAGCCTAAGCCTGCAGGTCAAGGAGCATTGCCGAGCCGTCCCAACAAAAAAACGCCATCGGGCATCCCGGAGCGCTGCAAGTCAAGCCGCGGAGGGCTGCGTCGCAACTCTCTCCGCGGAGTTTTGTGGTAAGCGCCTTGAATATCAATCCGACCGCATCAACGCGAAATCAAGCGCTTCGAGAAAAAATCACATGTTCAGGCTCGGTGCAAAGCTGGTAAAGGTCTTGCAAACCTGGGTTTGGGGGCAACATGTCAATAACCGCTAAGACTGTATCGATGGTGACTGTGGGCGCAACGTCAGACGAAGACAAACTCCAAATTCGCCAGCAGGAACGCACAATCGACAACCTCAATCGTTTGTTCGCGATGTTGTTTTCGATTGTATTCTCGGTCGCGGCCGCATCGATCCTGCACAAGGTAACGGCATTCGTCATCACTGCTGGCCCAAAGGTCGTCGACTGGGAAGTCGTTGCGTTCAATGGCGCCGCACTAGTCATTCTGGGAACTACGGCAGCAATTTTTTTCCATCAAGCTTCACGTGGCCTTGATCTGCGATATGCGCAAAATGCGAACGTTGTTCCCCATCGTTTAGGATTCCTTTTTGACTACCTTGTCATCGTGCTGACGATGGGACCTTTTGCGCTGATGGGCAAAGCGCTAGAGCAAGAAGTCACAGACGTCGCGGGCTTCTTCTGGTTCTTCGTTGCACATGAGATCTTGATCCTGTTCGGCCTCGCCATGCTCATTATTGGGCAACTGCGGCATACTATATTCGGCGACCACAACATCAGCCCAGAGTTTGTCGCGGTCGCCCACGGCGTTCAGCGCTACTGGTTCATGATGAACAGCATTTATCTGTTCATCATGGCGTCGAGCTTTTTTCTGGCCTCGGGCAGCTACACCACGGTCCGTAGCTGCCCGCTAATGCCACATCAGAGCGGGGCTCTCTTTTTCATGATGGTATTTTTCGCTCTCGCGGTGGCGCGTAACGCTTTCGACTTTTTGCCGATGTGGAATGTGTTTTTCCCCGTAAAGCCACAGGGTGCTAATGGACAGCAGTTGTACTGGAAACCACTGCAGAAACTGGTTGACTACGCACCGCCGCGCATTTTCGGATTAAGCGTCAGCCTTCCACTAGTGGTCGGCTATCTTTTTCTGGCGGCGGCTGTGTCCGTCATGTTTCTATTGACGGAGCTTTACGATCTGCCTCTCTGGATTCGGGTCTGTTCCTAGCACTGCTGGTCCATTCTCTTCCCAGAAATGAACCATATTCTGGAAGGACTTTCCGCTCGTGCCAGGTGGCAAATCCAAAGCGACCACCTTCTTCCCGAGAGCAAACGCGACACCAAGGTCGAATAGGGCTCCCTGACTTAAACCATCCCATATGACGTGCACCACATCGGCAGCAGCGATAGCTGCTGCATTCTGCGCACAAATAGCGAAACCAATTGGATCTGTCTGGTCGGTGTCTCGCTGCGGCCAGTAGACGGCGTATCCGTCAGCCATCAGCCTTTCCACGACCGAGCTCCATCGATCTTCTGCCACGCCGCGAACAGGGCTGATCAGAAAGGATTTCACGTGACGTCAGCGCCTCCAACTCAAAATCATCCTCAGGGTACATGAATGGCTGCGCGGCCGGAAGGCATCCAAATCGGGGCCTCGACGGCGCTGAAAACCCATCATCCCTTGGACTTTAGCTTACCCCGCACGACATCGATCCGGCCCGCGAGCTTGTCGAGCTCGAACTGAATTTTCTTGCGCGTCTCACCCTGAGCTTTGCCAAGGGCGGCTTCCACGTCGGGTTTGACTAGCCACAGGCGAAATTTCGCTAACCTCTTATAGGGCGCGCTATCAGCGCCTGCTTCGACAGCCTGTTCGTGCGACTCCTCGAAGTCATAAATCTTGGTGGCAAACTTCTGCAGCGCCTTCGGCGCGGAGCAGATGACAGGCAGCCTGTCGCGGACGTCGACAGCACGCGGGATCTCACCCGATTTTATCTTATTGACTACAAGGTCGTCGAACCCGGGTTGGCTGAGGCGAGCCTTCCGAATCTGGGACGACTTCAAGTACTCGTCATAGTAACTCCAGCGTGCGGTGTCGGCCTCTCCGTGGTCGTACATGAACTGGTAGGTGTCTATGAGATGCTCCACTTTGCGCTTCGACAGGCCGATTTCCTGCGCGAGCTGGGCCACGTCAACGTCATGAACCTTGAATCGTCGGTAAAGGAACCCTGCCTGCTCGAAGGGCGCCCAGTCCTTCTTGCCCTTGATGTGGTACTGACCAAGAAGAGCGAAGACCAGCCCTTCGTCAATATCCGCTGGCAGCAATCGGCATTTCATCTGACCCCACTTAATGGGGTCGAGTTTGGCTAGCGCGCGGTAAGCGGCGAGCCGACTGTTACCTTCTAGAACCTCTAGTTTTCCGGCACGGACTATAACCGGATCGGTTAAACCGCCGTTTCGTTTGATATCTTGGATAAGCGCCTTGACGTGGTCCATCTCGAGCAATTTGCGTTCGATGGTGGCTTGACTCGGCTCCTCGCCATCGGCTCTTAGTATCGAATAAACCCTAGGGTTATCTACGAAAAAGCGCAGCTCAATCTGTGGCAAGGTCGTGCTTTGGACCGGAACCTCCATTCCACGGATAAGCAGCGTTTCTTTGGCTTTGGCTTTGGCTGTCTTGGCAGTCATCGTTCGTCTCCTCCACTTAGCCGAAGCACGTCACGCACCATTTCCCCGAATGCGTAATCGGCGCGGGCGTCGTAGTCCCCACGGCTAATATCGCCTTGGCCGAGTTGGGCAGCTAGGTGCTTAGCTGCGAGGAGAGCGTCTACCCAGGTGTCCACAGTGTCGGTAGCAACAAGGTTTGTCACAAAGCAGGGCTTCTCCTGTGAGATTCGGTGGATGCGATCCTGCGCCTGCAAATAATCGTCTAGGCTGAAGGTGCGGTCGAAGAAGACAGCATGGTTTGCCACCGTCAGCGTCAGACCCTCTTTTGCGGCGCCGGGTGTCGCAACGAGCACCCGGCATTCTGGATCGGTCTTAAAGGCGTGCAGCGCCTCCTCGCGCTTTGCCATGCTGAGGCCGCCATGCACCACACCAACCCCAAACTCATCCAGGTGGCGGCCAAGAAAGTCTGCATTCTCCGTGAACGACGTCCAGACCAATATCTTCTCACCAGCATCGACCGCTGAATGAACTAGTGTATCGAGTGCCGGTAGCTTGCCCGGAGCAGCCCGATATGATTGATCGACCATCGTCGGGTTCGACGCGACCTGTACGAGGCGAAGCAGGCGTTTCAGCATACCTTCAGCATCGTCGAGGACAGGCCGACCTTCTCGGACTACTACCGCCGCCAGCTCGTCGCGAAATTGGGCATATATCTCGGCCTGACGCGGCTCGAGCACACATTCCAAGTTGCGGATCGTTTTATCGGGCAGGTTCAAATCCGCTGTCTTCTTAGTCTCACGGACCGAAAACGGCCTTATCTTTTGGAAAAGTTGCTCCAACTCGTCGGCGAATACCGATGCCCTGCCCTTGTCCTGGCCAAGATCGTTCGTAAGGTCGAGCGCGCGCTTGAAAGCAGCGAAATCGTGGCCGAGCGCTTCACCTCCGTCCAGAAACCGAACTTGTGACCAGAGATCGTAGGGGCGGTTGGCGACCGGAGTGCCGGTCATAATGACTCGCCTCGCGAATCCGTCGGATAGCGAGTGGAGCGCCTCACTGACCTCGGCCTCGGGATTCTTGATTTTGTGTGCCTCATCCAAGAGCACGCCCACTCGGCGGGTCTGAAGGAACAGCTCCAGGCGCTTGTGTTCCGACAACACCACCTCATAGTGCGCGAGGTAAAGACGCGCAGGGCTATTAAAAGCAAAGAAATTCCGTTTGCGGTCCTGACCAAGCACGCGCGGGGCTAAATGGCTGTGGCTCGCCACCTCCGTCCGCCAATTCTTTATCAGCCCCTTCTTGGTAATTATCAGGACCGAGTCGACTATGTCACGGGCTAGCCAGGACAGCGCCAAATCAAGGCCAATCTTCGTCTTTCCTAGCCCTTGCTCGTGAAAAACGGCTGCGAAAGGCAGATCTTTGATAGCCTCCAAGGCCTCCAATTGATGCGGGAATGCCGACCGCTTAGCGTGAAGGTTCGCCGCTTTCTGAACCTTTAGCATTGCGATCCTCTCACTGCTTGCTCGCACCAGTCCCGTCGAGGACTACGGTCCGGGTGGCAGCGCCCTTGAAGGGGTAATTGATTTCGGCCACCAGCCGCCGGGCAATCGCGCCCGCTGTCCAGGGCACACTTAGAACGAACACGCCACGCGGCGTGTTCGACAAGTAGCTCAGGAAGGCGGAAATTTGCCTTCGCGAGTGTTCGGTCTCGAGATCCCGCTTGGTCTTAGCCTCGCCTATTATTGTCGTCGTGGTCGGGACGTCCGTGGCATAGACGTCGGGAACGTAGCCTTCAACGCGAGGAGGTCGCTCCCCCCGTAGTGGGCGCACAGCGTCCTCCCGAACAGCGATGTCGGCGAGATCGCCGAACTCGCGCTCGACATAAGCGATAACGGCCTGGACTAGGCTCGCGTGGGTCGCCGACTCAGGCATGTCAGGACGAAAGCCTCAGCCATTCGAGCAGTTTGATCAGCTCGGACTGAGCGTCAACGAGGGCCTGCGCTGTATCGCCACCGGGATCCGCTCGTATTCGCTGCTGCTCTTCATAAGGAAGAGACGCGATGCGGTTAACGAGCGCTCGCGCCAGTTGCCCGATTTCGGCTTCCTGGAGCGTGCGATTCAGGTCTGGCTTCTCGAGCACTGCTTCAGCTTTCCGCGCGCCGTGCTTGAGGAATATCTCACGGGCCTTGTCGTTCCGAAGGATGCGCGGAAGCACGCGAACCTTTTGCAGCGGGTAAAGCTTGTTCTCATGGATCCACTGCGCGAAGTCGGTCAGGTCAAAGCCAGCGGCTGTAATTGCCTGTTTGATGCCGGACTTCTGCAATTCGACGAAGCCGCTGAAGCGGGTCGTGTCGAAATCGCCATCTTCGCCAAGGACCGGTCGATAAAACTCTTCCATATCAGAATAGGCGTTGATGGTTTCGACTACCTCGGTCTGCCTACCCCCGCAATAGTCGACAATGGTGGCGAACGGCAGGTGCTCCTGATTGCGGAGCTCAAATAGATACTTTGCCTTGGAATACGGATCCCAAGGGCGGGGTCCGACTAAGTGTACCTGCAGACGGATCGCATGCACCGACGCCTCGTCAATCTCGTCGTGGACGAGAGACGGAATGTGGGTCCAAGCGCCTTTCACACCAGTTCTTGTGAAATGCTTATATAAGGCCACGCGAGTGTTGCCTTCGACGCAGACCAATGAGCCATCCTTCCGCCTATTCAGAATAATAGGTTGAATGATGCCTCCATTGGAGATGATTGATTGCTTAAGTTTTTCGAACGTTGTGCTGGTAGAACTTCCTACATCCTCGTCATTGCCAGCGCCAAGTGCCAGGAATATTTGCTCAGGCGTGGGATCCTGAGGGTACATTTCGAGAAACTTTCGAATCCTCGGATTGGATCGATCAAGTTCAATTTCTTCGACAAGTACCGACGAATGAGTTCCAGTGCTGACCAACAACAATCCCCCCTGAGCCATAGTCCCTTGATTGGATTCAGCACCCTCATTCTACAAAGTAAAGGGACAATTCCGTTCCATTCGCCCCTTTCCGCTCTGGCGTGGTGTGCCGGTCCCCTATGAGCAAGTCGCGGGGTGATGTTCTCCAGATCGAGGATTTGAAATCTCCGCTAGGTCGTGAGCAATGACTTGGCGCTCACCAAGCGAAGCCCCCTAAGTCGTGGTTCCCGGATCGGTGGCTCGAGCGTCGGAGATTTCTTGTTTGATTTCGCCGACAGCCTTGCTGACCAAAGCTTTCACCTCGTCTAAGAACTCCCATACCTGCCGGTCCGCCGACATGGCATCTGGCACTGGCACATACCTTTCAAAGATGCCTTCGATCCGGCTTGCCCGTACCCGCGTGGTCCCGTTGCCGCGAAGAGAGTATGCTTCATGCCACTGTGGCTGCGGTTGCTCCCGTAGTCGACTAGTACTTAGGAGGGGCAAATCTTGGGTAATTTTGCTTTTGATTCGGTCGATAGTCTCCCGCTTTTGCTCCGGGGTCGGGTTCCCGCTCCATCCGATTGGGGTCTCAAGAAATCGAGAAATTGCGGCCGACAGAGCGGCGACCAAATTGGATGTCGGCCGCAGCACGAAGCCGTCATCCCAGCCTTCCGCATAGCGGCGACTTAGAGCCTTGATGGTCTGCCAGGGTTTCGCTCTCACGGTGGAGAAGCCCAACATTCCCTTCCACTGTTGCCTAAACTCCCTAGCCGCATCTTGGATGGCAAATCCAAGCTTGTCGTCGCGATATTCTGGCAAGGCAACTGGCTCAAACAGCAGCGGCTGAGCTTCCGCTAAGTAATTCAATAGCTTGTTCAGCTCAGGCTTCGCCGGGATTGGGTCGAGATCATTGATTCTACCCACATAGAACGTGCTAACCTCAAGGTGATTCAGTAGATTTCGTGCCGCATCTACCGATACGTTCTTAGCAAGCTGATTATCAACAATATTACGTAGGCCTCCGAAGACATGATCAAACTTTGCATGCCCCTTCAGGTTGTCTCCTTTGACTAAGTCCATATTCGTAAAGACGACCGCTAGCTTACGCGTATGGCCGGTGTTTACGACTGCTTCTAGGGCTTTGCCAGAGGCGAAATTGGTCATTCCATTCTTTGCGCTCTCTACCAAAAGAATCACGTCTGCTTCATGCAAAAGTGGAAGTGTCTGTTCGGGAAGGTCGGCCGTTGCGTCTGCCTTGTGCCCAAGTCCCTCAGTGTCCACGAGCACAAGACGCGCAGGTTCATCGGCCCAGTTGGGTCTGAAGGGGCCAACGACACGCATGCTATTGACTAGCGGCGTAAGTAGCCGTCCCCAATATTGGTAATGATTGTCCGAAAAGAATCGGATCGCGTTGAGAAAGGAGTCACGTTCATTTGGTGCGCTTTTTATATACCAAGCCTTGGGCCACCCAGTCGTCGTTCTTTCAAAGTGCCCATCTGTAACAAGATCGAACTTGGTCCGCAGTTCGTCGAGCACATCAGACACAAGTTCGAGAAATGGGTCAGACGCAACAGCGACCTCTTCAATGAGGTCAAGCGCGGCATTTCGGTCCTCAGGGGACATTTCCGCAAGAAGGCTGCCTTCTTCGGCTTCGAACGCCGTTCTTGCGTCTGTTGCCATCCGGTTTATGCGTTCGATGTACGCATCCAGGGTCTGGTGAAGCTTCGTCTGCTCTTCTGGGGCGGAAACTCGCATATTATCACCGTCTAAGGTGAATTCCGTCGGCGGATCGTCGTCGTATGGGTCCGCTTCGGCTTGTTCTGCGCCATGCTCTCCAAGCAAATATTTCAGGCGAAACCGCATATCGCTTTTTTCCAAAAAGGCCCGAGCGACCTGTTTAGTGTTCCCCCCTATGGCTTCGATAAATGCCGCTGAGAGCGACTCCTCAATTTCGAAACGCGTCTCGTGTTCCGACATGAACGTAACCGCACCCTCGTATGGACCGTCACGGAGTGCCACTTCGGTTGGGAAAGTGGTGGTGCGGTTCACGGACGTCGACGGGAACCTTTCCGTCTTCGGGTTAGTGCCAATCAATTGACGTACAAGCGTGGTCTTGCCAGCTCCGGGAACGCCCATGAGCAACACGCGAGCGTATCCCTCGTCACGCGAGGGTAGGGGAAGGAACCGGTCCCGAAGTTGTCGGGCGGACCCGCCGCGCGGCTCAATCTCGCTAAAGAAAATCTCTACGACTCTTGCATCATAACGTTTCGCCGCCTCGAGCTTTGCCCCGAGGGACCAGAGGCTCTCGTCGCCGAGCAGCGTATTAAGTTGCTCAACGAGCCGCTGCGCCTCAGTCTCGTCTTCAGTTCCGAGACCCTTTCGGGTCTTCCTGCCAGGCTTGTTGTTAGAGTCGTTTCTGAGAGGATGGCGGAACTCAACGAGCCAAGCCTTCCTTCCGGGATTGCGCTTCGCAGCTGCTAGATAAAACTGAGCCATTCCAATCTCCGATGTTCCAGGATGTTCCTATACCTCGGGATGATATCGGTCAAGCACAACTTGGAACATACCGGAACATCGCCTCAGCCTGTCCCGCCAGCTACGTCTGTTCGGGATGCCTCGTTGAACTGCTACGCCCGGCTTGCGGTGTCGTTGAGAGCTTTGAGCGAATAGGTGCTCAATTTCGCAATCTCTCCAGTCATGGTCTTCAGCGTTACTTCGCCATAGGTGTCAGCGACTGTCCTAGCGGCCTGACCTTGGATTGCATCTAGGATGCGGGGAGGGATTCCAGCTTCCATGCCGATTGTTTTGAAGCGGTGACGCCAGCCGTGGTTGGGTGCGACATTCGGATCTGACACAAAGGTGCGCCCGAACTCGGCGAGCCGGTTTTTCAAGCCGCGCAACGCGCCTCGGATGTTCTCGGACGGATCAATATTCAGGAAGAGGTGGCCGCTTGGAGCACCTTGCACAAAATCGGGGAATCCAAGGTCGATTACCTGCTGATGGAGGGGAACCTCGCGAGCTTCATTGGTCTTAACTGTTCCGGCATCAGGGGTAATGCGAATGACCCAGACTTCGCCGCGCAAGGATACGTCCTGCTTTCGCAGCTGCGCCAGTTCCCCGACGCGAGCCCCGGTAAACGCGCACAACCACGGTATCCAACGCTTGGCCGCAAATGTCTTCGGGTTTTCCTGCCCTTGCTGATGAGATAGCGCGCCAGCAAGGATCGTTTTGGCCTCTTCATCAGAAAAGCCCTTAGATCTATGGCGAGCAGGTTTTCCGACCTTTAAGGTCACACCGACGGCTGGGTTATGGGCGACGAGCCCGTTGGCGACCCCCCAGCCGAAGACGACTTTCAGAGCCGAGAGATTGCTGTCCTTGACCGTTTTGGCGGAGATCATCTTCCCGGTTTTCGGCGAAGGTGTGCTCAGCCGGTGATCTTTGAAGGCGATGACATTCTTGGCGGTCACCTTCGCTGCGTCATCATGGTCGAGAAACATGACCAGATAGGCGACGGTATTCCTGTAGCTTCCGTATGTGCTTGGCTTTCTTCCCGCAGCCTTGCTTTCTTTCCACCAGCTCTCGACCAAGCCCGTTAGCGTGACGGACGCGACGGGCGGCTTCGCGGCAGCCAGTTCAGGGGACCGACTGTCATTTGGTTGGAATGTTGTAGTGCGGTGAATTCCCTCAACAGAGTCTTTGCCCGCTTCAAAGCCATCGCGTTCAAGCCTTTCCAGCGTCAAGCTGGCTCTCTGCAGGGCGGCTCCCACTGCACGTGCAGTCTTGTGAACGCTCCAGGCGTCATCGCTGAAGCCATTGTCAGTCAGGATATCCTTGGCCCTGCTGATGCATCCGGCCCGCATCGACTTCCAAAGGACATTCTCGATTGGCATTGTACCCGCGATGGGATCGGCGATGCCTTCCACTCCAGCAACTGGATCGGTTGATGGCAACGGGTACCTTTTCCACATGCCCTCGTGCAGGTCCGTGTGCCAGTGAAGCTGTTCGCTGGGATTCTCCTGAAACTTTGCAATCCACTCATCGTGAACGGCTGTGGCGAAAAGGTAGGCCTCCCGGTCTGTGATGAGGCGAGTTGGGCGCTCATCTTCACCGGCGGCTGAAGAACGACCCGAGTCGGTACCATTGACTGAGCTTTCCCCGAGCCGAAGCTGCGCCCACTCACGTTCGTATTCAGCAAGGACTTCTGCGAATTTTCGCTTTGCCTCTTCGGGGTCCTTCGTTCCGAGCGTCCTGTTGACTTCTTTGCGGCCGGTCAGCACGGCAATGTCGGCTGGCACCCGCTTTCGGAACCAGTAAACGCCGGTCTTACGATGTTTGACAGGACGGCTCATAGCTAGGACCATGTGTAACACCTGTGTGTAGCACTCGGGTAGCCCTAAGCATTTAATTTTGTTGGTTTTTCAGCTTTATCAACACCTTAGGAAGGTGATGGTGCCCAGAGGCGGATTCGAACCACCGACACGCGGATTTTCAGTCCGCTGCTCTACCAACTGAGCTATCTGGGCCTGTTCCGGCAAACGAAAACGCGTTGACCGGATTTCATCGAGGCGCCGTGGGCGCCCCTTGAAAGCGCGTGGGTTATAGCACGGGAATTCGGCCTGTCCAGCGCCTAGTGGGCGATTTCGGGCAGGAAAAGCGATGCCGTGCGGTGCCCCGGTTTCCATGCCGCTTGCAGGCCGGAATCGGGCACGGCATGGCACGATGCGGCCTTCGCCATCCCTGTCCGTGCCGCTATTGCCGGCTGACATGCCGTGGCACTGCCTTTAGCCGGCGATCGAGGCGCACCAATGCATTTGCGGCTCAGACGCGCCACTGGTCGCCGCCGCCTATCTGACGCCGGTCACGCCGCGGCGAAAATCGGAGGGCGACATGCCGGCGAGCTTGCGGAACGACTTGTTGAAGGCGCTGAGCGAGCCGAAGCCTGAATCCATGGCGACGCGCAGCACATTGGCGTCCTGATGCATCAAAAGCGCCTGCGCATAGCTCAGCCGCAACAGATTCACATACTCGTTGAGCGTCATGCCGGTGGATTTCTTGAACAGGCTCATGGCATATTTGGGATGGATGTCGGCGGCCGCCGCGATGTTCACGCAATCGATGTCGTAGAGGAAGTTTTCGGCGATGAAATCGCACATGCGTCCGACATTGCGCGACGATTGCTGGTCGAAGGGGCTGCCTGTTTCCTGGTCGGTCGGAGTTGCGGATACCAGCCGGTAGGGCTCGAACCGCACCCGCTCCAGCCGCAGCAGCAATTCGTTGACGGCATGTTCGGCCTTGGCCTGGTCGCCGGACCGGGCGTAGCGGTTCCAGCGCTCGAAATTATGGTTGTCGGACTGGTCGGTGGCTGATGTCACCAGTGTCGCGCCGGTCATCAGCCGGTGCCTTATATCGGTGGGCAGGTGCAGCCGGAAGAAGTGCACCAGTGGCAGATGCGCCCCGGCATAGATGGCGTCGTCGGACAAATCGTCCATCTGGTGCGGCAGGCCACCCCAGAACAGGCACATCTCGCCGGCCGAAAGCGAAATCTCGTGGTCGTTCATGCGGTAATGCACGCTGCCGCGCACGATGAAATTAACCTCGACCTGGGCGTGCCAGTGCGGCTTGAGCATCACCAGCGGATTGGTGTGAAACATCTGCAGGAGCAGCGGCAGGCCTTCCACGCTGCTGGCCCCAGGCTGGTAGAACGGCCGTTCAGGCATCTTACTTTCTGCCAATTTCATATTCCCTTTGACGGCGACAGGCCTTGCCCACTGCATAGTCTAGCCACGCTCACAGTGAGAGAGCAAATGAAATGGGAGGATTTCAATGCGCATCACAATGACCTGCGCCGCGCTCGCGCTTGCCCTGGGCTCAGCCCCGGCCTTCGCGCAATCCGGCGAAATCACCATCTGGAGCTGGAATGTCGCGGCTTCATCGCTGAAGGCGACCATTGCCGGCTTCAACAAGCAATTTCCCGACGTCAAGGTCACGGTCCAGGATCTCGGCAACCAGCCAACCTACGACAAGTCGATCGCCGGCTGCGCCGCCGGCGGCGTCGGGCTGCCCGACATCGTCACCGTCGAGAACGGTGAGGCCGAGAATTACTGGAGCCAGTTCCCCGACTGCTTCGTCGACTTGCATACGCTGGGCTACACAGCCGACGACCAGAAAAAGTTCCCCGATTTCAAGCGCACCGAGCTGGAAGTGGGCGACAAGGCCTACGCAATGCCGTGGGATTCCGGCCCGGTTGCCGCGTTCTATCGCCGCGATTTCTACGAAAAGGCCGGCGTCGATCCGGCTTCGATCAAGACCTGGGATGATTTCGTCGCCGCCGGCAAGAAAATCCAGGCCGCCAACCCAGGCGTCTCGATGACCAATGCCGATTTCAACGGTGACTCGGAATTCTTCCGCATGATCTCCAACGAACAGGGCTGCGCCTATTTCTCCGAGGACGGACAATCGATCACGGTCAACCAGCCCAAATGCGTCGATGCCATGACCAAGGTCAAGGAGATGAAGGACGCCGGCATCATCTCGTCGGCCGACTGGGGCACCAAGATCACCAACAACACCGCCGGCACCGTCGCCACCCAGGTCTATGGCGGATGGTATGAGGGCACCATTCGCACCGAATCTGCCGGTGAAAACGGCAAATGGGGCGTCTATCTGATGCCGAGCCTCACCGCCGACGGGCCGCGCGCCGCCAATCTCGGCGGTTCCTCGCTGGCTATCACCTCGGCGTCGAAGAACAAGGAGGCCGCCTACGCCTATCTGAAATACACGCTCGGAACCAATGAAGGCCAGATCACGATGCTGAAGGAGTTCGGCCTGGTGCCGTCCCTGATCTCGGCGCTCGACGATCCCTATGTCTCGCAAGGCCTGCCTTATTGGGGCGGCCAGGCGGTGTGGAAGGACATTCTCGGCACCTTGCCGAAGGTTGTTCCGAGCCGCGGCACGCAGTTCCAGAGCGACGCCGAAATCATCGTCCGCGCCGTGCAGACCAAGTATCTGGCCGGCGGCTACCCCGACGCCAAGACGGCACTCGACGATGCCGCAAGCCAGATCGCGGCGGCAACCGGACTGCCCGTCAAGTCATAACCTCCCAAGCCGGGTCCGGGACAGGCGTTTGCGCCGCCCGGACCTGGTCGCGGCCTGTGGGGTTCTCCCACGGGACCTGTATTTGCTGGCAAACCGGCTCCGCTGCTGCGAGGGCCCTGGCCGAAGCGGCAACGAAATGAAGGAGGAGGAAGATGCGCAATCGCAACGCCACGGCCTATCGCTTCCTCACGCCCTATCTGCTGATCTTCGCGATCTTCTGGGTATGGCCGATCATCAGCTCCTTCATGATTTCCTTCCAGGCGACGCGTACCGTGCCGTGGCGGTTCGCGCCCGGCTTCAACTGGGGCCGGTTGATCGGCGATCCGGCCTTCTTCAACGCCCTGAAGAACACGCTGCTCATCCTTGTCATCCAGGTGCCGGTGATGATCTCGCTGGCGCTGGTCATGGCGGTGCTTTTGAACTCGCCGCTCTTGAAGGCGCGCGGCCTCTACCGCTTTGCCTTCTTCGCCCCGGTGGTGGTCGGCGAGGTTGCCTATTCGGCGGTGTTCCGGCTGATGTTCAACCTCGATTTCGGCATCATCAATAAGCTCCTGAACAGCATCGGCCTGCCCAAGATCGACTGGTTTTCCAACGTCACTCCGGCGATGGCGCTGATCATGATCGCGGTGACCTGGCGCTGGGCCGGTTACAACGCCATCATCCTGCTCGCCGGCATGCAGTCCATTCCCGAAGATGTCTACGAGGCGGCGACGCTCGACCGCGTCAGCAAGCTCAAGCAGTTCTTCTACATCACCCTGCCGCTGCTGAAGCCGGTCATCGTATTTTGCCTCGTGCTGTCGATCATCGGCACCATGCAGCTGTTCACCGAGCCCTTCCTGATCACCGAGCGCGGCGGGCCTGGCGGCGGCACGGAGACGCTTGGCCTGCTGCTTTACCGCCAGGGTTTTCGGTCGCTCAATTTCGGCTATGCGTCGGCCGTCGCCTACACCATGGCCGGGCTGGCGATCGCCATCACGCTGGCGCAGCTGTGGTTGACGAGGGAACCGAAATGAGTTCGCGCTCCGCAGCCAGAACGGGACGCAGCATCGCTCTGCATCTGTTCCTGACGCCGCTGGCGCTGATCTGGTTGTTTCCGTTGTGGATGATGGTCGTGTTCTCGACCATGCCGGATAACGGCATCTTCAGCCCCGGCATCGAGCTTTTGCCGCACGGCAATTTCATCGACAATTTCAACAATCTGCAGCGTGACACGAACTTCGTCGGCGCCATAGGCATTTCGGTCTCGGTGGCGGTGACCTACACATTCCTGTCGGTGCTGCTGACGTCGATGGCCGGCTGGGCGCTGGCCCGCTACCAGTTCTTCGGCAAGGGCGCGGTTGTCGCCATCATCCTCGGCACCATAACGCTGCCCTATGCGGTCGTGCTGATCCCGCAATTCATCATGGTGGCGCGCGACTTCAAGCTCGCCAACACCTGGGTGGCGCTGATCGTCCCGCCGCTGTTCAATTCGCTCGGCGTGCTGTTCATGCGGCAGAGTTTTTCGATGATGCCGGACGATCTCTTCGATGCGGCGCGCGTCGAGGGCGTCAAGGAATGGCGCATCTTCCTCTTCGTCGCGCTGCCTTTGGCGCGGCCGATGCTGGCCGCACTCGCCATCATCCTGTTCCTCGCCTCCTGGAACAATTATCTGTGGCCGCTTTTGATCAACAGCCAGCCGGGTTCGATGACAGCACCCGTAGCGCTCGGCACGCTGATCGGCCTCACCAAGGTGTCATGGGGCGGCATCATGGCGGGTGCGGTGATGCTGACGGTGCCGATGCTCGTCGTCTTCGTGCTGCTGCAGCGCCATTTCATCGCCGGCATCGCCGCCGGCGCGGTCAAATAGACAGGATCAGCATGGCAACGGTCACGCTTAACAATGTCGTCAAGCGCTTCGGCGTCTTCGAGGTCGTTCATGGCGCCAGCATCGACATCAAGGACGGCGAGTTCGTCGTCTTCGTCGGCCCCTCCGGCTGCGGAAAATCGACGCTGCTCAGGATGATCGCCGGGCTCGAGGACATCAGCGGCGGCGAGATCGCCATCGGCGGCAAGGTGGTCAACGATGTCGAGCCGGCCGACCGCGGCATCGCCATGGTCTTCCAGTCCTACGCGCTCTATCCGCATATGAGCGTCGAACAGAACCTCTCTTTCGGCTTGCGCATGACCGGCAATCCAAAGGCCGACACCGAACGGCGGGTGAAGCGGGCGGCCGAGATCCTGCGCATCAGCGAATTGATGGACAGGCGCCCGAAAAAACTCTCCGGCGGACAGCGCCAGCGCGTCGCCATCGGCCGCGCCATCGTGCGCGAACCGCAGGTGTTCCTGTTCGACGAGCCGCTCTCCAACCTCGACGCCGAATTGCGCGTCCAGATGCGCGTCGAGATCTCCCGGCTGCACAAGGAACTCGGCACGACAATGATCTATGTCACGCACGACCAGACCGAGGCGATGACGCTCGCCGACAGGATCGTCGTGATGCGCGCCGGCCATATCGAGCAGATCGGCCGGCCGCTCGATCTCTATGACAACCCCGACAATCAGTTCGTTGCGGGCTTTGTCGGGTCGCCGAAGATGAACTTCATCAAGGGCCGGGTTGTCGGGCACGATGCGGGTGGCGTCGTGGTCGATCTGGCGGGTCAGGAGAAGACCCGCATCACGCAACCGCTGACCGGCGCTGCACCCGAAATGGGCAGCCCAAAAATCGGCAGCAAGGTCATTGTCGGCGTGCGGCCCGAACATTTCGGCAATGCCGGAGAGGGCGACGCCGACCTTGTGGTTGCCATCGACGTGGTCGAGCACCTGGGCGGCACAAGTTTCCTCTACGCAAGAACGGCCAATGGTGACGACGTGGTGATCCAGCGCGACGCGACAAAGGTCCCCGACACATCAGAGATCACCGTTTCAATCCGCAAATCCTACCTGTTCGACGAAAAAGGACTGCGGCTGCGCTGACCGGCCGCCGTTTCAGCCTTCAAGGAGAATGACAATGACCGCAACCACGCCCATTCGCTGGGGCATCCTCGGACCGGGCAGCATCGCCCAGTCCTTTGCCGGTGGCGTGGCCGATTCGCGCACCGGAAAGCTGGTCGCCATCGGTGCCCGCAATCCCGCCAAGCCTGGCCTCGCCGAGAGTTTCCCCGGCGCCCGCATCCTCGATGGCTACGATGCGCTGCTTGCCGATCCCGAAATCGATGCCGTCTACATTTCGATACCGCATCCCGGCCATGCGCAATGGGCGATCAAGGCCGCCGAGGCAGGAAAGCATGTGCTGTGCGAAAAGCCGCTGGCGCTGACCGCCTTCGAGGCCGACGCCATGATGCATGCCGCGCGCAAGGCCGGCACGTTTCTCGGCGAAGCCTTCATGTACCGGCTGCATCCGCAGACGCTGAAGCTGGTGGAACTGATCAGATCGGGCGTCATCGGCGAGATCAGAATGATCAAGTCGAGCTTTGGTTTTGCGATGCCGCGCTTCATGCCGGAGCACCGGCTCTACGCCAACGATCTCGCCGGCGGCGGCATTCTTGACGTCGGCGGCTATCCCGTCTCGATGGTGCGGTTGATTGCCGGCGCCGCGGCCGGAAAACCCTTCGCCGAGCCTGACAAGGTGGTCGGTACTGCCCATCTTGGCCAGTCCGGCGTCGACGAATGGGCCTCGGCGCTGCTGCATTTCCCGGGTGGCATTGTCGCCGAAGTCTCCTGCAGCATCTCGCTTAACCAGGACAATGTTCTGCGCATCCTCGGCACCAAAGGCCGCATCGAGGTGCCGGACTTCTGGTTCGCCGGCGGCAACCGCGACGTTGGTCTCGGCCGGATCGACGTCATCGCATCCGATGGCACGCGCGAGACCATCAGCGTCAACGAGAAGCGTCATGTCTATTCCTTCGAGGTCGACGCAGCCGGTGAGGCCATCCGCGCCGGCGGCCAAGAATTCGCCTGGCCCGGCATGGCATGGGCGGAAAGCCTCGGCACCTTGCGTGTACTGGACAAATGGCGGGCGGCCGCCGGCCTCGAATACGGGATCGAGAAGGCCCAGCAACGCATCAATACCATCTCCGGCCGGCCTTTGCGGTCCGGCGGCACGGCGATCGCCAAGCGCACCATTCCTGGCCTGTCGAAGCCGGCATCGGTGGTGGCGCTCGGCTTCGAGGATTTCCGTACCTTTTCCTCAGGCTCGATCCTGCTCGATGCCTTTTTCGAGGCCGGCGGCAATCTTTTCGATACCGGCTATGTCTATGGCGGCGGCTATACCGAGAAGCTGCTTGGCGAGTGGTTGAAAAACCGTGGCGTACGCGCGCAATCGGTGGTCATCGCCAAGGGCGCGCACTCGCCGCTGTGCTATCCCGATGTGATCGGCAAGCAGCTCGACCAGTCGCTCGAACGCCTGCAGACCGACCATGTCGATGTCTACTTCATGCACCGCGACAATCCGGATGTGCCGGTCGGCGAATTCGTCGATGCGATGGATCGTGAGGTGAAGGCAAGCCGCATCCGCGGCCCGTTCGGCGGCTCGAACTGGACGATGGAACGCATGGATGAGGCGATTGCCTATGCCGAACGCACCGGCAAGCAAAAGCCCGGCGCGCTGTCCAACAATTTCTCGCTGGCTGAAATGCTGGAGCCGATCTGGGCAGGCTGCGTGACGTCCTCCACGGATGCATGGAAGGCCTGGCTGACATCCAGGCAGATGCCGAATTTCGCCTGGTCGAGCCAGGGGCGCGGCTTCTTCACCGATCGCGCAGGTCGGGACAAGCAAGACAATGAGGAGCTGGTGCGGGTCTGGTACTCCGAGCGGAATTTCGGCCGCCGCGACCGGGCGATCGAACTTGCCGCGAGACTGGGCAAGAGCCCGATCCATATTGCGCTGGCCTATGTGCTCGCTCAGCCCTTCCCATCCATCCCGCTGATCGGGCCACGCACGCTGGATGAGTTGGACGACAGCCTGCGCGCTCTCGACATCACGCTTTCGCAAGCCGATCTCGAATGGCTGGATGGCGGCAGTCTGCGCGCTGCCTAGCTGACTGCCGGCTTAACGGTCGCGGCGTCAGGTCTCGTCATCAGGCGCCCTGACGCCACGCCTGGCCGGAGTCCGCAAATTGGCGTACATGCCTGTGGTGCGGAATTGGCTCGGCGTGATGCCGTAGCAGCGGCGGAAGACCTTCGAAAAATAGTTCGCGTCCTCGAAGCCGCACAGGATGGCGACCTCCTTCACCGGCAGGAAATCCGCCTTGGTCAGCAGCTTCGCCGCGCGTTGCAGGCGCTGCTGCAGCACGAACTCGGCAGGCGGCAGGCCTTCGCTCTCGGCGAAACAGCGTGAGAAATGGGCCCGGCTGAGGCCGCTGATCTGGACCAGATCCGCCACCGGCAGCGACTTGTCGAGATTGGCACCGATGTGATCGATGACCGGCTGCATGACACTCTGTTTTTCGGCAAAGGCGTGGGAGCCGAAGACATCGTCATAGAGCGCCATCGCAGCCTCGTAGGCGACCGCCGAAGCAGCACCCGGCGAAGCGGCCCCTTTGATCAGGCGCAGGCTGCAATCGGCAAGATGATCGATTGTCGCCGGCTGCAGCCGAAACACCGGACCCGAGACGCTGAGGATCGACTTGTGGATGCGCAGCGCTTCCTCGCCGTTCATCGAAATCCAGAAATACTCCCAGCGCTCGTCTCCAGCCAGCCAGTAGCGGTGGTTGTGCGGCACCAGCACCAGCAATGTGTCGTTCTTCTGCAGGCGGTAGTTGCGGTTCTCGTAGCGCAGCCGGCCAGTCCCGCTGATCGTGTGCTGGAGCACGGTGAACGGCGTCTGGCCGCGCTTTCGCCCATCCCAGTCGTAGATCTCGTCCTCGCGCACTTCATAGCCCGTGCTCGTCGGCATGGCATGCAGGCGCTGGCGGCCGCGCGGCAGCGAGATCGTGCGCATGGACTGTCCGTTTTCTATCAAATCTTGCAGCACAAAATTACCCCTGAAAGCATAATCCTTCTCTGGTCGTACTCGCGAATAAGCGCATAATCCCCGTCGAAAAGCGAGAGAGATCCGCAGTCGAGGAGCGGACAGGGAGGTTGGCGAGCCGGATTCCGGCTTGTCGTGCATACATGTCGCGGCATGTGGCTACAGCTTCCCATTGTCATTCCTTGCCTGCAATTCGAAGTGGAGTGAGGTGCGGCTGATGAGTTTCAAAATAGCTATCATCGGTGCCGGCAGCGTCGGCTTCACCAAGAAATTGTTCACCGACATCCTGTGCGTGCCCGAATTCAAGGATATCGAATTCGCGCTGACCGATGTCAGCGAGCACAACCTTCAGATGATCAAGGCGATCCTCGACAGGATCGTCGAGGCAAACAGATTGCCGACCAGGGTGACGGCGACGACCGACCGCCGCAAGGCGCTCGAAGGCGCTCGCTACGTCATCAGCTGCGTGCGGGTCGGCGGTCTCGAAGCCTATGCCGACGACATCCGCATTCCCCTGAAATATGGCATCGACCAGTGCGTCGGCGATACGATTTGCGCCGGCGGCATTCTCTATGGACAGCGCAACATCCCGGTGATCCTGGATTTCTGCAAGGACATCCGCGAGGTTGCCGAGACCAACGTCAAATTCCTGAACTACGCCAACCCGATGGCGATGAACACCTGGGCAGCGATCGAATACGGCAAGGTCGACACTGTCGGGCTCTGCCACGGCGTCCAGCACGGCGCCGAACAGATCGCCGAGGTGCTTGGCGCGAAGTCCGTGAAGGAACTCGACTATGTCTGTTCCGGCATCAACCACCAGACCTGGTTCATCGACCTGCGCCTGAACGGCCGCCCCATCGGCAAGGACGAACTGGTGGCCGCCTTCGAGGCGCATCCGGTCTATTCCAGGCAGGAGAAGCTGCGCATCGACGTCCTGAAGCGCTTCGGCGTCTATTCGACCGAGAGCAACGGCCATCTTTCCGAATATCTGCCCTGGTACCGCAAACGTCCCGACGAGATCACGCGCTGGATCGATATGTCCGACTGGATTCACGGCGAGACGGGCGGCTATCTCCGCTATTCCACCGAAACCCGAAACTGGTTCGAGACGGAATATCCGCAGTTCCTCGAAGCGGCGTCAAAGCCGATCGACCGGGAGAAGCGCTCCAACGAGCATGCCAGCCACATATTGGAGGCGCTGGAGACCAACCGCGTCTATCGCGGCCACTTCAACGTCAGAAACAATGGCGTGATCACCAACCTGCCGCAGGATGCCATCATCGAGTCGCCGGGCTTCGTCGACCGTTTTGGCATCAACATGGCCGCCGGCATCACGTTGCCGGAAGCCTGCGCCGCCACCTGCATCGCTTCGATCAACGTCCAGCGCATGTCGGTGCATGCCGCGATATCGGGCGACATCGATCTTCTGAAGCTCGCCGTGCTGCATGACCCGTTGGTCGGCGCGGTTTCGACGCCGGAGGAAGTCTGGCAGATGGTCGACGAAATGGTCGTCGCCCAGGCGGCTTGGCTGCCGCAATATGCCCATGCGGTTCCGGCCGCAAGGGAGCGGCTGTCGACATCTCAGGTGAAGACCCGCGAGTGGGCGGGCGCCGCACGGCGCAGCGTTCGCTCGATCGAGGAATTGCGCGCCGAAAAAGCCGCGCTGAAGCAAGCCGGCTGAGACGGGCCGGCTGGAAATTCATGCGGTGATGGTGGATCCATGGGAGGCGGATCCACTGCCACGAAGCCGTTTGAATTCGAGAAGAGGCGGAGCGGGTGCAAACGCTCCGGACAAACACGAGGGAGAGAGACCGTGAGGAATTTACGCAATATCGGCCTTGCTGCCGGACTGACGCTGAGCGTCTCGGCACTCAGTGCTTACGCTTCCGAGCCGACGGTTCCGCCGGCGCCGACACCGTTTCCCGCCGAAGGCAAGATCAACTATGTCGCGCGAGACTCGATCCTGGAGTTCAAGCCGCTCCCCGAATATCACGAGCCCGACTGGGTCACCGAGAAATACGTCAAGACCGGCAAGCTGCCGCCGGTGAAAGACAGGCTGCCGAAAGATCCGCTGGTCTTCAAGACAGGCAACATGCAGGACGGCATCGGCGTCTATGGCGATACGATGCGCCACGTCATCGGCGGGCGGCCGGAAGGCTGGAACTACGGCGCCGGTCAGACGCAAGGCTGGGGCGGCATCGACATCGGCCTCTCCGAATGCCTGACGCGCACCGCCCCGCTGTTCCAGGTCGAGGCCAAGGACACCGAGCCGCTGCCGAACCTGGCCAGGAGCTGGGATTGGTCGAGCGATGGCCACAGGCTGACCATGCACCTCATCGAAGGAGCGAAGTGGTCGGACGGCGTGCCCTTCAATGCCGACGACGTCATGTTCTACTGGGACGACGAGGTGGTCGATCCTAACGTCTCGCCGCTGAACGGTGCGACGCCGGAAACCTTCGGCGTCGGCACGACGCTGAAGAAGATCGACGACTACACCGTCGAATGGACCTTCAAGGATGCCTTCCCGAAGCAGTACCTGTACGCCATGGCCTACGGCACCTTCTGTCCGGGCCCCGCGCACATCCTGAAGCCGCAGCATCCGAAATACTCGAAGAATACCTATGATCAGTTCAAAAATGCCTTCCCGCCGGAATTCATGAACATGCCGGTGATGGGTGGCTGGGTGCCGGTCGAATACCGGCCGGACGACATCATCGTCATGCGCCGCAATCCCTATTACTGGAAGGTCGACGAAAAGGGCAATCAACTGCCCTATCTCAACGAACTGCACTACAAGCTGTCGACCTGGGCCGACCGCGATGTCCAGGCGGTGGCCGGCGCGGCCGATTTTTCCAATTTGGAGCAGCCGGAAAACTTCGTCGCCTCGCTGAAGCGTGCGGCAGAGGCGAACGCGCCGGCCCGTCTTGCTTTCGGCCCGCGGCTCATCGGCTACAATCTGCGCTTTAATTTTTCCGCCAATGGCTGGGGCAATCCGGACGAACGCGGCCAGGCGATCCGCGAGTTGAACCGCAACGAGGATTTCCGCAAGGCCGTCACCATGGCGCTCGACCGCAAGGCGCTCGGCGACTCGCTGGTCAAGGGACCGTTCACCGCCATCTATCCCGGCGGCCTGTCGTCAGGAACCAGCTTCTACGACCGCGCTTCGACGGTCTACTACCCCTTCGACCTCGAGGGCGCCAAGGCCGAACTCGCCAAGGCCGGCCTCACGGATACGGACGGCGACGGCTTCGTGAATTTCCCTTCCGGCACCGCCGGCGGCAAGAATGTCGAGATCGTGATGCTGGTCAACAACGACTACACGACCGACAAGAGCCTTGCCGAAGGCGTCGTCGCCCAGATGGAAAAGCTCGGGCTTCGGGTCGTGCTCAACGGCCTCAACGGGACCCAACGCGACGCTTCGCAATATTCCGGCCGCTTCGATTGGCTGGTCCGTCGCAACGAACAGGAACTGACGTCGGTGGTGCAGAACACCGTGCAGCTTGCCCCGGTCGGTCCGCGCACCAGCTGGGACCATCGTGCGCCGGAGAACGGCGAGGTCGATGTGATGCCGTTCGAAAAGGACCTCGTCGACATCGTCAACAAGTTCGTCTCCACCCAGGACAATGACCAGCGCGCCAGCCTGATGAAACAATTCCAGAAGATCTCGACGGAGCACGTCTACAATGTCGGCCTGACGGAGTATCCCGGCGCGCTGATCGTCAACAAGCGTTTCTCGAACATCCCACAGGGCACGCCGATCTTCATGTTCAACTGGGCCGAGGATTCGATCATCCGCGAACGGGTCTTTGTCGCGGCCGACAAGCAGGCGAAATACGAATTGTTCCCGCAAGAACTGCCCGGCAAACCCGGAGAGAAGGGGCCGATGAATTAGGTTTACCTCCCTGACTGAGAGACCTCCGGCCGCGCCGCTGGCGCGGCCGGACAAACCAACCTCCGGACGCAACCAAGGGCGCGATCGGCGAGACGAGGAAACGAACCGTCCATGCTGCGATTCCTGCTCACGCGAATAGCGTCGGCAATCCCGGTCCTCGCCATTTTGAGCCTGGCCACATTTGCCATCATCCAGGCGCCGCCGGGCGATTATGCCGACTACATCCGCTCGCAGGCGATCAACCAGGGTGGAGCCTCCTTCGCCGAGGCCGACGCGCAGGCAAAGGCCTACCGCATCGAGCATGGTCTCGATAAGCCGCTTCCCCTCCAGTATCTCAACTGGATCGGCGGCATCGTCACCCGAGGCGATTTCGGCTACAGCCTCTATTACAACAAACCGGTCGCCGACGTGGTCGGCGAGCGCCTGCCGCGCACGCTTCTCCTGGCGCTGGTCTGCCATCTGCTGGCTTCGGTGCTGGGCATAACATTCGGCATATGGGCGGCGACCCGGCAATACACCTGGATCGACTCGGCGCTGTCGGCCATCTCCTTCCTCGGCATGACGGTGCCGCGCTTCCTGATGGCGTTGATCATCGTCTATCTCCTGGTCTTCCAATTCAACGTGTCGGAGATCGGCTCATTCTTCTCGCCGCAATATGGGGGCGCGCCGTGGTCGTGGGCCAAATTCGTCGATCTGGTCAAGCATGTCTGGCCGGTGGTGGCGATCGCGACTTTCGGCGGGCTCGCCTACAATATGCGCGTCATGCGCGGCAATCTGCTCGATACGCTGAACGCGCAATATGTCGAGACGGCAAGGGCCAAGGGGCTGACCGGCGCCGCCGTCGTCATGCGCCACGCCGTGCCTAACGCACTGCACCCGCTCATCATGTATCAGGGTGTGGTGCTGCCTTACATGTTGACCGGCGAAATCGAGACGGCGATCATCTTCGCGCTGCCGACTGTCGGCCCGGCGATCGTCGGCTCCATGGCTGTCGGCGATGTCTATGTCACCGCCACCTTCATGATGGTGCTGTCGGCGACGCTGATCGTCGGCAACATCATCGCCGACATGCTGCTCGTGCTGCTCGATCCGCGCGTGCGCCAGTTCGGGGAGCGCTGAGATGCTGGCGCGCGATCCATCCCCTCCACCGCTGCCGGCCGAAGGTCGCATCGTAGCCAAACCGGCGCGCGGTAACGAAAGCTACCTCGCCCTTGTCTGGCGCCGGCTGAAGCGCTCCTGGACCGGCATGGCCGGGCTCTGGCTCGTCGTGCTGCTGCTGGTGATGGCCGTGTTCGCCGAGTTCATCGCGCCAATGGACCCGAAGGTGACGGATGTCGGCTTCGCGCCTCCGCAGGTGCCTGTTTTCCATGACAGAGATGGCGGTTTCGTCGCGCGGCCGAGGGTCTATGCGCTGGCCGATTCGGCGGACCTCGATCCGGTCACTTTCCAGCCCGTCGTCGGTCCCGACTACGATCATCCAAGGCTGCTTGGTTTCTTCGTGCATGGCGCGCCTTACAAGCTCTTCGGGCTGTTGCCGGCGGACCGGCATCTGTTCGGCTCGCTGGACGGCCAGCCGGTGCATTTCCTGGGCACCGACAAGTTCGGCCGCGACGTGCTGTCGCGTGCCATCCATGGCTCGCGCGTCTCGCTAATGATCGCGCTGACGGTCGTCTTCATCATCACCGTCATCGGCACCACCGTCGGCATGGTCTCCGGCTATTTTGGCGGCAGGTTCGATGTCTGGATGCAGCGCTTCGTCGAACTGGTGCTCGCCTTCCCGCAGCTGCCGCTCTATCTGGCGCTGACGACGCTGATCCCGGTCACCGCTCCCACCAACGTCTTCCTCGCTTTCGTCATCATCGTCATGTCGGCCTTGGGTTGGGCGCAGATGTCTCGCGAGGTGCGCGGCAAGACTTTGGCGCTGGCGCGGATCGAGTATGTGCGCGCCGCCATGGCGGTCGGCGCCACCGACCGTCGCATCATCATGCAGCACATCTTTCCCAATGTGATGAGCCATGTGATTGTCGCCGTGACGCTGGCGATCCCGACGGTGGTGCTGCTCGAATCCTTCCTCGGTTTCCTCGGCTTCGCCGTCAAGCCGCCGCTGATCTCGTGGGGTCTGATGCTGCAGGACACCGCGACCTATTCCGTCATCGGCACCTATCCCTGGATCCTGTCGCCGGTCGGTTTCGTGCTCGTCACCGTCTTTGCCTTCAACGCGCTGGGCGATGGCCTGCGCGACGCCGTCGACCCTTATTGAGGTGCCTGAGATGTCCGTCGCGCTCGCCGAATCCTTCGCACCAACCGTCCGTCACGACCATGACGGACGCCGGGGCCAGCCGATCATCGACGCCCGCAACGTCGCCGTGGCCTTCAAGGTCGAGCATGGCGTCGTCGACGCGGTCAAGGACATCTCGTTTCAGCTCTATCGCGGCGAGACGATCGCCATCGTTGGCGAATCCGGTTCGGGCAAGTCGGTGACGGCGCGCACCGTCATGGGCCTTCTGTCGCGGCGCGCCACCGTGTCCCCCGGATCGAGCGTCTGCTATGACGGGCAAAACATCCTGAAATTTCCCGAGAGCGCCCGGCGCAAGCTGCGCGGCAACCGCATCTCGATGATCTTCCAGGAGCCGATGAGCTCGCTCAACCCGATCTATACGGTCGGCAGCCAGATCGTCGAGGCGATCCGGGTGCATCGCAAAGTCAGCCGCAAGCAGGCCTGGGCGCGCGCACTGGAACTTCTGCAGCATGTGCAGATTCCCGATCCCGCCGCGCGGCTCAAGCAATACCCGCACCAGCTATCGGGCGGGCAACGCCAGCGGGTGATGATCGCCATGGCGCTGGCCAACAATCCCGATGTGCTGATCGCCGATGAGCCGACCACAGCGCTCGATGTCACCGTCCAGGCGCAGATCCTGAACCTGATCCGCAGCCTGCAAAAAGAGCTGCGCATGGCGGTGATCCTGATCACCCACGACCTGACCGTGGTGCGCCAGTTCTCCGACTACGTTTATGTCATGCAGCATGGCGAAATGTGCGAGCACAACGTCACCGAACGGCTGTTCGCCAATCCACAGCACCCCTATACGAGACGGCTGCTGGCTTCCGAGCCGCATGGGCAGCCGAAGCCGCTGCCGGAGGGCTGCGGCATCATTCTCGAAGCCAGCGGCGTGCGCGTCTCATTCATGCTGCGCCACGGCACCTTCCTGAAACCGGACTGGCGAGAGCTGGTCGCCGTCGACGATCTCGGCCTGAAACTCTGTCGCCATGAGACGCTGGGGCTGGTCGGCGAATCCGGCTCCGGCAAGACCACCTTCGGCCAGGCCTTGCTCCGGTTGATCGACGCCAAGCGCGGCGAGATCCATTTCGACGGCAAGCCGATCCATGGCCTATCGCGTGCCGAGATGCGGCCGCTGCGCTCGCGCATGCAGATCGTCTTCCAGGATCCGTTCTCCTCGCTCAACCCGCGCATGACGATCGGCCAGATCATCGAGGAAGGGCTGATCGTCAACAGCATAGGGGCGACGCGGCGCGAGCGGGTCGAACGGGTGCGCGACGCGCTGGTCAGCGCCGGCATGCCGGGCGATATACTGTCGCGGTTTCCGCATGAATTCTCCGGCGGCCAGCGGCAGCGCATCGCCATCGCTCGCGCCATAGCGCTCGAACCCGAATTCATCCTGCTCGACGAGCCGACATCGGCGCTCGACCTCTCCGTCCAGGCGCAGATTGTCGACCTCCTGCGCAAGCTGCAGGACGAGCGCGGCCTCAGCTACCTCTTCATCTCGCACGACCTCAAGGTGGTGCGCGCACTGTGCCACCGCGTCATCGTCATGCAGAACGGCAAGATCGTCGAGCAGGGCCCCGTCGACGACGTCCTGTCCAATCCCAAGACCGCCTACACCGAACGGCTCGTCAGGGCCGCTTTCGACGTGGCCTGAACATATGCCGGAGGTTAGCATGGCAAGAAGTCCCAAGATCACGTTCATCGGCGCCGGCTCGACGGTGTTCATGAAGAACATTGTCGGCGACGTGCTGCAGCGCCCGTCGCTTTCCGGCGCGACGATCGCGCTGATGGACATCAATCCGCAACGGCTGGAAGAGAGCGCCATTGTCGTCAACAAGCTGATCGCGACGTTGGGCGTCAAGGCGAAGACCGAGACCCATTCGGACCAGCGCAAGGCGCTGGCCGACGCCGATTTCGTCGTCGTCGCCTTCCAGATCGGCGGCTATGAGCCCTGCACGGTCACCGACTTCGAGGTGCCGAAGAAATACGGCCTGCGCCAGACGATCGCCGACACGCTGGGCGTCGGCG
Source organism: Mesorhizobium sp. M7A.F.Ca.US.010.02.1.1 (assembly GCF_004023085.1). Lineage (NCBI taxonomy): Bacteria > Pseudomonadati > Pseudomonadota > Alphaproteobacteria > Hyphomicrobiales > Phyllobacteriaceae > Mesorhizobium > Mesorhizobium sp. M7A.F.Ca.US.010.02.1.1. The sequence continues at coordinate 297,483 of NZ_RZRV01000002.1, read as the reverse complement.
GCATCATGCGCGGTTTGAGAACCGTGCCACATCTTTGGAAGGTCTGCGAAGATATGCTCGCCGTCTGCCCGCAGGCGATCATGCTGCAATATGTCAACCCGATGGCGATCAACACCTGGGCGATAGCGGAGAAATACCCTGACATCAGGCAGGTCGGTCTCTGCCATTCGGTGCAGGGTACGGCAATGGAGCTGGCGCACGATCTCGACCTTCCGTACGAAGAGATCCGCTATCGCTCGGCCGGCATCAACCACATGGCGTTCTATCTGAAGTTCGAGCATCGCCAGCCGGACGGTTCCTACCGCGACCTTTATCCCGATCTCGTGCGCGCCTATCGCGAAGGCCGCGCGCCCAAGCCCGGCTGGAATCCGCGCTGTCCCAACAAGGTGCGCTACGAGATGCTGACCCGGCTCGGCTATTTCGTCACCGAGAGCTCGGAACATTTCGCCGAATACACGCCCTATTTCATCAAGGAAGGCCGCCCGGACCTGATCGAGAAGTACGGCATCCCGCTGGACGAATATCCCAAGCGCTGCATCGAGCAGATCGAGCGCTGGAAGGGGCAGGCGGAAGCCTATCGCTCGGCCGACCGCATCGAGGTCGAGCAGTCCCGGGAATATGCCTCCTCGATCATGAATTCTGTCTGGACCGGCGAACCTTCGGTGATCTACGGCAACGTCCGCAACAATGGCTGCATCACCTCGCTGCCCAGGGACTGTGCCGCCGAAGTGCCGTGCCTAGTCGATGCCTCCGGCATCCAGCCGACCTATATCGGCGAGCTGCCGCCGCAATTGACCGCGCTGATCCGCACCAACATCAACGTGCAGGAACTGACGGTGCGGGCGCTGATGACGGAGAACCGCGAGCACATCTACCATGCGGCGATGATGGATCCGCATACTGCGGCCGAACTCGATCTCGATCAGATCTGGTCACTGGTCGACGATCTCCTCGCCGCCCACGGCGACTGGCTGCCAGCCTGGGCGCGTGTGAGGCGCAAGATCGAAGCCGCCTGACGACCTATTTCGGATCGTCGGGGTCCGTTTCTTCCTCGTCGTCGCGGGCCTTGATGACATAGGCGCCCTTCAGCCAGCGGTTGAGGTCGATGTCCTTGCAGCGCGTCGAGCAGAACGGAAAGGTGTCGCGCGCCGAGGGCTTGCCGCATTCGGGGCAGGGGCGCTTCGGGCGCAAGGGTGTGACCTTGGAGTCGGAATTCACAGCCGGGGTCCCGCCAGCCAGCCGCCATGCACCTTGAAGCCCTCGCCGCTCAACAGCGCCACGGTCTCATAGAGCGGCAGCCCGACGATATTGGTGTAGGAACCGACCAGCTTGACGACGAAGGCACCAGCGAGGCCCTGGACGGCGTAACCACCCGCTTTGCCGCGCCATTCGCCCGACGCGACATAGGCGTCGATCTCCTCGCGCGGCAGCCGCTTGAAGCGCACCCGCGTCTCGACCAGCCGCTGACGCAGCTTGCCGCCCGGGGTGATCAGGCAGATGCCGGAATAGACCCGGTGCGAACGGCCCGACAACAGCCCGAGGCAGTTGGCGGCGTCGTCGAGGGTTTCTGCCTTGGGCAGGATGCGCCGCCCGACGGCGACGACCGTATCCGCGGCCAGCACGAAGCCCGGCGCGTAGTCGGCTTCGGTTTTCAGCGACGCGAACGCCTTCTCGGCCTTTTCCTTCGACAGCCGCTTGGCCAGCGAGCGCGGATGCTCTGCACGCAGCGGCGTTTCGTCGACATCGGCCGGCAGCACGCGGTCCGGCTCGATGCCGGCCTGCTGCAAGAGCTCGATTCGGCGCGGCGAACCCGAGGCAAGCACCAGCTTCTGCAAAATGCTCATCGCGGACCAGTCGGGCTTTGCTTACTTGAAACGATAGGTGATGCGGCCCTTGGTCAGGTCGTATGGCGTCATCTCGACCAGAACCTTGTCGCCGGTCAGCACGCGGATGCGGTTCTTGCGCATGCGGCCGGCCGTATGGGCGATGATTTCGTGTTCGTTTTCGAGCTTTACCCGGAACATCGCGTTCGGCAACAATTCCGTCACGACACCCGGAAACTCGAGGACTTCTTCCTTCGGCATTCGATACCTTTGCTTGGATGGTAGTTCCAGCGCCCTGGCCGGAATTTCGGCGGAACCTATATGATAATCGTCCGCTTGTGAACACGCTTAATCGGCGGCCTCCGGAGGTGTGAATCGACGCCCGATCCGCGCTTTCAGGCGCTCGCGCACGTCCCGGTAGGCCGCCATGATCTGTTCGCGCGTGCCGGCGGCGTCGGTCGGGTCCGGCGTCGGCCAGTATTCGACCTCGACAGCGAGCGAGCGGGTGAGTTCAAGTGCGGCGTGGTGCGCTTCCGGCGCCAGCGTGACGATGAGGTCGAAATAATCGTCCTCGAGATCGTCCATGGTCCGTGGGTGACGCTCGCCCAACGACAGGCCTTCCTCGGCAAGCACCGCATCGACGAACGGATCGCGCTCGCCGGCGCGAACGCCGGCCGAAGCGACAAAGATGGCGGCGGGCAGCATGCGGCGCGCCAGCTGCTCTGCCATTGGCGAGCGCACGGCATTCATGCCGCACAGGAACAGGATCGAACGGGGCAGGGCGCCGGGTGCCAGGGCTAGCCCCGCCAGTGCAGTACGCAGACCAGCGTGAACAGCCGGCGCGCCGTATCGAAGTCTATGTCGATCTTGCCGGATAGCCGGTCCATCAGCGTCTGCGAACCTTCATTGTGCAGGCCGCGGCGGCCCATGTCGATCGCCTCGATGTGGCTCGGCGTCGAGGAACGGATGGCGTCGTAGTAGCTTTCGCAGATCATATAGTAATCCTTGACGATGCGCCTGAGCGGCGTCAGCGACAGGATATGAGTGACGACGGCGGTGCCATCCTCGCGCGCCACGGCAAACACCAGGCGCTGCTCGGCCAGCGACAGTTTCAGCCGGTAAGGGCCGTCGCCGCTGTCATTGACGGGCTGAAAACTGTTCTCCTCGATCAGGTCGAAGATCGCCACCGCGCGTTCATGCTCGACATCGGGTGTCGACCGGCCGATCGATTCATCGAGTTCGACATCGATCAGCCTGGCGCGGGTTTGATCGGGGCCAGACATCGCCGCCTACATGTTCAACCGTATGGCGACGGAGCGTCCATGCGCCTCAAGGCCTTCCGCCTTGGCGAGCGCAATCGCCGCCGGCGCCAAGATACGCAACTGCTCCGGTCCAAGCTTGAGGATCGACGTGCGCTTGACGAAATCGAGCACGGAAAGGCCCGACGAGAAACGCGCCGATCTGGCCGTCGGCAGCACATGATTGGAACCACCGACATAGTCGCCGATGGCTTCCGGCGTGTGGCGGCCGAGAAAGACGGCACCGGCATTGCGCATCCGCGCCAGGAAACCCTCGGCATCGTCGATGGCCAGTTCGACATGTTCGGCGGCGATGCGGTCGACCAGCGGCAGCGCGGATTCAATGGTTGGAACCAGGATCACGGCGCCAAAATCGCGCCAGCTCGCCGCAGCCGTTTCGGCCCGCGGCAGGCTCTGCAACTGGCGCTCGACCGCTTGTTCGACAGCGATGCCGAAGGCCGGATCGTCGGTGACCAGGATCGACTGCGCCGATGTGTCGTGCTCGGCCTGGGCGAGCAGGTCGGCAGCGATCCAGTCCGGATCATTGCTGCCGTCGGCCACGACGAGCACTTCCGAGGGACCGGCGATCATGTCGATGCCGACGGTGCCGAATACCTGGCGCTTGGCCGCCGCGACATAGGCATTGCCCGGGCCGACGATCTTGGCGACCGGCTTTATAGTCCGGGTGCCGTAGGCAAGGGCGGCGATCGCCTGCGCGCCGCCGACTCGGTAGATTTCCGACACGCCTGATATGTCGGCCGCCACCAGCACCAGCGGATTGATGATGCCGCCCGGCGCCGGTACGACCATGACGATGCGCTCGACGCCGGCCACCTTGGCCGGCACGGCGTTCATCAGCACCGAGCTTGGATAGCTCGCCGTGCCGCCCGGCACATAGAGCCCGACCGCCTCGACCGCCGTCCAGCGCCAGCCGAGCTCGACGCCGGCGGCATCCGTATAGCGGTCATCCTTTGGTCGCTGCCGCTCATGATGCGAGCGGATGCGGTCGCGCGCGAATTCCAGCGCCTCGATCGTCTTTGGATCGGCGGCCGTGTAGGCCTGGGCGATGTCGTCCTTCGAGACGGCGATGCCCAATCCAGTCAGATCGGCGCGATCGAATTTCTGTGAATAGTCGATCAGCGCCGCGTCGCCTTCGGCGCGCACGCGCGCGATGATGTCGCGCACCGCGGCATCAACGTCGGCGGACACTTCCCGCTTGGTCAACAGGAAGGCGGCGAAACGCTGCTCGAAATCGGCGTCGGACTGACGAAGCTTGATGGCCATCGGACGCTCAGGCCTTGTGGATGGGGCGCGAGGTGGCTTCCCACGCCCCGCCAATATCGGCAAGGCGCGCCTCGATGCATTCGACGTCGAGCATGATCGTGCCGCCGCCGGCAAAGATCAGCTCGACGATGCCCGCCGGCTTGCTGATCTCGATGAAGCTGATCGCCAGCAGCGACAGGACCTCATTGGGCTTGTCGCGGGCGATGCCGTTGGTCTTGGCGCCGAGCACCCGGTCGAAATGCAGCACCGCCTGCCGCCGCTCATTGTGCTGGCGAAACAGGCCGGATTTGGCCTCCCAGACGAAACGGTTCATGGTCAGCAGGAAACGCTTGGCCGCAGGCAGGAATTCGAGGTCGCTGACCTTCATCACGGCATCCTGGACATGGGCCGAAACGATGCTCAGATCCTGATCGTCGAGCGCGATAAGCTTAAGGGCAGTCATGCGGATTTCGCACCTGAAGGTTGATAACTGAACCTTCTGTTAGGCGGTCTTTCCCGTCCGCGCAACCGCACCGCGAGGCCTTGCGATTGGCCTATGCGGAAATCCGCTCGATCACCGCGCCGCAGTTGGATAGCTTTTCTTCCAGCCGCTCGAAGCCACGGTCGAGATGATAGACCCGGTTGACCGTGGTCTCGCCTTCCGCCGCCAGGCCGGCGATGACCAGCGAGACAGAGGCGCGAAGATCGGTCGCCATGACCGGCGCGCCCTTCAGTTTCGGCACGCCGTCGACGATCGCCGTCTGGCCCGAAAGGGTGATGTGAGCGCCGAGCCGCGCCAGTTCCTGCACATGCATGAAGCGGTTCTCGAAGATCGTCTCGGTGATCCGCGACTTGCCCTTGGCCATCGTCATCAGGCCCATGAACTGCGCCTGCAAATCGGTCGGGAAGGCCGGAAACGGCGCCGTCGTCACGTCGACCGGCGCAATGCCGGCGCCGTTGCGCCTCACACGAATGCCGGAATTGGTCGGCGTGATCTCCGCACCCGTCTGGGCGATCACGTCCAGTGCGGTCTGCAGCAGATCCGGACGCGCACCTTCGAGCACGACGTCGCCGCCGGTCATGGCGACGGCCATGGCATAGGTGCCGGTCTCGATGCGGTCGGGAATGACGCGTACGCGCGCACCGGAGAGCGATTCGACGCCGTCGATGGTGATTGTCGGCGTGCCGGCGCCGGAAATCTTCGCACCCATGGCATTGAGGCACTCGGCGAGGTTGACGATCTCGGGCTCGCAAGCCGCGTTTTCCAGCACCGTCTCGCCCTTGGCGAGCGCCGCGGCCATCATCAGCACATGGGTGGCGCCGACCGAGACCTTCGGGAAGATATAGCGGTTGCCGACAAGGCGGCCATTCCTTGTCTTGGCGATGACATAGCCGGTGTCGACGTCGATGTCGGCACCCAGCGCCTGCAGGCCCTCGAGGAACAGATCGACCGGCCGCGTGCCGATGGCGCAACCGCCCGGCAGCGACACTTTTGCTTCGCCCATGCGGGCCAGCAGCGGGCCGATCACCCAGAACGAGGCGCGCATCTTCGACACCAGCTCGTAGGGCGCTGTGGTGTCGACGATGTTGCGGGCGGAGAAGTTGATGGTGCGCGAATAGCCCTCATTCTGCTTCTCGCGGCGGCCATTGACCGAATAATCGACGCCGTGGTTGCCCAGGATGCGGATCAGTTGCTCGACATCGGCCAGATGCGGCACGTTTTCCAGCGTCAGCGTGTCGTCGGTCAAAAGCGAGGCGATCATCAAAGGCAACGCCGCGTTTTTCGCGCCCGAGATCGGAATGCTTCCGGAGAGCTGGTTGCCCCCGACAATTCTGATGCGATCCATGGAAGAAAGTCCCTCTCGGCCAAACAGGGCCGGTTCAATCGTTTGAGTAGCGGCCCGTCTAGACCATTGGCCGATCTGGTTCAAGAATTACGCTGGTTCAAGAAATGGGATTTCGCCCACCCCGGGCCAAGAGTGGCCGATTTGAGTTAATCTTTTTGTATTTCCTTCGATGCAGCGAGCCCGTCCGGCCGTTGATCTGCATCTCCGGTGCGCCGCGAGCGTGACTGCGCCTTGCGCTTCTGCAGATTGGCGCGCAATTGCTCTGCCAGCCGATCCTTGCGGATTGTTGCGCTGTTATTCGGTGGACCATCCTTTTTCACTGGAATTGCCTTGTCATCCATTGTCCCGCTCTGGCCCGTGAGCAGCCAGCCCGCCATTCAGGGATAGCCAACATTGTGGCGCCCCCATGTCATTAAAAGCTATCCGGCAAAGGCTTTCACAGAAGCGTTGCGCTTGGCCTTGCGCTTGCCGGTTCGATATGGCAGAAGCCCCGCCATCAGCGGCTGCGGTAGCTCAGTGGTAGAGCACTCCCTTGGTAAGGGAGAGGTCGAGAGTTCAATCCTCTCTCGCAGCACCAGTTTCCAACATCCTTGTTGCCGCACATTCGTCCTCTGCATTTGCAAGGGCGAGGCGGCTACACGGGAACGGCGCGGCCGTCGTGCTGGCGGACCTCATCAGCGGTGCATTGCTCCAGAAAATGGCTGCCACAGGCAACTCCAGCCGAAGCGCATTCCCGGCAAGACACGATTCGTTAACCAAGATGCTGTTCATCGACATGACGTATTGTGGCATGGATGCCCGTCTGCGTCGGTCAAGTCCATGCTTGTCAGGAAGAGGGCCGAAAGGCTCCTGATCTGGGCGGAACCTAAAACCGCCCGAAACAAAAGAACGTGCAAGGCATGAACGTGAGCGAAAACGTGCAAAACGCCCCCGGTGCTTCCCGTCTTTGGACACTGCCGGCCATCATGGCAGCGTTCTTATGTCTGTTCGTTACCGGCGCGTTCGCGGAGACGCGTGCTTTGAAGATTCAACATCTCCATACGGGCGAGAAGGCTGAAATCGTGTTCAAGCGCAATGGGCGCTATGATCCGGCGGGATTGAAGAAGATCAATTTGATGCTGCGCGACTGGCGTCGCAACGAACCGACGAAGATGGATCCGCGCCTGCTCGATCTTGTCTGGCAGGCCTATCGCGCCAGCGGCTCGACAGCCTATATTCACGTGGTCAGCGCCTATCGGTCGCCAGCGACGAACGCCATGCTGCGCAGCCGCTCGAAGGGCGTGGCTCGGGAAAGCCAACACATGGTTGGCCGCGCGATGGACTTCTTCCTGCCGGATGTGCCGCTGAAGAAGCTGCGCGACATCGGCCTCAAGATGCAGGGCGGCGGCGTAGGCTATTACCCGACCTCCGACTCGCCTTTCATACATATGGATGTCGGCAATGTGCGGCATTGGCCTGGCATCAGCCGCCAGGAACTCGCAAGGGTATTCCCGAACGGCAATACGCTGCATGTGCCGAGCGACGGCAAACCGCTGCCCGGTTATGGGCAGGCGTTTGCCGCCTACAAGTCGCGCAAGGGCACCGGCGCGCCCAACATCGACCTGGCAAGTGCCGACGGCGGCCAACGCAGGCCGCGCGGCCTGCTGGCGACGCTTTTGGGCGGGCGCGGCGCGGACGAGACCGATGATGTCGCCGAAGCGGTGCCGGCGCCACGCAAGCCGGCCAAGTCCGTTGAACCCAGGCCCGCCGGCATCGCGATCGTGCCGCCGCAGGATGCCCAGCGCGCTGACATCCAGATGGCTTCCGTCGATCGGGTCGAAGAATCGTCGATTGGGCCGGAAGGAAAGACGCCTGAAGCGATCGTCATGGCGATGGCGCCGGGCTCAGTGCCGCTGCCAGCCTTCGCCCCGCGCACCGGGCCAACGACCAGCATTCCGACCCCGCAAATCGCGCAACTTGCAACAGCCAACGCTTCCACGGCGCGGGCCGAACTGGCCAATCCAGCGGCAACCGATGCTGAAATTCCCTCGGGCAAGTCGGATGCCGGCCCCGCGAGCGGCGCGCCGGACCTTGTGGCGCTCAACATCCCGTTGCCGACATGGCGACCGGAAAGCTTGACAAGCCCGATGCGCCAGCCTGAAGCAGACAAAGCCGGCGATGCGGTCGCTGCCTTGCTGGCCTTGAACCACGCCGATGACGGCCACAATGGGTTGGCCGGCCAGCGGGTCTCGGTTGCCCAATCGAAGCCCGAAGATCGCGTCAGGACCAGCCCGAAGGCCGACCGTGTCCAGCCAAATCTCGATCCCGAAGCCACCGCGGTCATCGTGCCGGCAGCGTTGTCCGGCCGGCTGATTGAGACGGGTCGTGGCATCGCCGGCGGAGCTAGCCCTGCGGCGGCGTCCGTCATTGCCGCCAATCTCATCCGCACAGCGCCGGAGCACATCTATCTCGATGGATTCCAGCCGCGAGGACAGACCTCCGATCACCGACGCTTCACCGGTTCAGCGGTCAAGTTCCTGCCCATCGCCAGCTTCAGATAGACGCAAGCCCTCGTTCGAGCCGACGTGGATGTGTTGCACGACTGGCTTGGCTGTCATGGGATTGCAAGTCATGCCGAACTCTCGATGGTTCTGTAAGAAAAGTTCCAAATTTGACAAACATGTGCGAAATTGTAAGATAATTGTCTTTCCGTCGACGATAGGCGATGACAATGTCGATCCGCGAAGAACTGGCCAATACGACCGTGGCGTTCACCTCCGCGGAAGAGAAGATCGTCCAGGTCCTGCTCGCCGATTATCCGATGTCGGGGCTGGGCACCGCGACCCGGCTGGCACGGCGCGCCGGCGTCAGCGACCCGAGCGTGACGCGGCTGATGACCAAGCTTGGCTATGTCGGCTTTGCCGACTTCCAGGCACGCCTGCTCACCGAAGTCGAATCCAGGCTGCATTCGCCGCTTTTGATGATGGAGGCCAAGCGTCCGGGCGGCTCCAGCGAAGGCACCGCACTTACCTATTTCCATTCGGTTTCAGACAGCCTGGAGCGCACCCGCACGGCAGTGCCGGTGCAGGCCTACACGCGCGCCGTCAACATGCTGCTGGAGAGCAAGGGCCAGGTCGTGCTGCTGGGCGGCCGGTTCAGCCGGCATATCGCCTCCATGCTGGCCGGCTACCTCCTGCAGTTCCGCTCCGGCGTGCGCGACATCGGTTCGTTGAGCCCCGCCGATTTCGACCTGTTGATCGACCTTGGCAAGCGCGACCTCCTCGTCGTGTTCGACTACCGGCGTTACCAGTCGGACGTGGTGAGCTTTGCCCAGCAGGCCAAGGAGCGCGGCGTCTCCATCCTGCTGTTCACCGATGTCTGGCTGTCGCCGATATCTGACATAGCGGACCTGACCATGGTCGCCGCGATCGACGCCAACTCGCCGTTCGACACGCTGGCGACGGCCGTTGCCCAGATGGAAACCGTGTTTGCCCACGCGCTGGAGAGCCACGGCGCCGGGGTGCGCAAGCGCATCGAGGACATCGAAAGGATCCGCAGCGCCAATGCGGTCACGCTCGATACCGCCCTGTCGTCATCGGCCGACGACGCCGCCAAATCCAAAACCACAAGGAAATAGTGTCGTTGCGCCCAGTGCAGCGATTGCAAAGCGCCGCGACGCAGAGAAGGAAGCGACAATGCCCGACAACCAGACCATCATCGATGCCGTGCAGGCTGAGATCGAGACCGATCGCGACTGGTTGATCGGCCTGACCCGCGACATGGTTCGCATCCCTTCGGTCAACCCCAAATTCGAGCCCAACCCGGCGATCAACCGCGAGGCGGATGTCCAGGCGCTGCTCGAACCGATCCTCAGGCAGGACGGGTTCAAGACCGAGCAATGGGATGCCTTGCCCGGCCGGCCCAATCTGGTCGGCGAATGGGCGGGAGACGAGGACCGCAGCCTGATCCTGTGCGGCCATATCGACGTCGTGCCGGTCGGCGCGATGAAGGACTGGTCGGTGGATCCGTTCGGCGGCGAGATCACCAATGGCCGCCTTTATGGCCGCGGCGCCGTCGACATGAAGGGCGGCGTCGCCGCTTGCGTCGCCGCAGCACATGCGATCCGCAAGGCGGGCATCACGCTGCAGGGCCGGCTGGCCATCCATTCCGTCGTCGACGAGGAAGCCGGCGGCTTCGGCGCCATGGACGCGGTGAATAAGGGCAAGCTGGCCAAGGCGGTGCTGGTCGCCGAACCGACCTGGGGCGATGTCCTGCCGGTCGAAGGCGGGCTCGAATGGGCGCGGGTGACGATCCGCGGCCGCAACGCCCATTCGGCGCTGCGCTACAACGAGATTTATCCGCAGCGCCACGACAAGGACCGGCTGGAGCCGGGCGTCAACGCCATCGAGATCGCTGCCCGCTTCATTGCCGCCGTGCGCCAGTATGAGCTGGACCGGACGCGGGCGAAATCCCATCCGCTGCTGCCGCTCGGCATGAACACCATCAACATCGGCGTCATGCATGGCGGCACCGGCCTTGGCGAGCACGGCCTGCCGACCGTCATGACCAACCCAGCCATCATTCCCGATGTCGCGGTGCTCGATCTCGACATGAAATTCCTGCCTGATGAGAACTCGGCCGACTACCGCCGCGATTTCGAGACGTTCGTCCACCATTTCGCCCAGACCGATGCGTGGCTGCGCGACAACCCGCCTGCGATCCAATGGGAGCTCGGCGGGCTATATTTCCCGCCGATGAACACGCCGGTCGATCATCCGCTGGTGACATCGCTGATGAAGCGCAAGGCCATGGTCGGCAAGGCGCCGCAGGCGCGCGGCTTCGTCGCCGTGTGCGATGCCGCGCACTATGCCGGCGCCGGCGTCGATGGTGTCATCTTCGGCCCGTCGGGCGACGGGTTTCACGGTTCCGACGAATATGTCGAGGTCGAATCGGTGGTCGAGACCGCCAAGGTGATCGCCGCTTCGGTCATCGACTGGTGCGGCATCCGTTAGAGCAATTCTAGGAAAAGTGTGAAGCGGTTTTCCGTCCAGAATTGCTCCAAAACCCAGAATTGCACCAAAACAAAGAGTTAGAGCAGCTCGCCGTTTCTCTGAAACGGTGAAATGCTCTAACGCGGAGCCGCTATTCCGAAACGGTCAGGCCGGGCGTTTCAGGCGTCCGGCGACGGCGTCCCATGAAGCCTTGATCATGCCGACCAGGCCGCTCGGGTAGGCCAGCATCACGCCGATGATCAGCACCGCCGTGATCATCGGCCGCCACGCACCGAAATCGGCCATCCATTCGGCGAAGATCGTCAGCACGAACGAAGCGATGATGGCGCCGTAAATGGTGCTGGTGCCGCCGAGCAGCACCATCGACAGGATGATGGTCGCCAGGCTCATGCCGAAGACGTCGATCGAGGCATTGCGCTGGTAGGCGGCGTAGAAGGCGCCGGCGATGCCGGTGAAGAAGGCGCTCGCGGCAAGCGTCAGCATGCGCTGGCGGACGATCGAGACGCCGCGGCTGACGGCGTATTCCTCATTGTCGCGCAAGGCGACGATACTGGCCCCGGCGCGTGAGCGCACGAACACGCGCAGGAACAGCGTGCTCGCCACCAGCAGCGCCAGCGCGATGTAGAAATAGGCTGACTTGCCGTCACGGACCATATTGTGGTCGAACACGTAAAGTCCGGGAATGCGCACCAGCCCTTGCGTGCCGCCGGTGATGGCGGACTGGCTGATGATCACCTGCATGACCAACTGCGCGAAGCCGAAAGTGACCAGGATGATGTAGATGCCCTTCAGCCGCAGGATCGGGATGGTCACCAGGATCGCCGCCAGGGTTGCGATGACACCGCTGGCAAACAGCGCGATCCACGGGTCGAATTCGGCCAGCTTGGTCAGCAGGCTGTAGGCATAGACGCCGATGCCGAACAGCGCCAGATGGCCGAAATTGAAAACGCCGCCATAGCCGAGGCTAAGATCCCAGTTCGAGGCGACGATCGCATAGATGAAGGCCATGATCAGGATGTGGCGGGCATAGGTGTCGCCGAAGATCAGCGGCAGCAATGCCAGCAAGGCGAAGCCGATCACGAAGCCGATGGCCTCCTGCTTCCACGGCGTGCGGCCGGGAGCGATCGGGGTTGCCGCCTCTGCATGGCCAAGGGTGATCGGCGATGTCGTGTTGGTCATGCTAGGCCTCGGGAGCGGCTGGCGAAGATGCCCTCGGGGCGTACCATCAGGGTCAGGATGAGCACGCCGAACAGCAGCGCGGGTGTCCAGTACAAGCCGAAATAATAGCTGCATGCGGCCTCGAAAAAGCCGATCAGATAGGCGGCGAAGATCGGGCCCGATATGCTCGATATGCCGCCGAAGACGACGACGATCAGCGCCTTGAGCAGCGGGTCGATGCCCATCACCGGCGACATGAAACGGTAGCCGCCCATGAAGATGCCGGCGAGCCCGGCCAGCGAAGCGGCGATGGCGAACGCCAGCCCATAGAGCGCGGTGACGTTCAGCCCGACAAGATGGCTGGCATCTTCGTTCTGCGCCACAGCGCGCAGCGCCAGTCCCAGCCGCGTGCGGTTGAGGAACACCCAAAGTGCGGCCAGGATCAGCGGCGTGATGACGATGATGGCGATCTGGTGCAGGGAGACGCCGACGCCGCCGATGGTGGCGTTGCCGGCGATCAGCGCCGGGATCTGTTTCGAGCGCGGTCCCCAGATGGTCAGCGCGCCGTTCTCGATCAGCGACCCGGCCGCCAGCGTGGTGATGACGACGACCAGCACGATGTTGGGTCGGCCGATCAGCGGCCGCACGACGCTCGCCTGCAAGATCCAGCCGACGCCGGCCATGACGACGACGGCGATCGGAAAGGCGACCGCCGCCGGCAGGCCGAGTTCGACCAGTTGCCAGGCGATGTAGGCGCCCAGCATCATGAACACGCCATGGCTGAAATTGAACACGCCGATCGTTGTCCACACCAGAGCCAGCCCGACCGCCATCATGGCGTAGAGCGAGCCCTGGAACAGGCCGCCGAACAGGATTTCCGCCAATGCGCTCATCTTCGGATTTTCCTAATGGCCAAAATACATCGACATGATCTCGCCGTGGTCGAGGCTTTCGCCCGGCTTGATCTCGGTCGCCACGGCGCCATGGTTGACGAGGTAGAGTTGCTGCGTCAGCTCCAGCAGGAATTCGATGTCCTGCTCGACGACGATGAGCGGCACGCCGCCGCGCGAAATGTCCATGACGGAGGCGCAGAGCTCGTCCTTGATCTTGGGCGCCAGTCCAAGCGTCGGCTCGTCGAGGATCAGCAGGCGCGGATGGCTCATCAGCGCGGTGCCGATCGACACCATCTGGCGCTCGCCGCCCGACAGCGTGCGCACGCGCTGGCGCCAGCGTTCCGCCAGTTTCGGGAACAGCTTGATCACCTTCTCGCGGTTCTCGGCCTCATGTGGCCGGGCACGCGGCGAATAGGCGCCAAGCGCCATGCAGTCGGCGATCGAGAGATCGGGAAACAGCCGGTTGCCTTGCGGCACATGGATCAGGCCGGCGCCGACGATGGCGCGTGCACTGCGGCCGGCAATGTCTTGCCCGTCGAACAGGATGCGGCCGCTCTTCGGCTGCAGCAGCCCGGAGACTGCGCGCAGCAGCGTCGTCTTGCCATGGCCGTTGGGGCCGAACAGGCCGACATTGCCGAAACGGCCGGCCTCCAGCGAGATATCGTGCAGCACGGTGACGCGGCCATAGCCGGCGGTGACGCCTTCGACGCTGAGAATGGGGTTCACGCCGCCGACCTCCTCGTGCCGAGGTAGGCTTCGATGACGCGCGGATCGGCGATTACGCCTGCCGGATCGCCGGCGGCCAGGACACGGCCATTGTTGAGCACCAGCAGATGCTGCGAAAGGCTCATCAGGAAGGTCAGCACGTGCTCGATCAGAAGGATGGTGATGCCGCGGTCGGCGGTGCGGCGGATCAGGCCGATCGATGTCTCGATCTCGGGCTTGGTCAGGCTCGATGCCGGCTCGTCGAGCAAGAGCATGCGCGGCTGCATGGCAATCGCGGTGGCAAGCATCAGGCATTTGCGCTCGAACACGGATAATTCGCCGGCAAGCCGGCCGAACGACTGAGATCCCAGACCGACGAACTCCAGCGCCTCGGCGGCGGCATTGCGGCCCGTGGCCGCTGTCTTTTCCTGCTTGCCGTAACTGGCGCCGATCAGCGCGTTCTCGAACACGGTCAGCCCGTCGAAGCTGGTCTCGCGCTGAAACGTGCGGGCGAGGCCGAGGCGCGCGATGGCGTGTCCCGATTTGCCGTTTATGGCAATGCCGTCAAAGCGGATCTGGCCCCGGTCGGGGCCGAACGGTATGCCGGTGATGATGTTGAACAGCGTGCTCTTGCCGCTGCCGTTCGGGCCGGCGATGCCGAAGATCTCGCCGGCCTCGACCTTGAACGACACGCCATCGACGGCCTTCAGCGAACCGAAGGCCTTCGACACGTCGTCCAGTTCAAGCAGGGCCATTCCCTACTTCATCCAGGGCTGGAGCTTGAAGGCGCCGGTGGCATATTTCTCCGGCGAGATCAGCGTGCGCTTGCCGTCCCAGATCTGGAAGAAGGTGATCGGGATGTAGTCGTCGCCCTGCGTGGCAAGGTGGGTGGCCGGATCGAACTTAAGCCGCCCTTCGGCGACCTGCTTGTCGGTTTCCGACAGCGCCTTCATGATCGCCGCATGGTCGGACGCGCCGCCGACCTTCTTGATCGCGTCGAAATAGACATTGGTCATTTCGTAGAGGCCGACGCCATAGGTGCCGCTCTCGACGCCGTATTTTGCCTTGAACTTGGCTGCCACCTCGTCGGCGCGCGGGTTCTTCGGCGTCGTCAACGCGCCGCCGAGCAGATTGTAGATGACACCATCCGACTTCTTGCCGGTCAGCTCGACGAATTCCGGAACGCTCGGCGCATATTGCAAAAAGACGAGGCTCTTGGTCGGCTGCTCGAGGAACTGGTTGAGGAAGGACGCCGAATTGCCCGGCAGGTAATCGGTGTTGATGACGACATCGGGAACGTTCTCGCGCACCTTGGCCAGGATCGAACGCCAGTCGGTCACTTCGCCGAAGGGCACGATCTCGTCGACGGTGATGGTCCAGCCCTTCTCCTTGAAGGTCTTCTTCATGCCTTCGGAGATGGTCTTCGAATAGGCGTTGTCGGACGAGATGATGGCGACCTTCTTGGTCGGCAGGGTGATCTTGCCGTCGGCCGCGAGCTTTTCGACGAACAGGGTGACGTCGGTGTTGTAGGCGTCGAAGGAAGGCGTCAGCGACCAGCAGCACATGTATTTATCGGGGCTCGGCGCGATGATGTCCCTGGTCTGCTGCGAGGTGGCCGCGAGCATATAGGGCATGTCCGCCTCGGCCATGTTGTCGATCTCGAAATTGGTCAGGCTGGCGTAGCCGGTCAGCATGAAATGCACGCCCGGGTCGCCAAGCAGGCGCTCGACCGCGCTGGTGACGTTGCCGGCGGACTGATCTTTGACGTCGCCGACCACCAACTCGAACGTGTCGCCAGCAACGCCGCCGGCTGCATTCGCCTCGTCGATAGCCATCTGCACGCCGCGCTGGAATTCCTGGCCGTCCGCCGCGGCAGGGCCTGTCAGCGGCGCAAGCAGGCCGATCTTGACGATTTCGGCAAAGGCGGGGGCGCCTGATACGGCAAACATGCCGATCAGCGTCGTGCTCATCAGTATATGGCGGATTCCACCTGCGGCGGATTTGGGCTTCATTGTGCGGTTCCCTGTTTTCCTCCCGTTCATCGGGAGTTGGATAATTGACAATCTACGCATAATTGTTCTTATTTGAAAAGGATTTTTCAACGCAACCTAGCCGGGAAGATGGTTCCCGCAAAGGTATGGAAGCCGTGGCGCTTTGCTGCGCAACTGCACTAAAACAGGGCAATTCCCGACGGAGCGGACAATGACGATCTCGCAGAAGACCCTTGAAACCAGCCACGGCAAGATCGCTGTTCGCCAAACCAGTGGCCAGGGAACCGCTGTTATGCTGATCCACGGCAATTCATCTTCCAGCGCCGTTTTCCGCAACCAGTTGGAGAGCCCGCTAGGCGAGCGCTACCACCTCATCGCTCCCGACCTGCCCGGCCATGGGGCGTCCGGCGATGCGATCGACCCGGAGCGTTCCTACAGCATGGAAGGCTATGCCGATGCCATGACCGAAGTGCTCGGGCTGCTCGGTATCGACAAGGCCATCGTCTTCGGCTGGTCGCTCGGCGGCCATATCGGGCTTGAGATGATCGACCGCTTTCCCGGCCTGCTTGGCCTGATGATCACCGGCACGCCGCCCGTCTCGCCCGAGGAGGTCGGCAACGGCTTCAAGCCGAGCCCGCATATGCACCTTGCCGGGCAGGAAACCTTCACTGACGCGGATGTCGAGGCCTATGCGCGCAGCACCTGCGGCGAGCCGTTCGAGCCCTTTCTTATCGACACGGTGGCGCGCACCGATGGAAGGGCGCGGCGCCTGATGTTCGAAAAGTTCGCGGCCGGCACCGGGCGGAACCAGCGCGAGATCGTGGCCGGCAAGACGCCGCCGATCGCCGTTCTGAACGGCATCGACGAGCCATTCGTCAACATCGATTTCGTCTCCGCTGTGAAGTTCTCCAATCTGTGGGAAGGCAAGGCCCACCTGCTCGACAAATCCGGCCACGCGCCGTTCTGGGATTCGCCGGATCGCTTCAATCCGGTCTTCGCCCGCTTCCTGGCAAGCTTCGACAGAGCGTAGGTCCGTCGGAAAACCGGCGCCACAGACCCCGCCTTCGAGACAGGTGGGTGACAATCACGCGCACCTACCGTATATTGACATAAAGATATCCTTATGTGACATGAAAAGGCCTGTCGCCAAAGGGATAAAAAATGTCGCAGAATTCTGCATCGCTGGACACATTGTTCGGCCCCGTCGCGGCAAAACCGGACGGCTCGGAAGTGCTTGCCGCGCTGACGGCAGCAGCACGCGAACGCATCCTCATCCTCGATGGCGCCATGGGCACGCAGATCCAGGGCCTCGGCTTTGACGAGGACCAGTTTCGCGGCGAGGCCTTCGCCGGCTGCGCCTGCCACCAGCAAGGCAACAACGATCTTCTGATCCTGACGCAGCCGAAGGCGATCGAGGAGATTCACTATCAATACGCCATCGCAGGCGCCGATATCCTCGAAACCAACACCTTCTCCTCGACCTCGATCGCCCAGGCCGATTACGGCATGGAGGATGCCGTCTACGCGCTGAACCGCGATGGCGCGCGGCTGGTGCGGCGCGCCGCTGTTCGGGCCGAGCAGCAGGACGGCAAGCGCCGCTTTGTCGCCGGTGCACTCGGGCCGACCAACCGCACCGCCTCGATGTCGCCCGACGTCAACAATCCCGGCTATCGCGCCGTGACCTTCGACGATCTGCGCCTCGCCTATGGCGAGCAGCTGCGCGGCCTGATCGACGGTGGCGCCGACATCATCCTGATAGAGACCATCTTCGACACGCTGAACGCCAAGGCGGCGATCTTTGCAGCGGAAGAGATCTTCATCGAGAAGGGCGTGCGCCTGCCGGTGATGATTTCGGGCACCATCACGGACCTCGCCGGCCGCACGCTGTCGGGCCAGACGCCGACGGCCTTCTGGCATTCGGTGCGCCACGCCAGCCCGTTCACCATCGGCCTCAACTGCGCGCTCGGCGCCAACGCCATGCGCGCGCATCTGGCCGAGATTTCAGGCGTCGCCAACACCTTCACCTGCGCCTATCCGAATGCCGGCCTGCCCAATGAATTCGGTCGGTATGACGAGAGCCCGGACTTCATGGCCGCGCAGATCGAGGAGTTTGCCCGCGAGGGACTGGTCAATGTCGTCGGCGGCTGCTGCGGTTCGACGCCCGAGCACATCCGCGCCATCGCCGAGGCGGTGAAAAAGTATCCGCCACGCGCCATTCCCGACATCGAGCGCAAGATGCGCCTGTCCGGGTTGGAGCCGTTCACGCTGACGGACGAAATTCCCTTCGTCAATGTAGGCGAGCGCACCAATGTTACCGGGTCGGCCAAGTTCAGGAAGCTGATCACGGCGGGTGACTATGTCGCCGCGCTCGACGTGGCGCGCGACCAGGTCGCCAATGGCGCGCAGATCATCGACATCAATATGGACGAAGGCCTGATCGATTCGAAGAAGGCGATGGTGGAGTATCTCAACCTGATCGCCGCCGAACCGGACATCGCCCGTGTCCCGGTCATGGTCGACAGTTCCAAATGGGAGATCATCGAGGCTGGCCTGAAATGCGTGCAGGGCAAGCCGCTGGTCAACTCCATCTCGATGAAGGAAGGCGAGGCGGCATTCCTGCATCATGCAAGGCTCGTGCGCGCTTATGGCGCCGCCGTGGTCGTCATGGCGTTCGACGAGGATGGCCAGGCCGACACCAAAGCGCGCAAGGTGGAGATATGCACCCGCGCCTACAAGCTTTTGACCGAACAGGCCGGCTTCCCGCCCGAGGACATCGTCTTCGATCCGAACGTGTTCGCCATCGCCACCGGCATCGAGGAGCACGACAATTACGGCGTCGACTTCATCGAGGCGGCGGGCGAGATCACCGCGACGCTGCCGCATGTCCACATTTCCGGCGGTGTGTCGAACCTCTCCTTCTCGTTCCGCGGCAACGAGCCGGTGCGGGAGGCCATGCATGCCGTGTTCCTCTACCATGCCATCCAGCGCGGCATGGACATGGGCATCGTCAATGCCGGTCAGCTCGCCGTCTACGATACGATCGAGCCGGCACTGCGCGAAGCCTGCGAGGATGTCGTGCTCAACCGCATGCCCAAGGCCGGCGGCACCGCCACCGAACGCATGCTGGAGATCGCCGAACGCTTCAAGGGCACGGCCGGCAAGGAAGCGCAGGAGCGCGATCTCGCCTGGCGCGAATGGACTGTCGAACAGCGGATCGGCCATGCACTGGTCAACGGCATCACCGAATTCATCGACGCCGACACTGAGGAAGCGCGGCTTGCCGCCGAGCGCCCGCTCCATGTCATCGAAGGCCCGCTGATGGCCGGCATGAACGTCGTCGGCGACCTGTTCGGCGCGGGCAAGATGTTCCTGCCGCAGGTGGTTAAGTCGGCGCGTGTGATGAAGCAGGCGGTGGCCGGGCTGCTGCCGCATATGGAGGCCGAGAAGGTGGCCAACGCCGCCAACGGCATCGACAATGGCGAACGCCAGACCGCGGGCAAGATCCTGATGGCGACGGTGAAGGGCGATGTCCACGATATTGGCAAGAACATCGTCGGCGTCGTGCTGGCCTGCAACAATTACGAGATCATCGATCTCGGCGTCATGGTGCCGGCAGCGAAAATCCTGCAGACGGCGCGCGACCAAAATGTCGACATCATCGGCCTGTCCGGCCTGATCACGCCATCCCTCGATGAAATGGTGCACATGGCCGCCGAGATGGAGCGTGAAGGCTTCGACATTCCGCTGCTGATCGGCGGCGCGACGACCAGCCGCGTGCACACGGCGGTGAAAATCCACCCGCGCTACACCAAGGGCCAGACGGTTTATGTCACCGACGCCAGCCGGGCGGTCGGCGTGGTCTCGTCCTTGCTGTCGAACGAGACCAGGGGCGGCTATGTCGACACCGTGCGCACCGAATACAAAAAGGTCGCCGACGCGCATGCCCGCTCCGAAGCCGACAAGCAGCGGCTGCCGCTGGCCAAGGCGAGGGCCAACGCGCATCGGATAGACTGGTCTGAATATGAGCCGCCGAAGCCGTCTTTTACCGGCGTCAAGGTGTTCGAGAACTGGGATCTCACCGAACTCGCGCGCTACATCGATTGGACGCCGTTCTTCCAGACCTGGGAGCTGAAGGGCCGGTATCCGAAGATCCTCGAAGACGAGGCGCAAGGCGCCGCCGCCCGCCAGCTGTTCGAGGATGCTCAGGCGATGCTGAAAAAAATCATTGCCGAAAAATGGTTCGCCCCGCGCGGCGTCATCGGCTTCTGGCCGGCCAATGCCGTTGGCGACGACATCAGGCTGTTCACGGACGAGAAGCGGTCGCAGGAACTGGCGACGCTCTTCACCTTGCGCCAGCAACTGACCAAGCGCGACGGCAAGGCCAATGTCGCGCTGTCGGATTTTGTCGCGCCGGCCGACAGCGGAAAGCCCGACTACATCGGCGGCTTCATCGTCACCGCCGGCATCGAGGAGGTGGCGATCGCCGAACGGTTCGAGCGGGCGAACGACGACTATTCGTCGATCATGGTCAAGGCGCTGGCGGACCGCTTCGCCGAAGCCTTTGCCGAGCGCATGCACGAGAAGGTGCGCAAGGAATTCTGGGGTTATACT
Organism: Mesorhizobium sp. M7A.F.Ca.US.010.02.1.1; assembly: GCF_004023085.1. Taxonomy (NCBI): domain Bacteria; kingdom Pseudomonadati; phylum Pseudomonadota; class Alphaproteobacteria; order Hyphomicrobiales; family Phyllobacteriaceae; genus Mesorhizobium; species Mesorhizobium sp. M7A.F.Ca.US.010.02.1.1. The sequence goes on along the minus strand of NZ_RZRV01000002.1, from coordinate 276,903 downwards.
CCCGACGAAGCCTTGGCGCCCGACGAGCTGATCGGCGAACCTTACCGCGGCATCCGTCCGGCGCCCGGCTATCCGGCGCAGCCGGATCACACCGAGAAGGCGACGCTGTTCCGGCTGCTTGACGGTGAGGGCAATGCGGGCGTGAGCCTGACCGAAAGCTATGCGATGTGGCCGGGCTCGTCCGTGTCGGGGATCTATCTGTCGCATCCCGAAAGCTACTATTTCGGCGTCGCCAAGGTCGAACGCGACCAGGTCGAAGATTATGCACGCCGCAAGGCGATGCCATTGGCCGAGGTCGAGCGCTGGCTTGGCCCCATCCTCAACTACGTGCCGGCACACTACGCCGAGGCGGCTGAATAGCGACGGCATGCCCTCAACAGAATTTGCGCGGGTTCCCGGCTTGTGATCCATGGCGCGGCGGTTACACCTTCGCGGGCAGTCGCCTTTGCAGTTGGAGCGCCGAATGACCTTACTCACACGCCGCAGGCTTTTGAAAACGGCAGCGATAGCCGGCGCGGGCGGGGTCGGGCTTTCGGCCATGGGTCGGCTTGGCGGCTTGGCAGCTGCCACAACTGAGCCGGTGGTTTTGCAGACGGCAAAGATCCAGGCGAAGCTGATGGATGTCGGCCAGACCAGGGATGTGCTGACCTATGGTAACGCCGGAATGCCGCCCGTGCTCAGAATGAAAAAGGGCGAGCCCTTCGCTGCACGCCTTGTCAACGCGATCGACGATCCGACGACGATCCACTGGCACGGCATTCGCGTTCCAAACAAGATGGACGGCGTGCCGTTCCTGGTCCAGCCCTACGTCTATACCGGCGATCATTTCGACTACGCCTTCACGCCGCCCGACGCCGGCACCTTCTGGTACCACCCGCATTGCAACACACTGGAGCAGATGGGCCATGGCCTGACCGGCGTGATCGTGGTCGAGAATCCCAACGACCCGAAATTCGATGCCGAAATCGTCCTCAACCTGCGCGACTGGCGCCTCGGCGACGACGGTCAGTTCATCGACCAGTTCCGGCCGCGCGATGCCGCGAGAACCGGCACTTACGGCACGGTGCGCACCGCCAATTGGCTGGATCAGCCGCAATATGACGCGCCGGCGGGAGGGCTGGTGCGGCTCAGGGTCGCCATCACCGACGTCACGCGCATCTACGCTTTTCGCGTCGACGGTGCGGAGGCGAGTGTCATGGCGCTCGACGGCAATCCGGTGCCTGAACGTTTTTCGCCCGATGCCTTGCTGCTTGGACCCGGCCAGCGCATGGAGCTGGCCATACGCATGCCCGACGAGGAAGGTGCGATCGTCAGCTTGAGGGACGTCAGGGGCACCAAGCCAAAAATCCTGGCGACCCTGCGTGCGACTGGAAACTCGCTCAAACGGGACATTCGCGATCTCGCGCCGCTGGAGCTCAATCCGGTGGCGGAAGTGGATCTCGCCAGCGCCAGGCATATTTCCCTGGCACTGAGCGCCACGGCGGAAAACGTCCCGAGCGATGGCATCTGCGGTTCGCTTGGCTACAGTTTCTGGGCCATCAACAAAGTGCCGTGGCCCGGCGACACCAAGGATCCGACCGCGCCTCTGGCCGAACTGAAGCTTGGCCAAAGCTACGTCATCGACATGGAGAACCTGACGCCGCAATCCCATCCGATGCATCTGCACGGCATGAGCTTCAAGGTGCTGTCATCCTCGACGCGCCAGGTTCAGCCTGCGATTTCCGACACCTATCTCATCCAGCCCAACGAGAAGGTTCAGCTCGGCTTCGTCGCCGACAATCCCGGCGATTGGCTGCTGCACTGCCATATCATCGAGCACCAGAAATCGGGAATGACGAGCTATGTCAGGGTGGTGTGAAGCCGCGTCAGCCTGCGCGTAGCGTCTGTGCCGTCATTTGCGCAACTGCGCCTCGATCTCGTCCAGCACCTTGTCCTTGCCGATGCCGGTGAGGAAGGCGAGGCCCTTGATCACCGGCTTGGTCACCGAAGCGGAGATCGGTGTGGTTGCGACGATGAAGTCGACATTGTCGGCCAGTCCAGGCACTTCGGTGGCCTTTGCCTGCTGGGCGTTGAAGGTGAGGCCGCGTTTCTTCATTTCCTCGGTGACGGCGACATTGACCGCGGTCGAGGTGGCGATGCCCGTGCCGCAGGCAAAGAGAATGGTTTTCTGTCTGGACATCTCTGCTTCTCCTTGTTTCAGCCGAGCACGGCTCGCACGTCTTCGAGGGTTCTGGCCGACCTCAAGTCATCCAAGGCTTGCGGGTTCTGGATGGTGGCCATGACGGCCTGCAGCGCCTCAATTTGCTTGTCCTTGTCATTGATGGCAAGCAGGAAGACGAAGCCGACCGGCAGCATCTCGTCGGGGTCTTCCATGTTGGCGAAGGTCACCGGTTGCTTCAATGTGCCCATCGCGATGCCCGGCTTCAGCACATGCTCCGGATCGGTGTGCGGCACCGCGACATTGTCGGGGCGCTCCAGCGGCAGTCCGGTCGGGATGGTCAATTCGCGGCGCACGACCGCGTCGGCATAGCTGCTTTTGACATAGCCAAGTCTCTCCAGCCGGCCCGCCAGGATGCGGATGATCTCCTCATTGGTCGAGGCATCGGATCCGAGCACGATCGCGTCGGGGTCCAGAAGCTGCATGAGGCCGTCGGACATTCTTTGCTCCGTCGAGGAATATCGTGCGCCCCGAGGTAGGGCGCACGATCGGTTTGAAGGGTGGACGCTATCGGGTTCAGGCCGTCTCTTCGGCCGGCTCGTCCTCGGCGCCCGCGGCCCGCTCCCAGCCGAGCGGATTGCGGCGGTAGAGGACAAACAATGCCGCGATGACCACCGCGATCACGATGATGCCGACAAGCCCCATCCCCTGGATCGCCTCGATGACCACGTAAGGCACCCACAGGAAGCCGTCGACCACCGAGGTGATCTGCAGCGCGTCCGCCGGCAGCTTGAAGCCCGATGCGACAGCAGCGCTTGTGAACAGCGGCGCCAGCGCGTTGGCGACGTAGAAGCCGATGGCCAGCGTCACCGTGCCGATCACCACCATGCGGAACACGTTGCCTTTGACCAGCGGCGCGGTCATGGCGACGATGAAGGGGATGACCGCGAGGTCGGCGAACAGGATGACGCGGTTGCCTGGCAGGATGATGGACAGGATGATCGCGATCGGCACCAGGATCAGCGACGACGAGATCGCGGCCGGATGGCCGATCAGGATCGCCGAATCGAGACCAACGAGAAGCTCTCGGTCACCGGTGCGCTTGCGCACGAACGCCTGTGCGGCGTCGGAGACGGGGATCAGCCCCTCCATCAGGATCTTGACCATGCGCGGCAGCAGCAGCATCACCGCGGCCAGCGTCATGCCGGTGCCCAGAACCTTTGCCAGCACCACACTGAGGTCACCCGCATTGTAGAAGGCGATCGCACCAAGCACGAGGCCGATGATCAGGCCCATCACGACAGGTTCGCCGAACACGCCGAACCTGCGCTCGATCGTGTCCGTGTTGATGTTGATGCGGTTGATCCCGGGAATGCGGTCCATGATCCAGTTGAGCACAATGGCGATCGGCAGAATCTGTGCCGAGGCGAGATGCGGCACCGAAATGCCGGGCACGCCGTAGAACTGCTGCACCGCGCGCGCGGACCAGTCGGCGAACAGCAGCGAGAGTGCTGCGACAAGTGCTGCGACCGCGATGCCATAGGCCAGATTGTCGGTTGCGGCGACCACCAGCGAGCCGACAAAGGCAAAGTGCCAGAAATTCCAGACGTCGACATTGAGCGTGCGCGTCATGCGTGTCAGCAGCAGCACGATATTGACCAGGATGCCGACCGGAATGACCCAAAGGCCGACCGATGAGCCGAAGGCGATCGCGGCCGCGGAGGGCCAGCCGACATCGATGATGTCGCGATGAATGCCGGTGTTGGTGACGATGGCCTTGGCGACGTCGCCAATCGACGTGAACATCAGGCCAAGCACCAGATTGATGCCGATGAAGGCGACGCCGATGGTGACGGCGGCGCGAAAAGCCTTGCTGACCTTGGCGCCCAGAGCCACGGCGATGATGAAAATGACGATCGGCAGCAGGATCGTCGGGCCAAGCGTATCGATGGCCCCTTTGAGGCCCGCGAGAACAGTATCCATTTTTCCTCCCCTGGAGCCGCGAGCCTTCGCTCGACGCCTCGCAATGATGCTCCATCCAGCCTTTGACGCCGTGGCGCAAAGACACTCCCCAATTTGCGCCAGAGGCGAATGCTTCCCGACTGTCGCGTCGGTGAACATTTGCCTTTGTTGACAAACGAATGTTTTATTGGGTTGTTCGCTGCGATGTCAATTGGTTGCGCTTCGGCCAATCGAGCCCCGAAGGACGTCCCTTCCGAGACGATTTCGTGGAAATTGCCGGTCGCGACCGGGTTTCGTTGGCAAATAGAACCCGTTCCCTGCTATCCGATCCCAAATCACGAAGCTGTGGACATTCTTGCATGACCAACGTCGCCCTGACCGGCCTTGCCCGTGATCTCGCCAGGCGTGCCGCCGAAGGCCGCCCGGTGCGCATTGGTGTCATCGGCTCGGGCGAAATGGGCACCGATCTGGTCACGCAAGGCATGCTGATGCCAGGCATTTCGATCTGCGCCGTCTCGACGCGCCGCCCGCACACCGCGCGCGATGCCATCCGCATCGCCTATGGCGATGAAGCCATGGCGGTCGAAGCCGACACCGCGTCGAAAGTCACCGGCGCCATCGAGAGCGGCAAGATCGCCATCACCTCGAACGAGATGCTGGTCACCAACCCGCTGATCGACGTCGTCATCGACGCCACCGGCAAGCCGGGTGTCGCCGCCGACTTCGACCTCATGGCGATGGAGCACGGCAAGCATCTTGTGATGATGAACGTCGAGGCCGACGTCACCATCGGTTGCTATCTGAAGCAGCAGGCCGACCGGCTTGGCGTCGTCTATTCGGTGGGTGCGGGCGACGAGCCGTCGAGCTGCATGGAACTGATCGAATTCGCGTCGGCGCTCGGGCTGACCATCGTCTCGGCCGGCAAGGGCAAGAACAACCCGCTCAACCACGATGCCGTGCCGGACGACTATCGCGCCGAAGCGATCCGCCGCAACATGAACCCGCGCATGCTGGTCGAGTTCGTCGACGGTTCCAAGACCATGGTCGAGATGTGCGCCATCGCCAACGCCACCGGGCTGGTGCCCGATGTGCCCGGCATGCACGGCCCGAGGGCCGACCGCGATGATCTCGCCAAGGTGCTGATCCCGCGCGAGGATGGCGGTCTGCTGTTGAAGAAAGGCGTCGTCGACTACACGGTCGGCAAGGGCGTCGCGCCCGGCGTCTTTGTCATCGTCGAGGCGACGCATCCGCGCATCATCCAGCGCATGGACGATCTGCATATCGGCCACGGCCCCTATTACAGCCTGTTCCGGCCCTATCATTTGACCTCTCTGGAAGTGCCGCTGACCGCCGCCCGCATCATGCTTTTCGGCAACCCCGACATGGTGCCGCTGCCGCGACCCGTTGCCGAAGTCTGTGCGGTCGCCAAGCGGGATATCGCCGCCGGCGAGACCTTCGATGCGATCGGCGAGACCTGTTACCGCTCCTGGACGATGACCGTCGGCGAAGCCCGCGCCCAGCGCGCCGTGCCGGTCGGTCTGCTCGAGGGCGGCAGGGTGCTGAAACCGGTCAGGAAAGGCGAGTTGCTGACGGCGAATAATGCCGCGCCCGACCAGTCGACTAGGCTGTTCGCCTTGCGCCGGCTGCAGGACGAGATGCTGTACGGAAGATAGTCCGTTGTGGCACTGTCATGACGAATGCACTATCTTGTAGTGGCAAATGTCACTGAGGACAGGCCAATGAACCTCCAGATCAGGGATCCGCGCGCCCGCGAACTGGCGCGGCGGCTCGCCACCAAACGCAAGATTTCCATGACCGAGGCGGTCATCGAAGCGCTTGAGTCTGAATTGAAACGGGAAAGCGGACGCGTTCCTCTAGCGGATCGACTTGCTGCCATCGCCGAGGATCTTAAGGCCAAAGCCGGCCAGGGCGGCCGCCCTGTAAGTAAGGATGAGATCGACGACATGTGGGGGCATTCCTGATGTTCGTCGATACCTCGGTGGTTGTCGCAATTCTTTCGAGAGAAGGGGACGCCGGCGAATGGAGCAATCGAATCCAGGCAACACCACGCAAATAACCTCAGCACTAGTCGTGCTCGAAGCAGCAATGCGGCTCTCCACCATGCTTGCTGTCGAGCCTGTTGTTGTGGAAGCGGCGATAGAGGCGTTTCTGCGCGAGGCTGAAATCGAAATCGTGCCGATCGGCGCCGGCGATGCCAAGCTGGCGGTTCAAGCGTTCTCGGACTACGGGAAGGGGCGCGGGCATCCCGCCCAGCTCAACCTTGCAGATTGTCTATCCTACGCTTGTGCCAAGAGTCACGGCGCGGCTTTGCTCTACAAGGGCAACGACTTCTCGCACACGGATCTCGCTTAAACGTCCGTTTATTTTCCCAGTTCGACCGACCGCAGCCGCGCCGCTTCCACCGCTTGCGTGAGCAGATTGGTCAGCCGGTCCTCGCCCATCAGCACCTCCAGCGCCGCTGCCGTCGTCCCCTTGGGGCTGGTCACCTGCTGGCGCAGCACGCCCGGTTCCTCGCCGCTTTCGGCGGCGAGCGAGGCGGCGCCATAGACCGTCTGCATGGCGAGCAGCTTGGCGGTCGCCGTCGGCAGCCCGGCCTTCTCGGCGGCCACCGTTAGCGCCTCGATGAAATGGAAGATGTAGGCCGGTCCCGATCCGGACACGGCGGTCACCGCGTCCATTAGGCCCTCGTCGTCGATGGTGGCCACTTCACCGCTCGCTGACAAAAGGTCGGCGACGAAACGCTTGGTGTCATCCGACACGAGCTTGTTTGAGAACACAACCATCATGCCTTTGCCGATCGCCGCGGGCGTGTTGGGCATGCAGCGCACGATCGGCGCGCGGTTGCCCAAGATTTCCTCGAAGGTGGCGGCAGGCGTGCCAGCGGCGATGCTGACGAAGGTGGTGCGGCCGTCGCCGAAACGCTTGTAGGCGGAGGTGACATCGCGGATCACCTGCGGCTTCACCGCGATGACGACGAGATCGGGCACGGCGTCTGCTGGAATATCGCCGGCATCGGCTGATGTGCCGCAGCCCAACGCTGCGGCGCGATTGCGCAGATCGGCATTGGGCTCGACCACGAAGACCGCTGATGGCGCAAGCTTGCCGGATTTCAGCCAGCCCGAGAGCATGGCGTAGCCCATATTGCCGCAGCCGGCGAGAACAAGTCTGATCGTCATCGAAAGCCCTCCGAAGGAAGCCATCACATAGACGCTGGCGCTTCCCTGGGGAAGCCCTGTCAGGATGGACGGAAAGATCGCGAGCCACGATCGGGATCGCGTACCGCGATTGGCTGCAGCGACACTTGCCTGAGGCCAAGCACGCCGAGCACGAAGAACAGCCAGACCGGGTCGCCGCGATGGAAGAAGAAGCTTTCGAGGAAGGCGTTCAGCGCCGTGAACAGCACCACCATCATGAAGAAGTCGCCGAGAAAGATGTTTTCCCTGCGCAACGGAATGCGCATGTAGTCGCGCAGCGGCGCGATGAGGAAAGTGTAGACCGCCACGCACAGTGCCGGAATGCCCATCAGCACGGCGATGTCGAGATAGCCGTCATGGCCGTGCACGATGGTCCTGATGTCCCACGGCCGGTCGAAAGGCTGATCCTGGTTGAGCAGCAGCGGCGTGCCCCAGAAGCTCTCATAGCCGTAGCCGGTCCATGGCTTCTTCGCCAGCATGCTGCCGGCGAACTCCCACAGCGTCGTGCGGCCGGTATAGGTCATGCCGGGGAAATAGATTGCCGCCAGATGTTTTACAGGCGGCAGGAAGACGATGCCCAGCGTGCCGACCGCCGTGGCGACGATCGCCAGCGCAAACAGGATCGGCGTGCCGAGCCGCATGCCTATCAGGCTCGGGAACATCACGATCAGGATCGAGAACGGCACCAGGCCGGCGGTCGTCTTGGAGCCGGTGTGCAGCATGAAAATCATTGCTGCGAGGAAGATCCCGGCGCCCCAGTAGCGCTGTCCGCGCCGGTAGAGATAGAGGCCTGCGAAACTGAGGCAGGCCATGATCGGCCCGGCGATGTTCTTGTGGGTGAACACGCCGCGCCACAGGCCGGCATGCTCGGGCTCCTGCGAGTCGGCTGTGTGCATCGCCTCGTGCGGAAAGACGATGAGGCCGAGATAGGAAAGGCCCATGACCACGACGGCGGTGAAGATGATCACCTTCGAGAAGGCTTCGGCGTCGCGCGGCAGCACCAGGATCGTCGCCATCGTCAGGATGCCGATCAGGGTGAAGGAGGCGGCGCGCATCGCCGAAGGCGGATCGGTCGACAGGACCACCGACAGGAAAAAGAAGCCCAGCATCAGCACCCAGGACGGGCTGAGCAGCGAGCGCACGACGCGCGGATCGGCAAAGGCCATCAGCGAGAAGATCGACATGGCGCCGAGCGAGCCGAAGCCAAGCTGGTTGACGATGTCGCCGCCTTGACCGGTAAGTTCTGCGCCGCCCGGCTGGAACGGCCGGAAGGACACCATGATGACGGTGAACAGCAGCGCGGCAATGGCGGTGGCCACGCCTTCGCGCGTGAACGCGGCGCTGAGCGGCGCGTGCTCAGTTTTTCTCAGGCTGGCGGTATTGCTCATTGGCATATCCGAATTCGGCCAGCACGCGGCCCAGCGCCACATGGACGGGGTAGATGGCGATATCAGGCGATCCGGTCCGCGCCAGCCGGATCAGGCCGCGAAAGGGCGAAGCGGCAAGCAGTGCCAGGCTCTTCAGCAACACTTTGGCGCCGGCCATTGGCGTGCCGGCACGCTTCTTCTTTTCGACCAGTGTCGAGATCACGCCGTTGCGCAGGCTGCGGGCACGGATCCAGTCGGCTTCGATACGCCGCGCCGGAACGGTTTCCAGCACCTTGGCCTCGGCGCACCAACCCAGAACAAAGCCCTTTTGCGCCGACCGGCTGAGAAAGTCGGAATCGCCGCCGCCCATGAAGTTGAATCTGAGATCGAGAAAGGGTGGACCCATGGCGATCAGCACGTTGCGCCCGACCAGAAGATTGCCGGACGAATAGAGCGCCGGCACGCGTCCGGTTTCCCGGTAAGGCGGCGCGAACACCGGATGCTCTGCCCATCTGGCATGGGCGGGGTCGGCAAACACGGGCACTTGCGGGCCGCCGACGATATCGGCGCCGAGCGTTTCGGCAGCGTGGCACATCCGTTCCAGCCACTGCGGATCGGCGATCTCGTCATCGTCGATGACCAGCAGATGCCTGAAGTTCGGGAATTGCAGGATGGCCGTCTGCCAGCCGGCATTGTAGGCGCTGCAATTGCCGCGCTCATGCGCGGTGATGACGAGGCCCGGCATCTCACCGCGCTCGAACAGCGGCAGCGCCGCCTTGGCGCCGGCCCGCGCCTCGGCTTCGTTCTCCATGACGATCACGGCAAAGCGCCTGCCGGTTTGCTGCGCGCGCAGCGACGCCAGCGTTTCCAGCACCTGCTGGGGACGCTTGAAGGTAGGCAAGGTGATGACGGCTTCGACGGCCTCGACGTCAAGCCGCGGCGTGCGTCCAGCGATCGATACCGAACCGTCCGATGGCAAAGGGATCATCCGTGTCCAGCCACATGGTGAGTTGGGCTCTGGTAGCACCACGGTGATAAGGTTTCGTTAATCACCTTGCACGGAGAAGCCCGCCAGACAGGGACTTTCGGCCATCGAATGTGCTGGCTTAATCAAGGGTTCACCGCACTTTGCTACCGGCTACACCACAGGATAGGTGAGATGCATCTGCTGTTCGCCACATCGATCGTGCCTGACGGCGCTCTCGCCTCGGGCTACGAGATCGCCAACGCTGCGATCATCGCTGCCTTGCGGCGCGCTGGCGCGCGCGTAACCGTCATCGGCTTCACCTGGCCGGGGAAACCCGCAGCCGACCCCGAAAACACCGTGGTTCTGGGTGCCATCGACGTTCGCACGGACAATGCCTCCGCGCGGCAAAAGCTGGCCTGGGTCGGCAAGGCGCTGCTTTCGGGCCTCACCTTCGCCTCGGCCAAGCTGCGCGCCGTGTCCGACAGCGATGTTCTCGCTGCCATCGAGCGCGCTGGACCAGTTGATGGCTATGTCTTGAATTCCGTGCAGTTCGCCGGCGCCTTCGAAAAACTGTTCACCGACCGGCCTTCGATCTTCATTGCCCACAATGTCGAGCATCTTTCGGCGCGGGAGAATGCCGCAGCCGCCGGCAGCCTCTTCCAGCGCCTGCTGTTTCGTCGCGAGGCGAGGCTGCTCAAGACCGTCGAAGAGCGTCTCTGCCGCCGGGCGTGCTTCGTCTTCACCCTGGCCGAGGAAGACCGCGCCGCCCTCGGTGTCGCCTCGCACGACCGCTCGGCGGTGCTACCGCTGGTGACCGGTGCCCACGCGACAACCCTGAAAGGCCCGCGCCGCATCGACTGCGATGCCGCCCTGATCGGCACCTGGACCTGGCAGCCGAACCGCATCGGCCTCGACTGGTTCCTGGGCAAGGTCGTGCCGCATCTGCGGCCCGACTTTCGCATCCGCATCGCCGGCCACATGCCTTCGGGCGTCACGTCGAAGCATCCGGGTGTTGAATTTGTCGGCCGCGTGCCCGACGCGCAGGCTTTCGTGCGTGGCGCTGCCGTCATCCCGCTGATCAGCACCGCCGGCAGCGGCGTCCAGTTGAAGACAATCGAGACCTTCGAGCTCGGCCTGCCTTCCGTCGCCACCAGCCGTTCGCTGCGCGGCATCGACCACCGTCCGGCCAACTGCGTCGTCACCGACGATCCCGTCGCCTTCGCCAGGGCACTCGAGGCTGCGGCGGCCGACATCCGCGACGTTGACGGCAGCGCGTTCCGGGGCTCGCAGGTCAAGGCGCTCGACGCTGCCATCCGGCTCGGCCTCGAAAAGCTCGCACCCGTCAGGCAGGAGGCGTTTGCATGAACATGCATTCCGCCCGCGCCGCGTTCGGGCTTGACACGCTGAAGACGATCCTTGGCATCCCGGTGGTTGCGGTCCGCTGGAACGATGCCATCGCCCTGCTGAACCGGTTGATTGCCGAGCGGCGCTTCACCAAGGTCAGTTTCCTCAACGCCCACAACGCCAACATCGCCTATACCGACCCGGTGTTCGCCGAGGCACTCGATGATTTCCTCATCCTGCCCGACGGCATCGGTATCGATCTGGCGGCGAGACTCCTCTACGGGGCGCCATTTCCCGACAATCTCAACGGTACCGATTTCGTCCCGGCCTTCCTGCAGGCCTCGACGACGCAGCTGACCGTGGGGCTGCTCGGCGCGACGCGCGTCAATGCCGAAGCGGCGTCGGTCAAGCTGGCCGCATTGGCGGTGCAGCACAGCTTCGTGGTGATCCATGACGGCTATTTCCCTGCTTCGCAGGAGCAGGAAATCGTCGACCGGATTGCCGCGCTTCGGCCCGACGTGCTGCTCGTCGCCATGGGCGTGCCACGCCAGGAATTGTGGATCGAACGCCATATCGACGCGCGCCATTGCACGCTGCCGATCGCCGTCGGCGCGTTGCTTGATTTCCTGAGCGGCGCGGTGCCCCGCGCGCCCTTGTGGATGCGCCGGCTGCGGCTCGAATGGCTGTTCCGGTTGGCTGTCGAACCGAGCCGCCTGTGGCGCCGCTATGTGGTCGGCAACCCGCTGTTCCTGCTGCGCGTCGTCAGGCAGAAATTCTCGCTTGCGCCCGAAGCAGCGAGGGATATCAAGTGAACAGCAGGTTCGTGCCAGGTGCCGCTGCCGAGCCGAGCCCGCTGCGGCAGACACCGACGGCGGCAATCGTGACGGCAAGCTACGCGCCCGACTTCGAGCGCTGCCGTCTGCTGTGCGAGACACTTGATCGCCACGTTTCGGGCGCGGCGCACCATTACATCCTGGTCGAACATCGCGACGTCAGTCTGTTTCGCCAATTGGAAACCGGCCGCCGCACGGTCGTCGACGAGCGTGAATTGCTGCCGCGCTGGCTGCACGCTTTCGACGATCCGCTCAGCCTGTTTCGCCGGCGCGTGTGGCTCAGCCTGAAGACTCAGCCGCTGCGCGGCTGGCATGTACAGCAATTGCGCCGCATCGCCATATCGGCGCATGCATCTCAAGACGTGCTCATCTTCTGCGATTCAGACGTCGCTTTCCTCAAACCTTTCGACTGCGGCGCCTTCTGGCGCGACGGCAAGGTGCGCCTGTTTCGCCGCGACGGTGTCCTGGCGGACGAAGGTCATGAGGAGCATCGCATCTGGTCGCGCAATGCGGGATCGGCACTCGGCATCGACCCGTCCCGGACGTCGATCCATGACTATATCTCGACGCTGATCGCCTGGCGGCGCGACACCGTGCTGGCCATGTGCGCCGAGATCGAGAAGGTCCATGGCCGCGACTGGATCGAGGTCGTCGGCTCGGCGCGCAAATTCTCCGAATGCATGATCTACGGCCGCTATGTCGACGATCTGCTGGAGGGCGCCGGCCACTTCCACGGTTCGGAAGAATTCTGCCGCGTCCACTGGACCGGCGAAGCGCTTTCGGATGACGAGTTCCGCCGCTTCGTTGCCGCCATGGCGCCGGAGCAGGTGGCGATCGGCATGCAATCCTTCATCGGCACCGATATCGGCCGCATCCGCCGACTGATTGGGTTGGATTAGAGCATCCCGAAAAGCGGGAACCGGTTTTTGGAAAAGATCAGGTGCAAAGAAAGTCCTAGACGGGTTTGGCCGGCTTGCGCATCGCCGAATAGGTGAGCAGCGTCGAGGCGAGATACAGAAGCAGGAAGACGACATTGAGCGATAGCACCAGATTCGGCGTGTCGAGGATGGTCGTCAGCACATAGGTCAGCAACAGTGCCTTCAGCGCGGCGAGCAGGCCGAGATTGAGCGCCCGTACCAGCGTCTGGCCGCGCGCGAACAAAAGTTCGGCCTGGTATTCGACAAGATTGCGCAGTCCCGGCACGCAGATCGCCAGCACCACCAGCGGGGCAGCCTCGGCGACATTCTTGCCGAGTGCGTTGGGGAAGAAGTGCAGCACGATGCCAAGCGTCAGCAGCGCTGCCGTGGAGACCGCGAACACACCGCCTTCGATGCCGCTCTTGACCGCCAGCCGTGACAACAGTTCCGGTGCGCGCATCATGCGCTGCACCAGCATCATCGAGAAGGTGCGGATCGGAATGGCCGTCAGGTCTACCAGCCGCATGATGATGGCGTAGATGCCAGCCAGATGCGGGCCGCCGATCGCCAGCACCAGCAGCTTGTCGAACTCCATCTGCAGGTAGAACAGCACTTCGGCGCCGGCCACATAGATGGAATCGGCCAATCGCCGAAGATACAGAGCGACCCGCAGCCGCAGCCTCTGGCGCGGGTAGAAGAAGCCGAAGGCAATCAGCAGCGAGGCGGCATTGGCGCCGATATAGAACCAAGACCATATCCAGACGCTGTGTTGTGCTGAGAACATGAACAGCACCGCGCCGAGCGCCCGCAGCGCGGTCGCCAGGATGGCCAGCAGCGCGGCGCGGCCGAATTTGCCCAGGCCGTTGTTGACGATCAGTGCTACCTCGACCGGCCGCCACAACAGCGCTTCGGCAAAGACGATTGCCGCAAACACCGACAGCGGCACGGTGTCGGCGAAGAAAAGCAGATAGACGCCGAACGAGGCCGCGGCCAGCAGCGGCAGCGACAGCACGCCGAGCAGCAGGAAGCCGGCGGAAAAAGTGCCGATTAGATTGGGGCGGATGGTGGCGGTGCGGTAGAGCGCCGAGATGAACCCGAAAGCGAGGATGCGCGACAGCATGACACCGGCCGCCGATGCGGTGGCGAACATGCCGAATTCGGAAATGGAGAGCGTGTTGGCCAACGCGATGAAATAGGCCAGTGAAAACACCAGTCGCCCGCCGGCGCCGCTGATCGCCGAGAAATAGTCGCGAAGCAGCCCCCGTCGTTCGGCCAAAAAGCTGCCGATCCGGGCGAGGGGCCGCCTTTGCGGTATGTCACTGGCCTGCGTCATGTCTCGAGGAGAGCCTAGGCCGGAAAACTTAACGTGCCGTTCTGGAGCTTGGGCTTGTGTCGAAAATAGATGCAACCGAAGCGAGAAACCGACGCTTCGGCGCGGGAAAATTAACCTTTTGTTTTCCATGCCTGTTTAGCGTGGCTTAACGAATGGCCAATCGCCGTTTGCAGGTCGCCAAAGGTAAAGTTCCAGACGATGGTCGACAGGGAAAACCGCGAAGACTGGAAGCGCGAGCGCTCATTGCTGGCGCTTGGCCAGGCTGTGCGCGGCGACGAACCCGACGCGTCCCTGGTCTCGATAGGCGATCGGGCAGACCCGTCATGGCGCGAGGATGCGGCCACGCGTCATCGTCTCGCCCGTTCGCAGCGTGAGGCCCGGAACACGAAACTATCGGATCCGGTCGCGACCGACGGGGATCATAAGCAAGCTTCGTCATCGTATCGCGCGCAAACCACGCCACGGACACAAATCAGTGCCGCCGAAACCGCTGGCGCCCGTCGCGCCGATCATGCATCGGAACCTTACGCTGCGGGCGACGCGTCGGTATCCCGAAACGACGGCATGGACAGCCAGCAGTGGAAGCCGCTGATCGATCCGATGCAGGTCGTGCGCGGTGTCGGCAAGTCGAAGCTGCTGATCGTGACGACGACACTACTGGGCGCTGCGCTCGGCATCACCATCGCGCTGTCGACGCCGAAGAAATACGAAGCCACCACAGAACTGATCGTCGACCCGCGCGACCTGAAGCTCACGGACCGCGACCTCACCCAGTCGGTCGTCGCTTCCGACGCCACGCTGGCCATCGTCGAGAACCAGGTCCGGGTGCTGACATCAGGCACTGTTCTCAACAAGGTCGTCGACAAGCTCAATCTGGTCAACGATCCGGAATTCAATGGGCAAGGCGGCGGCGGCCTCAGCGTCATGTCGCTCATCCGCTCCGTCCTGTCCCGCAATGACGGGCCGGGCGGTGTCGACGACGCCCGCCGCCGCGCGCTTGCTGTCGGCAATCTGGCCGAGAGCCTTTCGGTCGAGCGCGGCGGCAAGACCTTCGTCATCACCGTCAGTGCCACCACGCAGAATGGCGAGAAATCGGCCCTCATCGCCAACACGATGACGGATGTCTTTCTGCAGACTTTCGGCCAGATACAGTCGGACACCGCAGGCCGCGCCACCGACGAACTGACGGCCCGGCTTGACGAGTTGCGCAAGGGAGTCGAGGCCGCCGAGCGCAAGGTCGAAGATTTCAGGGCCACGCACGACCTTGTCGACGCGCAGGGCCATCTCATCAGCGATGACGAGATGCTGAAGCTCAACGAGCAACTGTCGATTGCCCGCGCCCGCACGCTGGAGCTGAATGCCCGGGCCGCTTCGGCGCGGTCGGTCGACGTCAATTCGGTCCTCACCGGCACCTTGCCGGAGGAGATCAACTCCAACACGATGAGCGATCTGCGTTCGCAATATGCGTCGCTCAAGCAGGAGGCTGACCGCGCCGCCATCCGGTTCGGCCCGCGTCATCCCGAACTCCAGGCGCTCAATGCCCAGATTGCCGGCGCACGCGACCGCATCGCCGCGGAGCTGCGCCGTATAGGCTCGTCGCTGCAGGTCGACCTCAAGCGCGCGGTCCAGCTCGAACAGGACCTTGCCTCTCGCCTGGCGCAGCTGAAGGTCCGCAGCGGCGACGTCAACAGCGACCTGGTGTCGATGCGCGAACTGGAGCGCGAGGCGACCGCCAAGCGTTCCGTCTACGAACAGTATCTGCTGCGCGCCAAGGAAACCGGCGAGCAGAAGGACATCAACACAGCCAACATCAACGTGATCTCGAAGGCCTTCGCGCCGCTCGAGGCAAACGGGCCGTCGCGGGTCGTGGTCGCGCTCGGCGGCCTGTTGCTGGGCTTTGCCTCCGGCATTGGCCTCGGAGCCATGCGTGGCGCCTATGAGAGCCTGCGTGACACCGCCAATTCGCGCTCGCGCCGCGACCATGGCACGGACGAACGCCGGACGCCTTACGAAGACAAGGCATATCGGGCAGCGCCGCCGGCGCCGCCACAAACACCAGCGCCGCAGCCATCGACACCCCCGCCTGCATCACCACCGCCGGCCGCGCCACCGCCTGTCCAGCAAGCCGAGGTCTCGCCGGCCGAAGGTCCCGGCCGGATCGGTGCCTTGCTGTCGAGACTGCATAAGTCCGTCTCCCGCAGGCCATCCCGGGAGGAGCCGTTCGATACCGTTGAATGGGCCTCTGCCGAAAACGCGAAACCAATGCAGGATCCGCAATACCGCGCTTATCCCCAGTCGGCGCCGGCCTTCGAGCCTCGGCAGGCGGCCGCGACAGCATACCCGGCGCCGCCTTTCCAGCCCGGCGGCCATCCGCAGCAGACGGCGCAGCCGCCACTGCCGCCTCCCATGGTGACGCAGCGGCCATATTCCGGGCCGCAGCTCTATCCCTACGCGCAGCCATTGGGCTACGCGCAGCCGCCGGGCTATCCCTATTTGCCATCGATGCCGGCCGCCAACGCCGGGCAGCAGCCCGATCCGGCTCAGCCTGCTTCCGAGTCCTATCCACAACCGCCCCTCCAGCAGCAACAGGCGCCTCAGCCTCATCAGCAATCGGCGGAGCCGTCGCGGGCCGTGGAGGATGCCGAGCAGCAAGCGCCAATCGAGGAAATCCGCGCCAGCCTGCGCGAATTCCGCGAAGCGGTTCGCGAACTGACCGAGAGCCGCGCGCGGCGCCGCTACTTCTGAGCCACAAAATTCTTCCAGGCGCCGTACAAAAACATGCCGGTTTCGCGTAAACGGCATGGGACGGCGCTTTGGCGGGATTGCATGTTGGAATTTTCGTGAAAATGCCACGCTGTGAAAGATCGAAAAGCGCGTCGCTTTCGGAAGCGACGCGCTTGGGCATTCTGGTGTTGAGGGTAGTCCATGGCTGTAGTGATTGATGGCAAGAGCGTTGCCGGGGACGTTGTGGGGACGGTCAAGTCCCTGACGGCTGAACTTGTCGCCAAGGGCAAGCCCAAGCCCGGTCTTGCCGTGGTCATCGTCGGCGAGGATCCTGCCAGCCAGGTCTATGTCGCGTCCAAGTCGCGCACCGCCAAGGAATGCGGCTTTCATTCCGTCCAGCACACGCTGCCGGCCGAAACCTCGGAACCGGCATTGCTGAAGATCATCGGCGACCTCAACGCCGATCCGGCCATCAACGGCATCCTCGTGCAGCTTCCGCTGCCGGCCCACATCGACGCCGGCAAGATCATCCAGACCATCGCGCCGGAAAAGGATGTCGACGGCTTCCATTTCATCAATGTCGGCAAGCTCGGCACCGGTGAACTCGAGACAGCCTTCGTGCCTTGCACGCCGGCCGGCTCGATGCTTCTGATCGAGCGGGTGCGCGGTAAGGATTTGTCCGGTCTCAACGCCGTCGTCGTCGGCCGCTCCAACATCGTCGGCAAGCCGATGGCTAACCTCCTGCTTGCCGCCAATTGCACCGTCACCATCGCCCATAGCCGCACCAGGGACCTGCCGGCACTTGCCCGCACCGCCGACATTCTTGTCGCGGCCGTCGGCAGGCCGGAGATGATCAGGGGTGATTGGGTCAAGCCAGGCGCCACCGTCATCGATGTCGGCATCAACCGCATTCCGGCGCCGGAAAAGGGCGAGGGCAAGTCCCGTCTCGTCGGCGATGTCGCCTATGCCGAAGCGGCCAAGGCCGCCGGCGCCATCACGCCGGTGCCTGGCGGTGTCGGGCCTATGACCATTGCCATGCTGATGGCCAATACGTTAGCCTCGGCCTACCTTGCGGCCGGATTGAAACGGCCGTCCTTCTGACCCGCCAGAAAGCCGCAGCTTTGCCGAACCCCAGTGTTCCCTCAGAACGGCCGGTCATCGCGGACCCCGTTCAAGGTGGCCGGCAGTTCGCATTCCTGCTGGTCGACAAGTTCTCCATGTTCTCGCTGGCTGCCGCGATCGATACGTTCCGGTCGGCGAACCGGTTGCTCGGCCGTGACTTCTACGGCTGGACGACGGTGTCGGCCGATGGCGATCCGGTGATGGCTTCCAACGGCCTGCCGCTCAAGATCGACTATGCCGTTGCCGACCTGCCGCCGGTCGATATCCTGTTCGTCTCGGTTGGGCTGACGACGGAATTCCCCGGCAAGAGCAAGGTGCTGGCGGCTTTGCGAAGCTGGGGCCGGCGCGGCAATGCGCTGGGTGCCCTGTCGGTCGGCTCCTATCTGCTGGCCGAGGCCGGCCAGCTCGAAGGCTATCGCTGCACCATCCATTGGGAAAACCGTGCCGGCTTCGTCGAACGCTTCCCCGACATCAACTGCACCGGCAACGTCTTCGAGATCGATCGCAAGCGCTACACCTGTGCCGGCGGCACCACTTCGATCGACCTGATGCTGGAGATCGTGCGCGGCGATTTCGGCTCGAACCTCGCCAATGGCGTCGCCAACCAGTTCCAGCACGAACGCATCCGCTCGGCCGGCGACCGCCAGCGCGTCGGGCCGGAACGCGACCTGACCGGCAAGTCGGAGAAGCTCAGGCGCATCGTCGAACTGATGGCCGACCACCTCGACGAGCCGCTGTCGGCAGTGCAGCTGGCCAAATCCGCCGGCCTTTCGGTGCGCCAGGTCGAGCGCCTGTTCCTGCGCCATCTCAGCGTCACGCCCGGCCGTTATTACATGCGGTTGCGGCTGGAGCGGGCGCGCGAACTGCTGCGCCAGACCAACATGCCGATCCTCGACGTGGCGATCGCGACCGGCTTCACCTCGCATTCCTACTTCGCCCAGAGCTACCGGCTGCAATTCGGCAGGCCGCCCTCGGAAGAGCGCCGCACGACCTATTGAATTCCGCTTCCGCTGAAAAGTTCGGCATTCGGCCCGGCGCATCGGGCCAGGGCAGCGACTTCGGGTTAACGAGGTCCTTCGGTGCCTTCACTGCGCGTAGGCTGACGGGTGCATCAAACGAAAAACCCGCCTGAGCGGCGGGTCACCGGCGCAAATCAGCACCATGGACGAAAATGTACCATAGCTGAGGGCATAGAGTCAAGAAAAAATTCCTATCGCAAAAACTGCCGGCATTGCCGGCACCGCCGAACTGGCTGCCGTCAGGTCTTTGTCGAGCTGGGTTCGGAGCCCTACGCACCCGCCCCCGGACTTGTGTCCCGGCGCCGCGTCAAATAGCTTGCCGCCCGGATCAGGGGTGGATTTAGGAGATTTCGATGGCGGGACTTGCACGGGGCGTCGCGGCGGCGATCCTCCTTTTGTCGATGACGACGTTCGGTTTCGCCGCAAACAAGGTCATCATCATTCTCGATGCGTCCGGCTCGATGTGGGCGCAGATCGACGGCAAGCCCAAGCTCGAAATCGCCCGCGAGTCGCTTCGAACCGTGCTTCAATCGGTCCCCACCGACGACGAGATCGGCTTCATGGCCTATGGCCATCGTGAAAAGGGCAGCTGCGACGACATCCAGCTGATCGTGCCGCCGCAGGCAGGTTCGGGCAGCGCCATTTCGGCCGCCGCCGACAGCCTGAAATTCCTCGGCAAGACACCGCTGACCGCTGCCGTCAAGCAGGCGGCCGAGGCGTTGAAATACACCGAGGACAAGGCGACCGTCGTGCTCATCACCGACGGGCTCGAAACATGCGGCGGCGATCCCTGCGCGCTTGGCAAGGAGCTCGAGGCATCCGGCGTCGACTTCACCGCCGATGTCGTCGGTTTCGGCCTCACCGCCGACGAGGGCAAGCAGATCGCCTGCCTCGCCGACAACACCGGCGGCAAATACATCCAGGCCTCCGACGAGAAGGCGTTGCAGGAGGCGCTTGTCGAGACAGTGGCGGCGCCTGCTCCTGAACCGGCACCGGAGCCAGCGCCCGCACCGGAGCCGGCCAAACCGGACTTCAATTTCCAGCCGATAGCAGTGCTTGCCGAGGGCGGCGATCCCGTCACCGACGGCAACGCCTGGGAAATCTACAAGGCGAAACCCGACGGTACGCGCGGCGACTACGTCAGCACCGAATACGGCGCCTACAAGGCCAATCTGGAACCGGGCGACTATATCGTCGTGGCCAGTGACGGCCAGGCGAAGACCGAGCAGAAGGTCAAGATCGAGGCAGGCCAGGTCTACAAGCCTCTCTTCAACTTGAATGCCGGCACGCTGATCATCCACCCGCGACCGAACGCGGGGGCGGATGTCGTCGATGGCGCGGCTGTCGTCATCGATTATCCGGGTGCAGACATGCCCGCGACCTTTTATGGGACGACGAAAGCCGTGTTGCCGGCCGGCGACCAGAAGGTGACTGTCACGATCGGGCAGGGCGTGGCTACCGATACGATCCCGCTGGCTGCCGGCAAGACCGTGGAAAAGGACATGATTGCCGGTGTCGGCCATGTCGTTGCCAATGCTTACTATGCTGCCGGCGGCGACAAGGCGGACGGTTCAGGCATCGGCTTCAAGGTGCTCAAGGCAAAAAAGAAGATCGATGGAACCAGGGACGAGGTGACCTATGCCTACGGACCCGACAGCAAATTCGATCTGCCACCCGATGACTATGTGTTGATTGCGACGGTTGATCTCGCCGTCGTCGAGCAGCCGTTCACTGTCAAGGTGGGCGAATTTCAGGATCTGAAGGTCGCAATGAATGCCGGCGTGCTGGCGATCACCGCGCCCGGAGCCTCGAAGATCGAGATTTTCGAGGCCAAGAAGGACATCAACGGCAACCGCAAGTCGCTTGGCTATGCATTCGACCAGAAGTATCAGGCAGCGATCCCTGCGGGCGACTACGCCGTCGTCTCGGAGAAATCCGACAACAGTTCCAAAGAAGGCAACGTGACGGTCAAGGCCGGCGAGCGAGCCGAGCTAACCGTGCAATAGAATCGTATGCACAACCGCAAGAGGGCGGCCATGTGCCGCCCTTTGTCGTGAACTACGCAGAACTGCCGTCAAGCCGTGCCGAAGGCGCTGGCGCCATGATCGGCGCGGCCGACCAGTTGTCGAAAGCCGGCAAACAGCTCGCGGCCGAAACCGAACTCGTTGCCGATGAGATCGGCATCCGCCGTCCGGCGCAAAGCGAAGTCGCCGGCCGGCACCAGCACTTCGAGTGTGCCGGCTTCGGCGTCGAGCCGGATGATGTCGCCTTCGTGGATCCTGGCGATAGGACCCTCCTCGACCGCTTCCGGCGTGACATGGATCGCCGCCGGCACCTTGCCGGAGGCGCCCGACATGCGTCCGTCGGTGACCAGCGCCACGCGCTGGCCGCGATCCTGCAGGATGCCGAGCACGGTAGTCAGCTTGTGCAGCTCCGGCATGCCGTTGGCCTTGGGCCCCTGGAAGCGGATGACGGCGATGAAATCACCGATCAGCGTGCCGGCCTTGAACGCATCGTTCAGCCCTTGCTGGCTGTCGAAGACCTTGGCCGGCGCCTCGATGATACGCCGCTCCGGCTTCACCGCGGAAGTCTTGATGACGGCGTGGCCGAGATTGCCTGACAGCACCTTCAGGCCGCCGGTCGCCTGGAATGCCTTGTTGAACGGCGCCAGCACCTTTTCGTCGCCGCTTGCCTTCGGCGAGGCCTCGCGCACCACGCCTCCGTCGGCGCCGAGCTTTGCCTCGACCGCATAGGGCCGCAGGCCTTCGCCCCACACCGTCTGCACATCCTCATGCAAGATGCCTTCGTCGAGCAGCTCGCGGATCAGGAAGCCGAGCCCGCCGGCGGCGTGGAAATGGTTCACGTCGGCGAGGCCGTTCGGATAGACCCGCGCCAGCAGTGGCACCGCCTCCGACAGGTCGGAAATATCCTGCCAGGTGATGGCTATGCCGGCCGCCGCCGCCATGGCGATCAGGTGGATGGTGTGATTGGTCGAGCCGCCGGTGGCGTGCAGGCCGACGACGCCGTTGACGATCGAGCGTTCGTCGATCATCCGGCCGACAGGCGTATAGGCGTTGCCGAGCGCGGTGATCGCCAGCGCCCGCTTCGTCGCCTCGCGGGTCAACGCCTCGCGCAGCGGCGTGCCAGGGTTGACGAAGGAAGCGCCCGGCGTGTGCAGGCCCATGATCTCCATCAGCATCTGGTTGGAATTCGCCGTGCCGTAGAAGGTGCAGGTCCCCGGCCCATGATAGGATTTGGACTCGGCCTCCAGCAGTTCGGCGCGTCCGACCTTGCCCTCGGCGAAGAGCTGGCGGACCTTGGCTTTTTCGTCATTGGGCAGGCCTGATGTCATCGGTCCGGCCGGAATGAACACCGCCGGCAGATGGCCGAAGGTGAGCGCTGCGATCACCAGCCCCGGCACGATCTTGTCGCAGACGCCGAGATAGACGGCGGCGTCGAACATGTTGTGCGACAGGCCGATCGCGGCGGCCATGGCGATGACATCGCGCGAAAACAGCGACAGCTCCATGCCGGGCTGGCCTTGCGTGACCCCATCGCACATTGCCGGTACGCCGCCGGCCACCTGGGCGATGCCGCCGGCTTCGCGGGCCGCGTCCTTGATCAGCGCCGGGAAGGTCTCGAACGGCTGATGCGCCGACAGCATGTCGTTGTAGGAGGTGATGATGCCCAGGTTCGGCACCTTGTCGGCGCCAAGCGCGAGCTTTTCCGAGGGGCTGCACACCGCAAAGCCGTGGGCGAGATTGCCGCACGACAGCACAGCCCGGTTGGCGGTGCGGTTCGATGCCTCGGCGATGCGGCCGAGATAACGCTCGCGGCCTGGTTTTGAGCGCTGACGGATGCGTTCGGTGATGGCTTCGATGTCGCGTCTGGCGGTCATGGCGGTCGGTCCTTTCAGGCGAGGTCCCGGAAACATCCTCCCGCCGTTTGCCGGGACCAGAGTAAATCGAGATTCAGGGGGCCCAGAAAACCTCTACGGGCTTATGTGCTGCGTCGAGCACGGCACGGATTGGCTTTCGCGGCCCGGGCGCAACCGCGCCGTCGAAGGCGGTACGCTTGTCCTCACCCTCTATGTGCAGCGCGATGAAGCCGGCTTCGACGATGCGCGCCAGCGACAGGGTCAGCCGCGGCTCGCCCGCACTTGCCGCATGAACCGGCAGCACGATCCTGTCGCAAGACGGGTCGAGCAACGTTGCCAGATCGTCGGCATCGGGAAAGAACGAAGCGGTGTGGCCGTCCGGCCCCATGCCGAGCACGACGACATCGAGCGGCCATGGCAAGGACCGGAGCGCTGCATCATCGGACGAGGCCGCATCCTCGATGCTGGTGGCTTCGTGATAGAGCGGCACGAAACGAGCCGCCTTGGCCGCGTTCTGCAACAGATTGGCGGCCACCAGCCCGGCATTGGAGCGTGGCGAAGAGGCCGGCACAAAACGCTCGTCGACCAGCGTCACGATCACCTTGTCCCAGGCGATAGGTATCGCTGAAAGGGCGGCGAAGAATTTTGCCGGCGTGGTGCCGCCGGAGACGGCGAGCAGCCCCGTGCCGCGCTCGGCGATCGCCTTGGTCAGTTTGCCTGCAGCATGACCGGCAAGGGCGGCCGCCAGTTCCTGGCGCCCGGCGAAGCCGTTCCAGCTATAGGCGGCGCTGTTCAATTGCTCTCGTGCCATGTCCGCCCGTCACGCTCGATCAGTGCTATCGAGGCCGATGGCCCCCAGGTGCCCGCCGTGTAGCCCTGCGCCTCCTGCCTGGCACTTTCCCAGGCATTCTGGATCGGGTCGATCCATTTCCACGCCGCCTCGACTTCGTCACGGCGCATGAACAGGGTCTGGTTGCCACGGATGACGTCCATGATCAGCCGCTCATAGGCGTCCGGCGCGCGGCCATCGAAGGACTGCGCAAAACTCATGTCGAGCGAGATCTGGCGCAACCGCATGCCGCCCGGGCCCGGATCCTTGATCATGATGAACTGCTTGACGCCTTCGTCGGGCTGCAGCCGGATGACCAGCTGGTTGGCGAAGATCGGACCAGCGCTGTCGCCGAAGATCGAATGCGGGATCGGCTTGAATTCGATGACGATTTCCGAAACCCGGGTTGCCAGCCGCTTGCCGGTCCTGAGGTAGAACGGAACGCCCGCCCAGCGCCAGGTGCCGATCTCGGCCTTGATGGCGACGAAGGTCTCGGTATTGCTGTCGTGGGAAAGCTCCTCGACATAGCCCTTTACAGCTCCGCTGGCCGAGGCGCCTGCGCGGTACTGGCCGCGCACGGTGTGCTTCGGCGCTTCGTTGCCATTGATGCGCTTCAGTGCCCGCAGCACCTTCAGCTTCTCGTCGCGCACGGCGTCGGCATCCATCGATGACGGCGCTTCCATGGCGACGAGACACAGCAGCTGCAGCATATGGTTCTGCACCATGTCGCGCAGCGCGCCGGCCTTATCGTAATAGGTGACGCGGTCCTCCAGACCGACGGTCTCGGCCACGGTGATCTGGACATGGTCGATGTGGGCTGAATTCCACAACGGCTCGTAGAGCGCGTTGGCGAAGCGCAGCGCCATCAGGTTCTGCACCGTCTCCTTGCCTAGATAATGGTCGATGCGGAAGATCTGGCTTTCGTGGAAGTCGTCGCCGACCAGGTCGTTGAGCTTGCGTGCCGAATCGAGATCGCGGCCGATCGGCTTTTCCAGCACGATGCGCGAGTTCGGCGTGATCAGATTGTGCTCTTTCAGCTTGTGCGAGATGTCGCCGAACAGCGCCGGCGCCACCGCCAGGTAGAAGGCTCGGATGCGGTCGCTGTCTCCGATCGCCTTCTTGAGCTTGTCGAAGCCGGCGCCGCTCGTCGCATCGGCGGAGACGTAGGACAGCCGCGCCAGAAAAGTCTTCAGTTCCTTGGCGTCGATGTCGGCCGGCTTGACGTGCTCGGAGATCGCCTGTTTGGCGAAGGCTTGGAATTCCTCATCGCTCATTTTCGAGCGCGACGTGCCGATGATGCGTGTCGGCTCCGAAAACTGATGGTCGCGCTGGCGATAATAGAGCGACGGCAGAAGCTTGCGTTCCGACAGATCGCCGGTGCCGCCGAAAATGATGAAGTCGAAAGGCTCGACGGGGATGATCTGGCTGGTCATGGTCTGTCCGCTTTGACGCCGGTCGCTGTGACGCGGCTGATATAATCTAATCGATTTAAATTTTCCAGTGCCATGGTGTCACATCTGGGTGTATGCGCCTGCCCCTTGACAGTCCGATGACCCGGAGGCTTGTCGAAGGCGCGGCTCCGGAAGCCTTCGCAGTTGCAGCATAGAGCGGGATCGACGCGAAAGCCAAAGGAGAAATCGGCGATGGACCCACATCTTTCGGCCAATCCAGTCAGAAGCCGTGGCTTTGCGCGGATGAGCGCCAATGACGTGCCCGTTGATGGTCACCAATAGTGAGCGGAAAAAACATGCGTCTGGAAAACAAGGTTGCGATCATCACCGGCGCTGCGTCGGGCTTTGGCGAGGGCATTGCCAGGCGTTTTGCGCAGGAGGGCGCCAGGGTCGTTGTCGCCGATCTCAACGCCAGGGGCGCGGAGCGCGTCGCCGGCGAGATCGGAGAAGCGGCGATCTGGACCCAGACGGATGTCTCGCTACGCTCCGAATTCGACGAGATGGTCTATGCCGCGAAAAGCGCCTTCGGCCGCATCGACATCATGGTCAACAATGCCGGCTACACCCATCGCAACGGCGACATGCTCAACGTCGACGAGGACACCTTCGACCTGATAACCGCCGTCAACATGAAGGCGATCTATCACGCGGCACTTGCCGTGGTGCCGATCATGGAGCGGCAGGGCGGCGGCGTCATCCTGACCACGGCCTCCACCGCGGGTCTGCGGCCGCGCCCCGGCCTCACCTGGTACAATGCGTCGAAAGGCTGGGCGATCACCGCCACCAAATCGATGGCGGTGGAACTGGCGCCGAAGAACATCCGCGTCAACTGCCTCTGCCCGGTTGCCGGCGAGACCGGCATGCTGGAGAAATTCATGGGCGCCGACACGCCCGAGATCCGCGAGAAGTTCCGCGCATCGATCCCACTCGGCCGGCTTTCGACGCCGCTCGACATCGCCAACGCCGCACTCTGGCTGGCCTCGGACGAGGCCGCCTTCATCACCGGCGTGGCGCTGGAGGTCGATGGCGGCCGCTGCATCTGAAAGCCTGATGTATGTCGCTCGAAAGCGGCCCCGGTTTGGGAGAACGACATGCATCAGAACAACAGGCCTGCCTCACGCAGAGCGGGGTACGTCACGCGCCAGTCTTGATGTAACTCTTGTAGATCCAGCCGGTCTTGCCGTTGTAGGTGATCTGGCACCATTTCTTGCAGCTCATCACCTGCACCGAGGTTTTGGCTGGCACCGTACCGATGGCGGCGGCATTTTTCTTCGGGCCGCTTCGCATGGTCACGGCCCTCAGGATGCGCCCTGTTCCGGCGGCTGCGGCTTTCCTGGGCTTCGCCTTGGCCTGGCTGTCATCGCCTTCTGCCGCTGGCTCTTGAGCCGGCACTTGCGGCTGCACCTCGGGAATGGCGGCGGTTTGTGCGCCGTCGGGATGGTTGCCCGCGGCTGCGCTGGGCGCGGCTACCTTGGCAAGTTCGGTGGCGGCATCGGTAGCGGCTGCCGGCTGTGCGAATGCCGCTGCTTGCTTGTCCGCTGCCTGGCTGGGAGCAGTCGAATCGGAAGTGGCGGCGTCCTTCGGCTGCGAACCGGTCCAGCGCGGATCGTTGGCGGCGAGTGCGGGGATGTTGGCTTGCGCGGCCGCCACGGTTGTCGGAATAGCGTCGGACTTGCGCGCCTGCGGCACGGCTGCCGCGGCGACCGCGGCCCCAACCGGGGTTATTTTCGTCGTCTTCACCGGAACCGTTGGAATGGTCTGTTCGGGGCTCGCTGCCGCTTGTCTGTCGCTGGCCGGCAATGCCAGCCACAGCGCCACGGCGGCGACGCCAAGCAGCGCGGCAGTGCCGATCGCGGCGATCACCAGATGCGAGTTCGAACGGACTTCCTGCCAGAAGGAGGGCCGCATGTCGTATCCGAACTGCATGGCAAAGCGCCGACGTTCCGGCGTACCGAAACTGAAGGGCTCTCTCACTCTTGCCACCTCCATAAGCGGGCCGACGTTCTATCGGTCGGTTGCCGGAAGTCCGGCGTCTGATCCGCATAGGTCAAAAAAACAACGCGGGCAGTCCCGCAACAATCCCCGAACAATCGCCCAGAACCGGCAGCTTTCGCCTGCGATTGTGGCATCAGTACGCCATTATAGGGGATTCTGCGCCTTTGCGGGAAATTGCGCAATGCGTCGCACGGGCAACAAATGTTACAATGAATATTACAATATTACATCAGGTCGGTCGGCTAGATCCTGTCCCGCAACGCAAACCAGTTGAGCGCCAGGAACAGCAGCGGCGTGCGGAAGCGCCGACCGCCGGGGAACGGCGGGATTTTCAGATCCTCGATCAGCTTCAGCCGGTCGCGGTTGCCGGCAACGGTTTCGGCATAGAGTTTACCGAAGTAGTTCGACAGCATGACGCCGTGGCCGGAATAGCCGCCGGCCGAGATCACATTGGGCATCACTTCGCGCACGAAAGGCTTTCTCGGCACCGTGATGCCGACATAGCCGCCCCAGCCATGCGTGATCTCGACATCCCCGAGCGCCGGATAGAGTTCCGCGACCTGGCGGCGGATGTGAATGTGGATATCCTTCGGATCGTTGACGCCATAGACCTCGCGTCCGCCAAACAGCAGCCGTCCGTCCTTCGATCTGCGGAAATAGCGCACGACGAAGCGGGAATCGTCGACCGCTTCGCCGCCCGGCAGCACATCTGAGTCTGCCCCCAGAGGCACCGTCGCGCCGATGAACGAACCGATCGGCATGATGTGCGCGGCACTCACCGGCTCGAGCGTGCCGCCATAGGCGTTGACCGCGATCAGGCATTTCTGCGCCGATATCGTACCTTTCGGTGTCGAAACCTTCACCTTGCCGCCACTGGAGATGATGCCGGTCGACGGCGTCCCCTCGAACAGCTGCGCGCCTGCAAGCGCTGCCACCCGCGCCGTGCCGATCACCAGCTTCATCGGATGGATGTGGCCGGTGCCGGTGTCGCGCGTGCCGCCGAAATAGGCGGTCGAGCCCAACCGCTCCGCTGTCTCCCTGGCATCCATGAACGAGATATGCGGGTAGGAAAAACGGCTCGCCATGATCTCGGCATGCGCCTTGTAGTCGTCGACATAGCGCGGCTTGTGCGCCACCGAGAGCTGGCCCGGCATATAGTCGATATCGATCTGGTTGGCGGCAGTGAATTCGAGGAGATGCGCCTTGGCCTCTTCGGCAAGATCAAACAGCGCCTTGGCGCGGGCCAAGCCATACTCGGCTTCCAGGTCCTCGGCCCAGGCGCGCTGGCCGGTGCCGAGCTGCCCGCCATTGCGACCGGAGGCGCCATCGCCGAAGCGGTAAGCGTCGATCAGCACGACATTGGTGCCTGCCTTGGCCAGGTGCGCCGCCGCCGACAAACCGGTAAAGCCGCCGCCGACGATGACGACATCGCATGCCCGGTCGCCATCCAGCGCCGGGTATTCAGGTCTCGGACCGGCTGTGTCCTCATACCAGGACCGGCCGGGGGAGATCGGGGATTGGTAGGGCATGAGAAGTCCTAGGGCAGTAGGGCAGTAGGGCAGTAGGGCAGTAGGGCAGTAGGGCAGTAGGGCAGTAGGGCAGTAGGTGGGGACTATTCAGGTGACAATTTACGGATCAGAAGGCGCAAGAGCGTTCCGACGCTCTCACTGCGGATCATCAACGGTTCGACGGCCGCATGCGAAGCGATTCCGACGCGTTGCGCGATCAGCAGATGGGTCTCCAGTTCCTTGAGAGATCCCTGGGCGATCCTGAGAAATTGCTGATAGGAAGCTCGGCTTTCTCGCCCGTAACCTTCGGCAATGTTGGCGGGAACGGAGGTGGCTGCACGGCGCACCTGAGTCGTCAGTCCGTAGAGTTCATCCCTTGGCCAAGCTCTGGTTGTTTCGTAGATCGATACCGCAAGATCCATAGCTTGCTGCCAGACAATTAAATCCCTGTACGATTCAATCTTGGCCGCCATCCTTGCCCTACTGCCCTACTGCCCTACTGCCCTACTCCCTTATTCCCCTAGACGTTGAGCAACAAATACTCCCGCTCCCACGGGCTGATCACTTCCATGAAGGTCTCGAACTCCGCCCGTTTGATCGCCGCGTAGGTAGCGGCGAAGGACTTGCCCAGATGCGCGCAGAGTTCCTCGTCGCCCTCGAACAGGTCGACGGCTTCGAGCAGGCCGCGCGGCAGGTCGATCTCGTCGGCATTGGCGGTGGTCAGCACGGGAGGCTCGGCCTTGATCTTGTTGGTGATGCCGATCAGCCCACAGGCAAGCGATGCCGCAAGCGCTAGATAGGGGTTGGCATCGGAGGACGGGATGCGGTTTTCGACGCGCCGAGCCGCCGGATCCGAACGTGGCACGCGAAATGCCGTGGTGCGGTTGTCATAGCCCCATTTGTTGTTGACCGGCGCCGACGCCGCCTGTGTCAGCCGGCGGTAGGAATTGACGTAGGGCGCGAACATCACCAGCGCGTTCGGCACATGCTTCTGCATGCCGCCGATAAAGTGGAAAAAATCGTCGGTTTCCGAGCCGTCAGCGGCCGAAAAGATGTTCTGTCCAGTCTTCTTGTCGATGATCGACTGATGGATATGCATGGCGGAGCCGGGTTGCCCCTGGATCGGCTTGGCCATGAAGGTGGCGTAGATCTCGTGCTTCAGCGCCGCCTCGCGAATGGTGCGCTTGAACATGAACACCTGATCGGCCAGCTCGATCGGGTCGCCGTGGCGCAGATTGATCTCCAGCTGCCCGGCACCTTCCTCGTGGATCAGCGTATCGATCTCCAGGCCCTGGCTTTCGGAGAAATGGTAGATGTCGTCGATCAGTTCGTCGAATTCGTTGACACCGGCGATCGAATAGCCGGCGCCGCCGCCGATTGCGCGTCCAGAACGGCCGACCGGCGGCGTCAGCGGATAGTCCGGATCGGGATTCTTGCGCACCAGGTAGAACTCGATCTCGGGCGCCACCACCGGCTTCAGGCCGAGCTTGTCATAGGCAGCCACCACACGCTTCAACACGTTGCGCGGCGTGAACTCGACCGAGCGTCCGTCCTGGTGGACGAGATCGCAGATGACCGCGGCCGTCGGGTCTTCTTCCCAGGGCACCACCGTCAGCGTCGACAGGTCGGGCATCAGTTTAAGGTCGCCGTCGTCTTCCGGATAATGGAAGCCATTGCCATCCTCGGGGTAGCCGCCGGAGATCGTCGTCATGAAGACAGCCGAAGGCAGTGCCAGCGAGGTGTTGGAGGTGAATTTCTTCGATGGCATCATCTTGCCACGCGCAACGCCTGCCTGATCGGGCGTGATGCACTCGATGTCCTCGATGCCGCGCCACTCCAGCCAGGCGCTGACTTCCTTCCAGTTCTTGACGCCCCGTTGATTTTTCACGAAGGCAGGCGTGCGGGCGCGTCCTCCGCGGCTCGACGGACGGACTTCCTTTTTTGCAGGCGGCATCATTCACCAGATTGGGTTGCGGATTGTGGAGTATAGCCGTGCCCCCCTGTGGAAGGGAAGGGGAGCCGCGTCGGGCATTGGCCGGCGCGGTTGAAAATCACGCCAATCGGCTTAGTCTCGACCGTCCCAATTCCAATCGAGGCCCAAATCTTAATCGAGAAATTGAATGCGGCCCAACGGCAAACTGACGACGATCGGCTTCGACGCCGACGACACGCTGTGGCAGAACGAGCAGTTCTTCCGGCTGACGGAAAAGCGCTTTGCCGCCATGCTCGTCGACCATGGCGAAGCCGAGCATATCTCGGCACGATTGCTGGAGGCCGAAAGGCGCAACCTCGCCGTCTATGGCTTCGGCATCAAGGGATTTACCCTGTCGATGATCGAGACGGCGATCGAGGTGACGCAAGGCCGCGTGCCGGCCTCGGTCATAGCGGAGATTCTCGATGCCGGGCGCGAGATGCTGAGCCATCCGATCGAGGCCTTGCCGCACGCCCGCGAGACGGTCGAACAGCTTGCCGGCGCATTCCGCCTAGTGCTGATCACCAAGGGCGACCTCTTCGACCAGGAGCGCAAGCTGGCTGGCTCAGGCCTTGGCGACCTGTTCGACGCGGTCGAGATCGTCAGCGACAAGAATGCAGCCACCTATAGCAGGCTTTTCAACCGCCACGGCGATGGTCCGGCGAAAAGCATGATGGTCGGCAACTCGCTGAAGTCGGATGTGGTGCCGGCCATCGAGGCCGGCGGCTGGGGTGTCCATGTGCCGCATGAACTGATCTGGGTGCTGGAGCATGTCGAAGCGCCGGTAACCGCATCGAGGTTCCGCCAGATATCCGATCTCGGACAACTGCCCGGACTGATCGAAAGCATCATCGATCCGTGATTGCCGGGCCTTACCTAATTTGCTCAATTCCGGACGGAAAACCGTTACACACTTTCCCGCAATTAGCTTAGCGGCCGATGAGGCGATCGATCACCGGTTGCAACCGTTCGGGCGTGATCGGCTTGGCGACCACCACGTCGATGATACCAGACAGGCCCAGACTTTCCGTCGCGCCATTCTTGGTTGACAGCAGGATTACCGGTGGCAGCGATTTGCCCGAGGCGCGGCGCAACGCGTCGATGCTGGACATCAGGTTCTCGCAGTCCTTGTTGTCGGCGCCGCCGTCAAGGACAACCACACCGGGAATGAGGGACCGCAAGATCCTTGCCGCCGTGTCGGGAGATTCCGAAATCGGCTTGAGCCCGGATCGCTCGACGATCTTTGAAATCACCACGCGATTGATTGGCGATTTCCCGACGACAAGCACCTGCGACGGATCACGGATCGCCTCGGCGCTCGAGTCACGGGTCGCCAGATTCGGATGTCTTGGAGTCTCGCCTTCGCGGTTCACCGGGCACACAAGTCGGCCAAGAAGCTCGCCCCTATTTCAATGCAGAGTTGAATCCGGAGCGCAATTGGCGTGAGATCGGAGCCTATGTCAAGTTGAAATAAAAGTACCCTAAATCATCGCCGGGAGCAGTGAATTTCAAGCAACGCTACTGTACTCAACTGTCCACACGTGAGCTTGATGAAAAGGAAATTCACCTGCGCAGAGGCTGCGCAGGTGAAGGGTCGGTTGCATGGATTTCGGTCAGCCGTGGCTCTGCTGCGTGACGATCACCGGGATCAGCAGATCGCCCCAGTTGCCGTCGCCGCCGTGATGTCGTGCCGAGCGCACGAGCTCGACCGAGACGCCCGCCTCGACCGCCTTCATCACCGACTGGTTGAGGCGGTGCAGGTCGTTGGCCAGCATGCGGATCGTCGCCTGCTGGTCGACGCTCATCGTCGTCGACTGTTCCTCGGCGCGTTCCTTGACGCGGCTTATCGATGCCATTGGTCTTCTCCTTGTGTTCCAAGCCCTGTTGGGCGTTCCCTCTGTATTTCTGCGGTCCGCTATTCCGCGGCTGGTTTGAACTGCGCGTGCTCGGTCGATTCATGCATGGCGGTGGTCGACGACTTGCCGCCGGTGATCGCCATAGACACGGCGTCGAAATAGCCGGTGCCGACCTCGCGCTGGTGCTTGGTCGCGGTGTAGCCATTGGCCTCGGCCGCGAACTCCGCTTCCTGCAACTCGGAATAGGCCGCCATCTGCCGTGCCTTGTAGCCGCGCGCCAGCTCGAACATGCCATAGTTGAGCTGGTGGAAGCCGGCGAGCGTGATGAACTGGAACTTGTAGCCCATGGCGCCGAGCTCCTTCTGGAATCTGGCGATCGTCGCGTCGTCGAGGTTCTTCTTCCAGTTGAACGAGGGCGAGCAATTGTAGGCGAGCAGCTTGTCGGGATGATGCTTGCGCACGCCCTCAGCGAATCTCCTGGCCTGTGCCAGGTCGGGTTTCGAGGTCTCGCACCAGATCAGATCCGCGTAAGGCGCATAGGCGATGGCGCGGGCGATGCAGGGCTCGATGCCGTTCCTGACATGGTAGAAACCTTCCACCGTGCGCCCGGCGTCGTAGTCGACGAAAGGCTGGTCGCGTTCGTCGATGTCGGAGGTGAGCAGCTTGGCGGCTTCCGCATCGGTGCGCGCGACGACCAGGGTCGGCGTGCCCATCACGTCCGCCGCCAGGCGCGCGGCATTGAGGTTGCGGATGTGCGCCGCGGTCGGGATCAGCACCTTGCCGCCGAGATGGCCGCATTTCTTTTCCGACGCAAGCTGATCCTCATAGTGGACGCCGGCGGCGCCCGCCTCGATGAAGGCCTTCATGATTTCGAAGGCGTTGAGCGGTCCGCCGAAGCCGGCTTCCGCGTCGGCAACGATCGGCGCGAACCAGGTCTCGACCGAAAGCCCGTTGCCTTCGGAGGTCTCGATCTGGTCGGCGCGCTGCAGCGTGCGGTTTATGCGCTTGACCAGTTCGGGCGCCGCATTGGCCGGGTAGAGCGATTGGTCCGGATACATCGCACCAGCCGTGTTGGCGTCGGCGGCAACCTGCCAGCCCGACAGGTAGATCGCCTTCAGCCCGGCGCGCACCTGCTGCATCGCCTGATTGCCGGACATGGCGCCGAGCGCGTGGACGAAGTCCTCCTCGTGGATCAGCTTCCACAGCCGGTTGGCGCCCATTTCGGCGAGGCTCTGGCGGATCTGCACCGAACCGCGCAGGCGCTTCACATCCGCCGCGGAGTAGGGCCGTTCGATACCGTCGAAGCGACCTTCCGGGGCCGATGGGACGAGGTTGTAAAAATCAGTCATTGGTCACTCCGAGGGATTGCTGATCTGTGTCAAGGCGTCAAGAATTTGGGGTCGTTGGGTATGACTGGATTTACATTTCTGCGCGAAATCAGCCACATAAATCCACAAAGCCGGCAGAATATAAGAGAAAACCTGTGTTGTGTTTGACAGAGGTGCATTGTAAATTTGTCATTGTTGTAAAAGGCCAAAGCCCAGAAAATTCGTGTAAATGCTGTAAAGGACAGTCCGTGGCTGACCAGAAGATCTTCGCCGGGCCGCGCATCCGCCGCATCCGCAACGCCAAGGGCCTGACCCAGACGGCGATGGCCGAGGGTCTTGGCATTTCGCCATCCTATCTCAATCTGATCGAGCGCAACCAGCGGCCGCTGACGGTGCAGCTGATCCTCAGGCTGGCCTCCGTCTACAAGGTCGATCCACACGAGCTGCAGGGCGAGGCGAGGGGATCTGTCGCTGCCTTGAAGGAAGTGTTCACCGACCCTCTGCTGGTCGGCGAGTTGCCGGGTGATCAGGAACTGATCGAGCTTGCCGAGGCGGCGCCCAATGCGTCCGCGGCGGTGATAAAACTGTTCCGCGCCTATCGCGAGCAGGCCGAGCGCCTGTCCGATCTCAACGAGCTTTTGGCGCGCGAAGGTCGGGCGACGGCGCTTTCCGGCGCCCGCCTGCCGATCGACGAGGTGCACGAGATTTTCGAGCGCCGGCCGAACCATTTTGCTGCCCTCGAGGAGGAGGCCGCGGCGTTCACCTCGGTGCTCGATCCCGGCGACGATCTGTTCGGCGCGCTGAAGGCCTGGCTGAAGCGCGAATATGGCATCGTGGTCAAGGTGCTGCCGGTCGCGACCATGCCGAACTGGCGCCGCCGTTATGATCGTCATTCGCAGCGCCTGTTCCTGTCCGAACGGCTGTCGCCGTTCGACCAGTTGCGCGAAGTCGCTATGGAGGCCTGCCTGATCCGCATGACGGTCGCGGTCGCCGGCGAGATCCAGGCGCTCAAGCTGAGCACCGACGAGGCGCGCCGCCTGGCCCGCTTCGAACTTGGCCGTTATGCGGCGCATGCGCTGATGATGCCCTATCAGGCCTTTCATGCGGCTGCCGTGCGCGCCCGCTACGACATCGATGTCCTGCGTTCGCGCTTCGGGGTCTCCTTCGAACAGGCAGCCAACCGGCTGACCATGCTGCAGCGGCAGGGTGTCTCCGGCGTGCCGTTCTTCATGCTGGAGGTCGACAATGCAGGCAACCGCTTCCGCAAGGCCGGCAGCCAGGGGTTTCCACAAAGCCGCTTTGGCGGCGGCTGTCCCAAGCTGCCCGTGCATGTTGCCTTCACCCAACCCGGCCAGATATTTGTCGAGACGGTTGAAATGCCCGACGGCGCCGAGTTCCTGTGCATCGCCCGCACACTGGAAGGGCCGCAAGGCGCGTTCTCGGAACGCCCGCGCCGCACCGCATTGCTGCTTGGCTGCGACATCGGCTTTCGTGACGACATCGTCTATGGCGCGGCATTACCCGGTGCGGCAATCACCGCAAAGGCCGGCAGTATCGCGGCGACGCCGGTCGGGCCTGCCTGCCGGCTTTGCGAACGCGTCGGCTGCCTGGCGCGCGCCGAGCCGCCGGTGACGCGCCCGCTCGGCCTCGACGAGATGGTGACGGGCCTGAGTGCCTTCGATTTCCAGTAGCCGTGTTCCTCTGAAATAGGAGCAAGGTGCCACAATTGTCGCCGGCCGCTGGCTCAGTTCCGGCCTGCGCCTTTGCGTTACGCGAACAGAGCATCTTTTTGTCGTCCCTTGCGCATCGTCCCGTCCACAAAAGCCCGACAGTCGCGCTCATGATCGATACCGCATCGCCGATCGTCGCATCGCCAGCCGTCTCGCCGCGCGAGGAACGCGTCGGCATGCTTTTGGTCTTCCTGTCGGCGCTGATGTGGAGTTTCGGCGGCACCATCGCCCGCTTCATCACTGTCGGTGACAGCTGGACGGTCATTTTCTGGCGCTCCGTCTGGGCAGCCGCCTTCCTGGTCGGCTTCATGGTCTGGCGCGACGGCTGGCGTGGCACGCTGAAGCTGTTCCGCGACATGGGTCTGCCCGGCCTTGCCGTCGGGATCTGCTTTGCCACCGCATCGACCGCCTTCGTCGTGGCGCTGGCCTACACCACCGTCGCCAACATCCTGTTGATGCAGGCCGGCGTGCCGCTTCTGGCGGCGCTGTTTGCCTGGGCGTTGTTCCGCGAAAGGGTTGGTGTCGCGACCTGGGTGGCAATCGCCGCCGTCATCACCGGCGTCGCCATCATGGTGTCGGAATCGCTGGATGGCCCCGTCTCGCCCATAGGCGACGGGCTGGCGCTGTTGATCGCGGTCATGTTCTCGGTCGCCACCGTCATCACCCGGCGGTTTTCCGGCGTGCGCATGACGCCGGCGACGTGCCTCGGCACCATGCTCGCGGCCGGCTTTGCCGTCTCGCAGGCATCGACCTTCGCCGTGTCGGTCAGCGACATGGGCTTTCTGTTTGCCTTCGGCGTGGTCAATCTCGGCCTCGGCCTCGCCTTCTTCGCCACCGGAGCGCGACTGATACCGGCGGCCATCGCGGCGCTGCTCGGCACGTTCGAACCGATCCTCGGTCCGATATGGGTCTGGCTCATCCATTCCGAGGTGCCGTCGGGGCGCACCATCATCGGTGGCGCGGTTGTGGTCACGGCGCTGCTCGTCCATATCGGGCTCGAATTCAAGCGCCAGGCACGGCCCGAACGCGCCGGGGTCACCGGGGTGCCGTCGCCTAATTGAAGCGGCCTGCAGCTTTGCCATTGACAACGTCGCTGCAGCACGGGCAGGCTGGGAATACGGCAACAACAAGACAGGCGTATCTTGCCAAGTCTCCCAGCCGGTCCGATCGAGACCGGACCATATCGTCGTATCTCTGCCCGCGCCACGGCGAAAGCCTATGACGGTATGCCTCCCAGGCCGCCTCAGGGGCATCGAGCCATCTCATCGAACCGCCTGCATGGTCTCGGCAGTTCGCGCTTGTCGCCCCTTGGAAAGCTCAATAGTCTGAAGAAAATGCCGGTCGCGCTGATATCGCCACGAGCCGGTGAAGGAACACTCATCAAAGGAGAATAGCATGATCCGCAAAGCGCTCTGGCTTTCGGCTACCTCGGCATTCCTGACACTTTTCACCGTCGGCGGTCACGCCGCGGATCGTGTCGTCAACGTCTTCAACTGGTCGGACTACATCGACAGTTCGATCATCGACGATTTCACCAAGGAAACCGGCATCAAGGTCGTCTATGACACCTTCGATTCCAACGAAATCCTGGAAACCAAGCTGCTTGCCGGCGGCAGCGGCTACGACGTCGTCGTGCCCAGCGGCAACTTCCTCGCGCGCCAGATACAGGCCGGTGTGTTCCAGAAGCTCGACAAGTCGAAACTGCCCAACATTTCCAACATGTGGGATACGGTTACCGAGCGCACCGCCAAGTACGACCCCGGCAACGAATACTCCGTCAACTACATGTGGGGCACGGTTGGCATCGGCTACAACATCAAGAAGGTGCAGGCGGCACTCGGCACCGACAAGATCGACAGCTGGGATGTCTTCTTCAATCCCGATAGCCTGGCCAAATTGAAGGACTGCGGTGTCTACGTGCTGGACTCGCCGGCAGATATCATCCCGGCGGCTCTGAAATATCTTGACCTCGACCCGAACAGCACGTCACCCGATGATATCGCCAAGGCCGAGGAGACCTTGCTCAAGGTCCGGCCTTACATCAGGAAGTTCCATTCCTCCGAATACATCAACGCGCTCGCCAACGGTGATATCTGCCTGGCGGTCGGCTGGTCGGGTGACGTGTTCCAGGCCCGCAACCGCGCGGTCGAGGCCAAGCAGGGCGTCGAGATCGGCTATTCCGTGCCAAAGGAGGGCGCTCAGATGTGGTTCGACCAGATGGCGATCCCTGCCGATGCGCCGCATGTCGCGGAGGCGCTCGAGTTCATCAACTACATGATGAAGCCGGAAGTTATCGCCAAGTCGTCGAACTACGTGCTCTACGCAAACGGCAACAAGGCCTCGCAGCAATTCGTCGACAAGGCATTGTTGGAGGATCCTTCGGTTTATCCCGATGCCGAGACCATAAAGAAGCTCTACACCGTCTCGCCGTACGATCCCAAGACCCAGCGCGTCATCACGCGCACCTGGACCAAGATCGTCACTGGCCAGTAAGCAATCCGACACGGTCCCGGCAGCCACCTGCCGGGACCGTTTCTACCTGGGGCAAGAAGCAAGAAAATCAGGACGGAGTGGGACATGAAATCGCTTGGCAGCATCCGCAGGGATTTTGCACCGTGGAACGACCCGAATGCCAAGCCGTACATCCAGTTCGACAACGTCACCAAGAAGTTCGGTGACTTCACCGCCGTCAACAATCTGTCTCTGACCATCTTCGAGCGCGAGTTCTTCGCGCTGCTCGGCGCCTCCGGTTGCGGAAAGTCGACGCTGCTCAGGATGCTCGCCGGCTTCGAGGAGCCGACAGCCGGCCGCATCCTGCTTGACGGCCAGGACCTGCGCGGCATCCCGCCCTATCGGCGGCCGGTCAACATGATGTTCCAGTCCTATGCGCTGTTCCCGCACATGACGGTCGAGAACAACATCGCCTTCGGCCTCAAGCAGGACGGCATGCCGAAGCCCGAAATCGCATCGCGCGTTGCCGAGATGCTGAAGCTGGTCAAACTCGAGCAGTTCGCCAAGCGCAAGCCGCACCAACTATCCGGCGGCCAGCGCCAGCGCGTCGCGCTCGCCCGCTCGGTCGCCAAACGGCCGAAAGTGCTGCTGCTCGACGAGCCGCTTGGCGCTCTCGACAAGAAGCTGCGCGAAGAGACGCAGTTCGAACTGATGGACCTCCAGCAGAACCTCGGCCTGACCTTCGTCGTCGTCACCCACGACCAGGAAGAGGCGATGACCATGGCCGATCGCATCGCCATCATCGACAAGGGCGAGGTGATGCAGGTGGCAACGCCGGCCGAAGTCTACGAGGCGCCGGGGTCGCGCTTCGTCGCCGGCTTCGTCGGCAATGTGAACATGTTCGAGGGCAAGATCGCGCGTGGCGAGGCCGGCAGCGCCAGTATCGACGCCGGCAACGGCATCACCATCCGCACCGACAATGCCGGGACGGCCGGCGCCGGGACGGCCGTCACCTTCGCCATCAGGCCCGAAAAGATCAAGGTGTCGTCGAAAAAGCCGGCCGAGGCGGTCAACGCCATCGAGGGCGAGGTCTACGACATCGCCTATCTCGGCGACATGACCGTCTATCATGTCAGGCTGGACGACGGCCAGGTGGTGCGCGCCAGCACCATGAACGCGGCCCGCATCACCGAGGATCCGTTGAGCTGGAACGACCGCGCCTGGGTTTCCTTCCGGCCCGACGCCGGCGTCGTGCTGACGCGGTAGGGGCGACCATGTCGAGCGCCGCCGTCACCACCGCATCAGCCTCTCCGACGACCAATGCCGGCAAATCCATCCTCGCCAGGCTGGGTGCTGCCTTCGTTGGCCGACTGGTCATCATCATCCCTTATGTCTGGCTGCTGTTCTTCTTCCTCATTCCGTTCGTCATCGTCTTCAAGATCTCGCTGTCGCAGACGGCGATCGCCATTCCGCCCTATACGCCGGCGCTCGATTTCAGCGGCGGCGTTTCCGGGTTCCTCGCCCAGCTGAAACAACTCAGCCTCGACAACTACGCCTGGCTGACGCAGGACGCGCTCTACTTCAACGCCTATGTGACCAGCGTCATCATCGCCGCGGTCTCGACGGTCCTGACACTGCTCGTCGGCTATCCCATCGCCTACGGCATGGCGCGCGCGCCGGCGACGATCCGCCCAACCTTGCTGATGCTGGTGATCCTGCCGTTCTGGACCTCGTTCCTGATCCGCGTCTACGCCTGGATCGGCATTCTCAAGCCCGAAGGGCTGCTCAATCAGCTGCTGCTCGCCACCGGCGTCATCCACCAGCCGCTGATCATCCTCAACACCTATACGGCGATCTTCATCGGCATCGTCTATTCCTACCTGCCGTTCATGGTGCTGCCGCTCTATTCCGCGCTTGAGAAGATGGACTATTCGCTGATCGAGGCAGCCAAGGATCTCGGCTGTCCGCCGACCAGCGCGTTCTGGAAGATCACCTTCCCGCTATCGCTGCCCGGCGTCATCGCGGGCTGTCTGCTGGTGTTCATTCCGGCCGTCGGCGAGTTCGTCATTCCCGATCTGCTCGGCGGATCGCAGACGCTGATGATCGGCAAGACGTTGTGGAACGAGTTCTTCGCCAATCGCGACTGGCCGGTATCGTCGGCCGTCGCCGTCATCCTGCTGTTGCTGCTGATCGTGCCGATCATGCTCTTCCAGCGGGCCCAGGCGCGCGCTCAGGAAATGGACAGGTGACCTCATGAACGCCACCTGGAGCCGCTTCAACATCACCTCGATCGTGCTTGGATTTGCCTTTCTCTATCTGCCGATCGTGCTGCTCATCGTCTTCTCGTTCAACGAATCGAAACTGGTCACGGTCTGGGGCGGTTTCTCGACCAAATGGTACGTCTCGCTGTTCCACAACCAAGGCCTCATGGACGCGACCTGGGTGACGGCGCGTGTTGGCCTGATCTCGGCCACGGTTGCGACGGTGCTGGGCACCCTGGCGGCACTCACCTTGACCCGCTACACGCGCTTCAAGGGCAGGGTGCTATTCTCCGGCATGGTCTTTGCGCCGCTGGTCATGCCGGAAGTCATCACCGGCCTGTCGCTGCTGCTGCTCTTTGTCGCCGTCGGGCTCGACCGCGGCTTCCTCACCGTGACGCTCGCCCACATCACGCTGACCATGTGCTTCGTCGCCGTGGTCGTGCAGTCGCGCCTCATGACCTTCGACCGCTCGCTGGAAGAAGCCGCGATGGATCTTGGCGCAACGCCGGTGAAGACCTTCTTCCAGATCACATTGCCGGTTATCATGCCGGCGATCGTCTCCGGCTGGATGCTGGCTTTCACCCTTTCGCTCGACGATCTGGTCATCGCCAGCTTCACCTCCGGGCCGGGCGCGACGACGCTGCCGATGAAGATTTACAGCCAGGTTCGCCTCGGCGTGACGCCGGAAATCAACGCCGCCTGTACCATTCTGATCGCCGTCGTGGCGATTGGCGTCATCATCGCCTCGCTTGCCAACAAACGGCGTGAGGTGCAGCGCCAGCTCGACGAGCAGGCCGCGCAGCGCGGGTGAAAGATAGGAGGCGCGGTGGCGGCCTATTCCCCCGAAACGCCGCGGCTGATCGGGGAAATGAACGGCGTGCTCCATGTCCCGCCGACGAAGAACGACGACTGGTTGGGACCTTGCTGGCCGTTGGCCTGCGTTGCCGCCTGCTCAGGCTGAATGACGCCGCCGGACAAGGCCAGTCCGCGCCCGGCGTAGGACGCGATGCCGGACAGCCAGATCTTGTACTTCGCTGAATTGGCCTCGGCCTTGTCGATCCGCGCCACGCCCTTCGAAATGGTGGCCTTGATCTCGGCGCCGTCGATCGGCAATGTTCCGTCAGAGACATCGTCGAGCGCGAAGAAGCCGCCCTGTTCGGTATGTTTGAGGAAGGCCGGCAGGTTGAGCTTGCTCAACGCACCCGGCCCGAAGGTCGCCGAGACCGAGCCGTCGGCATTGTCGAAGATGGAATCCCAGGTTCTGCCCGGCCCCTTGAGGATCACCGAGACGGTGCCCGTGCCGACTGGCACCAGCCGCGTCATCCCTGCCGCCGTACCGAAAGCACCGCCGTCGATGTCGGACGCCAGAAGGCGGATTTCGACCTGCGAGCCTTCCGGCTTGCGATCGAAGCGAAGGCTGGTCTGGATGTTGCCGCCGAAGGCCGAGGCATCGGAGATGTCGAAGACGGACAGACCATCCTTGACCTGGGCGGTGGCGGCGACGTCGGCGAGCTGGATCGGCCCCGCCGTGGCGTGCGCTGCCGACAGCCTGAGATCGAGATTGATCTTGTCGGCGAAACTTGTGTCGATTTCGCCGGGCCCCGCCCCTCCGGTCGGCACCAGCGGGGTGAAGGCTGACAGAAACGATCTGAGGTCGAGCGTGTCGAAGGCGAGCGTGCCGGAGATTACCGGTTGTGCTTCACCAAGCGAGAGGTCCAGTGCACCCATCCCCGGATTGTTGTCGAGCGCAATCGCCGTGTTGTCGAACTTGACGCGCCCGCCGGTCGCGGTGATCTTGCTCGAAATGCTGACCGAGCCGATCGCCGCACCCGGAGCGATGCCGGCCTGCGACCATTCCAGGACACGCCGCAGCGAGGGTGCCGAGAACTTCGCCTGACCGTCGAAATAGGTATTTTCAGACATGCTGGCCGTGCCGTCGAACGAGAAGGTGGCGGGTGCCGCCTTGAAGGACAGCGTCAGCGGCGCCGTGCCGCCGGCAAACAGCACAAGCGGTCTGGCCGAGGCGACGTCCAGCGCGACGCTTTCGCCCCGCCAGATCCCTGTTGCCGACAGCGTCGCATTGCTGTTCATCGCCGCCCAATTCGCCTGACCGTTCAAACTGCTCAGGATCTCGACGTCCTTGCCGCCGATGGAGGCGACCATACGGCCGTCGCGAAACTCGACCGTGCCGAAGGTGTCGGTAGGCAGCTTGTCGAGGTCCGGCTTGGCGGGGTCGGCATTGACCACGCCGCGCGCCGTGTCGATGGAACGCGTGATGCGCCCGCCGGTGGGGACAGCGGGCAGGAAAAGGCCGGCAGGTGTGCGCTGGACCCGGATCGTCGGCCGCACCAGCCGCGCCGTCGAAAACACCACGTCGCCGCGTAGCGCCGCCATGGCGGAAAGATCGACCTCGACCCGTTCTGCCTCGACCACAGGCGGCGCCTCGGTGTCGGTCCATTGTGAAAGCGTCACATCGGTCAGGATTGCGCGGAATGTCGGCCAGACCTCGATGCGCGGCGAACCGTCGATGGCGACACGGAAGCCGCTCCACGCGCTCATTTCCCAGGCGATGCGGTCGCGCACGATACGGGTGGAGGCGATCAGCGGCAGGGCGGCAACGACCAGCGCGACGACGATCACGGCAGCGCCGATCGCCCATATTCCGCGCCGGATCATAGATGATGGCATATGGCCCCGTATGCTTCCATTCCGACAAATCGCCCGACGGGTGTAACCCCAGTCGTCACCACGACCCCCAGTCGTCACTACGACTGCAGTCGTGACCACACTTCCGGCCGCCACCACGACTTCAAGTTGTCACTACGACTTAGGGCTGAGGCATTTCAAGTCTTTATGGCCCGGCGATGGCATTTGCGCACATCTGGTCGCATCAGCCGAACAAAATCTTGCTCTGCTGCGCTGCGATATGCATAAGCGATGGCGACCGTGGAGGAACGATCATGGCTGCCGGACAACCGCTCTGGACCCCGACGCAAGACCAGATTGACGCAGCACCCTTGACCGCCCTCACCAAGGCCGCCGGAGTGAAAGCCGGCGTAGCGTTTTCCTCGTATTCGCAGCTTCACGCCTGGTCGGTCGAGGACCGTGAAGGGTTCTGGAGCCTGATCTGGGATTTCTGCGGCATCGTCGGCGACAAGGGCGATAACCTGCTCGTCGACGGCGACAAGATGCCCGGCGCTTCTTTCTTTCCCGATGCGACACTGAATTTCGCCGAGAATCTGCTGAAGAAGACCGGCTCAGGCGACGCAATCGTGTTTCGCGGCGAAGACAAGGTCGAGCGCCGGCTGTCCTGGAACGAGTTGCACGCGCTGACCTCGCGGCTGCAGCAGCTTTTCCTGTCGCTCAAGGTGAAGAAGGGCGACCGCATTGCCGCCATGATGCCCAACATGCCGGAGACCGTCGCCGCCATGCTGGCCGCCGCCTCGATCGGTGCCGTCTGGTCGTCCTGCTCTCCCGATTTCGGCGAGCAGGGCGTACTCGACAGGTTCGGCCAGATCGAGCCCGTCGTCTTCATCGCGCCGGATGGTTATTGGTACAATGGCAAGGCGATCGAAGTCGCCGACAAGATCGCCGCGGTCGCGGCCAAGCTCGGCACTGTCCGCAAGATCCTGGTCGTCGACTATCTCGGCACATCGAGCGATGTCGCCGGGACCATCGACAAGGCGGTAGCGCTGGAAGAGGCGCTGTCGCCCTTCGCCGGCAAGCCTGTCACTTTCGAGCCGCTGCCGTTTTCGCATCCGCTCTACATCCTGTTTTCGTCGGGAACGACCGGCATTCCCAAATGCATCGTCCATTCGGCCGGCGGCACGCTGATCCAGCATGTCAAGGAACACCGGCTGCATGCCGGTCTCACCGATGGCGACCGCTTCTTCTACTTCACCACCTGCGGCTGGATGATGTGGAACTGGCTGGTGTCGGGGCTCGCTTCGGGTGCCACGCTGCTGCTCTATGACGGTTCGCCCTTCTATCCCGACGGCAATGTGCTGTTCGATTTCGCCGATGCCGAGAAGATGACCTTTTTCGGCACCTCGGCCAAATTCATCGATTCTGTGCGCAAGGCTGGTCTCAAGCCGATCCGCACGCATGATCTGGCCACTGTGCGGGCAATCTCCTCCACCGGCTCGCCGCTGTCGCCGGAAGATTTTCGCTTCGTCTATGACGGCATCAAGAAGGACGTGCACCTGGCCTCGGTCTCCGGCGGCACCGACATCGTCTCCTGCTTCGTGCTCGGCGTGCCGACGCAGCCGGTCTGGACCGGCGAGATCCAGGGACCCGGCCTCGGCCTGGCAGTCGATGTCTGGGACGACGACGGCAGGCCGGTCCGG
This sequence comes from Mesorhizobium sp. M7A.F.Ca.US.010.02.1.1, assembly GCF_004023085.1. Lineage (NCBI taxonomy): Bacteria > Pseudomonadati > Pseudomonadota > Alphaproteobacteria > Hyphomicrobiales > Phyllobacteriaceae > Mesorhizobium > Mesorhizobium sp. M7A.F.Ca.US.010.02.1.1. The sequence goes on along the minus strand of NZ_RZRV01000002.1, from coordinate 232,338 downwards.
CAGGAAAAGGGTGAGCTGGTCTGCGCAAAAGCCTTTCCGGCTATGCCGATCGGCTTCTGGAACGACCCCGATGGCAAGAGGTACCGGGCGGCCTATTTTGAGCGCTTCGACAATGTCTGGTGTCATGGCGATTTCGCCGAATGGACCGAGCATGGCGGCCTCATCATCCATGGCCGCTCCGACGCCACGCTCAACCCGGGCGGGGTGAGGATCGGCACGGCGGAGATCTACAATCAGGTCGAGCAGATGCCTGAGATCCTGGAAGCATTGTGCATCGGACAGGACTTCGACAACGACGTGCGCGTCATCCTGTTCGTGCGGCTAGCCGCCGGCGTGCAGCTCGACGACGATCTGGAAAAACGCATCCGCGCTAAGATCCGCAGTGGCGCCAGTCCCCGCCATGTCCCGGCCAGGATCGTTGCCGTGTCGGATATTCCCCGCACCAAGTCGGGTAAGATCACCGAACTCGCGGTGCGCGATGTCGTGCATGGCCGCGCCATCAAGAACAAGGAGGCGCTCGCCAATCCAGAGGCGCTCGAGCTGTTCAAGAACCTGCCTCAGCTGGCCGAGTAATTGGCAGCCGGCATGGTTAACGAAATATCTCGCTAGAATTTACCTAGATTTCATGAGTGGTACACATTCGTAAATTTTCCGGCGCCCCGGTAAGGAGTTGTTAAGGTCCGGCGTCGATAGTCGCACGTAACTTGAGGGAGAAATCCCGTTCCTCAGCCCCGAGGATCCGAATTCGCTCAAGCCCCCGTTGTGACAGCAATCCCATCTCTTAAGGCGTCCTTTGGGCGCCTTTTCTTTTTATCGGGACCGTAGAGGGCTGACCTATTCCGCGAGCACACGGGTCGACGGAAAAGCCACCTCGACCAGGGTGCCTTCGCCCGGTGTCGAATTGATGGTGAACCGGGCACGGTTGGCTTCCACCATCGCTTTGGTCAACGGCAGTCCAAGCCCGGTCCCGTCGCCGCGTCCGCGCTTCAGGGCGTTGATCTGCTTGAACGGCTTCAGCGCCTGCTCGATCTCGGCATGGCTCATGCCGATGCCGGTGTCGCGCACCCGCATGACGACGTCGCCCGACGTCTCATAGGCGGTCGAGACGATCACCTGGCCGCCGGCCTGGGTGTAGCGGATGGCATTCGACAGGATGTTGAGCGCGATCTGGCGCACGCTGCGCAGGTCCGCCACCACTTCCGGCAGCCGCGAAGCGAAGCTGGAGCGGATGATGACCCGTTCGCGGTTGGCCTGCGGCTGCATCATCGCCACCGTTTCGGCCAGCGTGTCGTTGAGCGACACCGCCTCATAGGCCATCTCCTGCTGGCCAGCCTCGATCTTGGAGATGTCGAGCAGGTCGTTGACCAGGTCGAGCACATGATTGCCCGAGCGGTTGATATCGCGCAGATAGTCGCGGTAGCGGTCGTTGGCGACAGGTCCGAATTTCTCGTCGACCATCAATTCCGAAAAACCGATGATGGCATTGAGCGGGGTGCGGATCTCGTGGCTGATGCGGGCCAGAAAATCGGTCTTCTGCGAGGACGCGCGCTCGGCCACCGCACGTGCCTGCGTCAAGTCCTCTTCGGCCCGCTTCCACTGCGTGATGTCGCGAACGACGGCGCAGAAGCCGCTGTCGTTGGGCAGCCGGCCGATGGTCATGAACAGCGGAATGAAGCGTCCTTGCGATTCGCGCCCGATCACCTCGCGGCCGTCGTTCATGACACTCGCCACGCCGGGCTCGGACAGCCCATTGAGATAGTCGCGTGCCGCGCGCTGGCTTTCAATCGCAAACAGCGAGGCGAACGGCTTGCCGGTCACATCGTCGCTGTCGAAGCCGAACAGCGCTTCAGCCGGCCGGCTGATCGATCGGATGGTGCCGTCACGGCCGATCAGCACGACGCCGTCGGTGGCGGTGTCGATAATGGTGCGCATCTCGGCGATGCGCACCTTGAGCTCGGAAATGTCCGGCTGCGTCTGCTCGTCGCCAACCACATGCAGGCTCGCCGGCGCATCATCCTCGCCGGAGCGTCGCACGACCAGCATCAGCGCCTTGCCGTCGCGCCAGGGGACAGAGCGCAAAATGGCCTCGATCGGGAATTCCTGTCCGTCACGTGTTTTCAACCGCAGCGCGCGATCGGTGCCGTCGGAAACGCCGTCATCGGCGTAGGGGTCGGCAAACAACGCGCCGAGGCCGCCGGCATCCGCCAGATCGTCAAGCGCCTCGTAGCCGGTCAGGCTGAGGAATTCCTCGTTCGCATAGTGCAACTGGTCTCCGGAATGGATGAGCAGCGGCACGGGCAGCTTGCCGAGCAGCGACGTGTCCGGAGCCTTGTGTTCATCTCCGGCGGAAAACGCCGACGGTACGAACCCTTCGGCCTTGAGCGGCGGCACCTGCAGGCGAGGGCGCTCGACGCGTATTTCCGCCGCGTCGCCGCCTGCATTGACGGTTTCCTCGGCAACCGCCTGCTCGTCGGGCGGCGCGGCTTCCTCGTCGGGCTGCGCCCAATCCTCACTGTCTTCGGCATCGCGAAAATCTGCTGACGTCATGCTGTCGTCATCGAGGCCATCATGTGTCGCGTCAGTGGCTTCAGGCTTTTCGCCGGGCGAAACGGCAGCGGTGTTCTCTGGTTCCGCCGCCACGGGGCCACGTTCGTCATCTTGGCCGGCATAGTCGAGCAACGAGCCCGTCACATTCATCCCAGGGGGGGCTTCACGAGCCGCTTCGTCCGCGTGACCGTCAAGCCGTACCAGATCCCGCTCGTCTTCGGCATCGACATCGGGTGGCTCGACCGGTTCGTTCTCTGGCCCTGACGCAGGGATGACGCCGCTGTGCATCGGGTCGTCGGACGGCTTGACCGGAGCCTCGGCCTCCGCTGTCGACGCCTCCGCAGTCTCAGCCTCAGGCGGCTCGACCGGAGCACTATCCTTCTTCAGCCGCTCGCCGATTTCGCGGAACGCGCTGCGTTCCAGGGTCGACAGACCCTTGTCATTGGCTGGCTGGCGGTGTTCGGCGAGCCGGATCACCTTGTCGGCAAAGCGCCGCTCCTGTTTCGGCACGATAGTCAACGCCGGCACCTCGCCCTTGAACGGATCCGATGCCTGCGTGTCCTCGGCCTTGGGCTCCTCAGCGTTCGGCTGTTCGGGTGCGGGTTGGATGGCTTGTGGTTCCGGCGTTGCCGGCGCCTGGCTATTGGGCACCAGCGCCATGCCGATGGCCTCCGGATCGACGACCGCGTCGCTGGCGCGGGCGACGCCGAAGCCGCGGAAACCCTCGAAGGCGCGGCTGCGGCCATAGACAGGCAGCGCCGCCAGGTCGACCGGTATCTTCAGATCGGTGCCGACGACCGGCCACAGCACGGAGCGCCCGGACCAGGTATCGCGCCGTTCGAGGAGCCCCGATATCTCGCCGGAGGGGTCGAGGCCGAATGTAGCGGCGACATCCCTGAAGCGGCGGCCGATCACGTCGGCCGCCGGCTTGCCAACGATGTCGGCGAATTCCGGCGACAGCGCGCTGAACTTGCCTTCGGCATCGGTGCGCCAGACGAAGCGCACCGGCGCCGCTGCGCTGTCTATCGCCGAGACGGTCGTCGGCGTGGCCGTGGACTGGACTTCCAGGGCGGCCGGCTCTTGAGGCGCTTCAGGTCCGGACGCGGCAGGTCGCGGCGCCTGTTGCCCTCCGTCTTCGCCGGCGTTGAAGTACCAATGGTCGTGCTGCGCGGGCATACGCTCTGCTGCCGGCTGATCGCCGTTGGCCGCCGTCGGCGCCTGTCCGATCGCATCGGCGATCCCATGCTGCTGCGATGCGGCGATGTCGCCGGCCGGCTGCGAGGCGCTCGGTTCGTCGGTCGGTGCCTCGCGACCCTGTTCCGGCTGGGAGGCCGCGTCGCCAGCAGGTGCCGTCTCGGCAATGGTTTGCGTAGGATGTTCGCCCGCAGGGGCGGTGTCGTCGAGCTGGTCCTCGTCAATCACCACCAGCAGATGCCGCTCCTCGGTCAATCTTGCCAGCCCCGCTGGATAGGAGGCCGTGCCGCCGGGGACAAGGCGCTTGACGATGCGGTCGCTCTCGGCTGCGACGTCGGCAACCAGTGCCGCCAGCGTCTCCGGCAGGATGCCCAGTGCCGAAAATCCTTCCGAGGCCGCCTCGACGCTGCCCCTGGCATCGACAAAGGCGATGAAATGACCATCCTCGGTGAAGCCGCTAATGGCGCGCGCGGCGATTTCGCTGGCATTGCGTGACCCGGTCTGAGCCGCCGGGACTGCCAGCATGATCGCCTTTTCGGCGTCCGGCATGGTCACCGCACTGGCCAGGAAGCCGACGGCGCGGCTGGTCATTCCGGTCGCCAGCCGCACCATGATGGCGCGGTCACTGCCAATCTCGGGAAATCCGCTGGTCGCCATGATCTGGCGCCTGGCGATCACGGGCAACTGCGCCGAGGCGCCGATGATCGCCTCGATGTCGGGATACCCGAACATCGCGGCTCCTGGCCCGTTGGCCCAGATCACCTGCTCCAGATCCGCCGACAGGATCGCGATCGCGTCGCCTGCCGCAAAGCGCTGGCGGACCGCGTCGAGCACGGCGACATCGAGGAAGGAGTATTCGGACGGCATGCGCTTGGCGGACCTCACGGAGCGGCGATTTTGCAGTTAACGCTTTGTTAATAAAAGCCGGAGGCGCGAAGGTCCACAAGCCAGAACGTGCAAAGGCCGGAATCTGGGCTCTTGGTTAACGGCCCAAAGAAATTTATGGTGCACTGCAACAAAGATATTGCAATGCACAAAATTTGCCTTTATATTGCCATCATACATGAACGAGACGGCTTTCTGTCAAAGCCGCTGCCGCTGAAAAGGATGGAAAATGTCCAGGACCAAGACCGCCGAGACGATCGAAAACGTTGAATTCCCGAGCTTCGACGCTTCCAAGGCCACCGACCAGATCCGCGCTTTCGCCGAAAAGGGCGTTGAGCAGTCGAAAGAGGCCTACGCCAAGCTGAAGACCGGCGCCGAGGAGACCCAGAAGGCTCTGGAGTCGACCTACGAGACCGCCAAGACCGTTTCCAACGACCTGTCGCTCAAGACCATCTCCGCTTTGCGTGCCAATGCCGAGGCCGGTTTTTCCCACCTCGAGGCCCTGATCGGCGCCAAGTCGCTGTCGGAAGTCGTCGAGCTGCAGACCGCCTTCCTGCGCAAGCGCGTCGAATCGACCGTCGAGCAGGCCAAGGACTTCCAGGCCGTTGCCTCCAAGGCGGCCGAGGACGTCTCCAAGCCGATCAAGACCGCCTTCGAGAAGGCGATGAAGGAAATCAAGGTTGCCTAACATTTGCGCATGATCGGAAGATGCAACAAAAGGTCGCATTTTCTTAAAAACGATCGGGTGTATGATGGCAGCCATCAAGGAATACCCGGTGAGTGGAACCTCCTCCCTCTGCTCCCCGGGGTGACCAGCCAGCACCTCCTCCCGCTGGCTCGTAACAGGAAAAGGCCGGCACCTCCTCCCGCCGGCCTTTTTCTTTGTCCGGCGCCTGGTCTTCTTGCCAGGCAAATGCCGCGTCGATGTGGGGAAGTGACCTTTGCTTTCCAAAAGCCTTGAATTAGAATCCATAAGCCCGTAAGGACGCATCGCCGAACGACAGAGCGGGCGGATGAGTTTCTGTTTCGATCCGCTCGGGCAACGTGCCGTTGTAGCTCAGATGGTTAGAGCGCCGGATTGTGGATCCGGAGGTCGCTGGTTCGATCCCAGCCAACGGTACCATAAATAGTCACGTCATTTCAAAGACTTAAAGATTTCTGGCTTAGCCAAGCTGGCTTGAGTGTCAGTGCATCCTGTGGACGTGTACCATAGGGAGCTCGTCGAGCTATGCCTATGACGGTCGAACCTGCGACGTCGGCCGTCGTTTCGCTTGAGATCTTTGCGCAGCCAAAAATGCCGGCGTCCACAGGAGGCTAACGCTTGCGGAAACCGCAGGCCTGAGGCCGAGCGGCTATGGCCGGCAGGCCAAGTACCTTCTCGCCGGGAGCGGAGTTGCTGGCCCGGTGGTGAGCGGATCTGGTTCTGACGCAAAAGCTGCGTTGCCCGCGGCCGGTGCCCCAATCCCTTTCTTGGCCAAGACGGATACTCCAGCGTTCAGCGGGCGTTGCGGCTCCATGCATACCGCCTCGTTTTCAGCAGCCCTGCATGAGGCGATCTCGAATCATCTCTGCAATCGGGATCGCCGAGGAGGCGGCGGGTGAAGGGGCGTTGCAGACGTGCAGCATGCGGTCCGTTTGTGCGAACAGGAAATCATGGATGAGGGCACTGTCTTTGCGCACGGCTTGCGCGCGGATGCCTGCTTCGTGCGGGAGCAGGTCGGCGAGGCCGAGGCTCGGACAGTATTTCCGGCCAACAGCATCAGGCTGCAGCCGGGATATGTCTCAACCAGCCGCATGGCCGTCGCCAGGTCGACGATGCCGCCGCCGATAACGCTATAGTGGGGCACGCTTGCACAGTCGCCAGCCTTTGGCCGGCAGTTTCAAAACTCATTGTCCAGAGGGACTTCCAGACCCGCGATCTGTCGCTGTCCTTGTCGGCAAGCAGTAGCTGACGATCAATCTCCTCGCGTGGTATCGACATTTCACGGCGGCCAGATATCGCTGCCCAGATCTCGCTGCCAGCGTGGACCGGATGTCGCCGCAGCATACCAAGAAGGACGGTGCTCTTTGACAATCTTCCCCTTCACCGAAGCCACCTCGATCCAGTTCCAGCAGCCCCTGCCGAAGACTTCGGACGTCGTGATCATCGGCGGCGGGGTCATTGGCGTGAGCACGGCACTGTTCCTGGCGCGACGGAACGTCTCGGTGACGCTGCTGGAAAAGGGCCGCATCGCCGCCGAGCAATCCTCGCGCAATTGGGGCTGGATCCGGCAGCAGGGCCGCGATGCCGACGAACTGCCGATCGTCATCGAAGCGCAGCGCCTCTGGCGGCAACTGGCGCAGGAATGTGGCGAGGACATAGGACTGAAGCAGACGGGCGTTACCTATCTTGCGCGGACAGACAAGGAGATGGCCGGTTTCGCGAAGTTTCTCGAGATTGCCCAGGCTCATGGCGTCGACACGCGTCTCCTCGACCAAGGTGAGTTGGCAAGCCTGATCCCGGCCATGTCGCGACCGTTCAAAGGCGCAATGATCACCCCATCGGACATGCGGGCGGAACCTTGGGTCGCGGTGCCCGCGCTTGCTCGCCTGGCGGCCCGCGAAGGTGTGACGATCATCGAGAATTGCGCGGCACGTATGCTCGACATCTCCGCGGGACGCATCAGTGGCGTCTGGACCGAGAAAGGGCGCATCGCGACCTCGAGCGTCGTCGTCGCCAGCGGCGCGTGGACGTCGCTCTTTCTGCGCGCCCACGGCATCTCGATTCCGCAGCTCAGCGTCAGGGCGACCGTCGCCGCGACAGCACCGATGCCGGAGATCCACGCCGGTGCCGCCGCGGATGAACGCATCGCTTTCCGGCGCAGGCAGGATGGCGGGTATACGCTCGCATCGGGAGGCAGCAGCCAACTCTACATAGGGCCGGACGCATTTCGCCATGCGGGCAAATATTTCAGCGCCCTGATGGCCAATCCCTTCGGCACGCGCTACCTGCCGGGCGCGCCGCGAGGATACCCGGATGGCTGGTCGACGCCGCGCAGATGGAACGCGGATGAAGAAAGCCCTTTCGAACGGATGCGGGTCCTCAATCCCGCTCCCGAGACGTCGGCGCTCCGCGCCATCGACCGCGGGTTCAGGGAGCTTTTCCCTCAGTTCACGACTGTACCGCTCAAGGCGAGCTGGGCGGGCATGATCGATGCGATGCCTGATGTCGTGCCCATCGTCGATCGCGCCGCTGCGATCCCGGGTCTCGTTATAGCGACCGGGATGAGCGGCCACGGCTTCGGCATCGGACCCGGCATCGGCCGTGTGTTGTCTGACCTCGTCCAAGGCAACGAGACTGGGCACAACCTCTACAGGTTCCGTCAATCCCGTTTCAGCGACGGCAGTCCGATCCGATTGGGGCCATCGCTGTAAGCGTTCCTGCCGCCCGCCAGCCCATCCGCTCTGGCCTTGAAGGACCGGACGAGGATCTCAGGTGCCGCATGCCCGGGCGTAGGCCTCGATGCTCCGCCGGACGTGACCGATCGCGATCTCCTCGACGTCGCAGGCGCGGTCAGCCCATGTGACTGCAGAAGGCAGGTGCTGGAGAAACAGCATCACCGGCACCTTGCGGCCGTTCAACGTATCGAAGAGACGGTTGCAGGCGGCACGGGCTTGCGGGATCGCCCAATAATATCGGATGCGATCGGAATAGGAGTAGTGGCGCAGCGTCCGCTTGTCGGCATCGCTTCCATGATAGTGGCTTGCCCAATTCTTGGGGGTGCCTTGCATCAGCTCTTCCATTGCGTGGTAAAGCGGCCGCTCGCCATAGTCAGGCACCAGGTCGGAAGCGATCAGGTCGAGCGAGTACAGCGCCTCGCGCAGCTTGAAGGTCAACTCGGGTCCGACCTTGAGGACGGCGAAGCCGTCCTCGACGAGTTCACGCAACGGCCTCTCACCCTGATAGTCCGTCGAATGGGCTTCGAAAATGAGCGACGGCAATCTGTCGAGGGTTGCCGCCAGGTCGCCGGCCTTGGTCCGATCGTAGAAAATCACATTCTGGTTGCCGAACTCCACGCCCGGCTGCACGACAAGCCCGATGACGCGGGAAAATGCGCTTTCAAGCCCGGCGGTTTGGAACGCCTGGGCGTGAATGGCATGTGTCTGGCTACCCGCCTCCGGACTGGTCGGGGTGATCGCATCCAAAGCGTGATCGGCGCCACCGGGCGGCGGCACCTCCGTCCCGATGATGTAGACCGGGCTTGCCCCGCCGCTCTGCGCTGCCGCCTGCTCCGCGACGCCCGCCAGCCTGGCCGCGCGCCCGGCCACCGTGTGGTCGTCTAGCGTCGCCGGTTCACCCGCGCAGCCCATCGAAGCATCGAGGTGGATCTTGCGGAAGCCGGCGCGGACATAGGCATCGACCATCGTCCCGGCCTGCGCCATCGCCTCCTCGGCGGGCCGGTCTTTCCAGGGATTAGGACCGAGATGATCCCCGCCAAGCACGATCAGCTCTTCCGGGCACCGCTCGGCTGCCGCGAGCGCTTCCACCATCGCCGCGAAATCGGCCGGCGTCATGCCCGTATAACCGCCCAGATGATTGACCTGATTGCACGTCGCCTCGATCAGCACGGTGGTGCCGGTTTCCCGGCCGTGGCGCAGTGCGGCTTTAAGCACCAGCGGGTGCGCCGAGCACACCGAGGTTACCCCGATTTTCTTCCCGTCTCTGTGCAGGGCCGGCAAATCTTCGATCGCCACACGCATCAATTTCTTCTCGCCGTTCTTGCCATGAAATCTTCCAGCTCGGCCGGCGTGCCGGCTCCCTCCATGGGACCGTGGCGTGTGACGTTGCGCGCCCCTGCCGCGTTGGCGAATTCGAGCGCCGTCTGCAGCGCCATGCCCAGCCGCCGGCATGCGACATAGGCTCCCCCGAAACAGTCGCCGGCGCCGGTGGGGTCCGTTTCCTCGACGATGAGGCCGGGGCAATCGGCGCGGGCTCCGGTGCTTTGACGGGCTGACGCGCCATGTTCGCCGCGCTTCACAGCGATCTCCTTGACCCCTCGTCTGAACAGCGCCTCGATCGCGCGTTCCTCCCCGTCCGTGCCGGCGGCCAGGAACAATTCATTGCCCGACGGCAGCAGCAGGTCCGCTTCGTCCACCAGACCGGCGAATTTCTCCTCGGTCTGGCCGTGCGCCAGCAATTCCTTGCGCAGGTTCGGATCGAGCGACATCGTGCCGCCGCGTGCCTTGATCAGCGGGATCGCGCGTTCGGTGATCGCCCAGGCTGCGGGACTTGCGAACACCGTTCCCATGACATGGATATGCCCGCAACGCGCGATCAGCGCCTCGACCTGCGGGGTCCATTCCAATCGAGCGGCGGCGGATTTGGCGATGTTGTAGACGAAATCGCGGCTTCCGTCCGTGCGGTAGCGAACAAAGGCGCTGCCCGTCGGATAATCCGGGGAAACAGCGATGGCGGAAGTGTCTACGCCGTCCCGCTTCAGGCGCTCCACGTTGACGACGCCGAAATCGTCGTCGCCGACCACGCCCACCATTGCGGCCGCTCCGCCCATACGTGCGCATTGATCGATGAAGATGGCGGGCGCGCCGCTCGGAAAGGGGCCAATGAGGTCGATAGGTTCCCGGAAGCCGGTGCCTGTCTGCCTCGCGACGATCTCTACCAGGATTTCTCCAATCGTCACGGTTGGCCCGAGCGAGTCCGCTGCAAGTGTTTGGGGGAGGTCGTTCATCAAGCGTCCATCCTGGTGTGGTGTCGTTTGCGGTTTCACGACGCCGAGGCGCAAGGGGGATTCCTACCGGTCGATGTGAATCGATCAGTTGCCATCACGCTACGATCCTGATGCATGGTCAAGCGCACACCTGGAAGGTAACGACGCGCAAACCCTCAGCCTGGAAACAGATCCAGGATCGACGACAGACGGTTGGTGCTGAGATCGACGTCGCCGAGCAGGCCGCCACTGGGGAGATAGCCAACCACGAACAGACCGGCGGCTCGTGCTGCCTTAGTGCCGGTGCGGCTGTCTTCCACGGCCACCACCGACCCTGGAGCTACGGCGAGCTGCCGGCAGGCCTCGCAATAGGGCGTGGGGTCGGGCTTGCCGGCCGACACGTCGTCGAGGCTGATTGTGAGACTCATATGATCGAGCACGCCGAGCGCATCGAGATTGGCATTGACGACTTGCCGGCCGGAATTCGAGACGCAGACCTGCGGGACGCCGCGGTCAGCCAGGGTCCGAATCGTCTCGACCGCCTCGGGGATTGGGACGGCGTTCGCCCGGTTCGCGACGTAGTGGGCATTGATAGCGGCGAGCCACTCCGCCTGGTCGAGCCCGACTGGGAGACGCGGACGCAGCATTGTCCAGACGTCGCCCATATGGATGCCGCGAAAGGCTTGGTCGGGCAGGTCGTCAAGATCGACGTTCCAGTTGCGGCAGCCGGCGAGGAGGGATTGATGATGCAACGGCTCGCTGTCGATCAGCGTTCCGTCGATGTCCCAGGCGACGGCGCGATACATCACGATGACGATCCCGCTCTGGTCGCGCCAGGAGCCGACAGGCGCGCATAAAGATCGCGATAGCGGCGATAGCCGTCGCGGTAGATGTCAGCCTTGCGCGGGTCGGGATCGAGCCGGTCGGCGAAGCTGACGAAACCGGAAACGCCCGACCAGTCGTCGGTTAGGCCGACGCCGATCGCCGCCGTCCAGGCAGCGCCGATGCAAGAGCCGGGGTGCCCGGTCAGGCGTTGGACCGGCTTTTGCAGGACATCCGCGACAATCTGCATCCAGACCTTGCTGCTTGAGCCGCCGTCGGAGGCGAGATAGCGCTCGGTCCGGTGGCCCATGTCGTTGAGCACCTCGACATGATGCGCGATGGCAAAGGCATAGGCCTCGAGCAAAGCGCGCCAGACATGGCCGATATCGTGCGACAGCGTCAGCCCATCGATCACGCCACGGGCCGCTGGATCATGGATCGGCGTCTTCTCGCCGAGGAAATAGGGCAGGATGATGAGGCCATCGGCACCGGCGGGACGCTCTGCCGCCAGCGCATCGAGCCGCTGGTGTACCGAACTACCCTCGGCCTGTGCCGCGACCATCTCGCCGCCGGCGAAATTGCGTACGAACCAGTTGAGGCCCGAGCCGCCGGTCGACATGCAGCCATTGGGCATGAACAGGCCCGGCACCAGATGGTAATCGAGATACATGCGCGGATCTGGCTTGATCTGATCGGTGGCGATCAGGATATCAACCGAGCCGCCGAATTTCAGGAGGACATCGCCTGCTTTGGCAACTCCGGCGCCGAGCGCGGAAGCGATCATGTCGGCCGCACCACCGACGACAGGTGTTCCCGCCATCAGGCCGGTCTCATCCGCGGCCTTCGCCGAGACGGAACCGAGGATCTCATGCGAGGCGATCTTTCGTGGCACGGCCGAGCGCGGTATGTGAGCGAGCGCCACCAGATCGTCGTCGATCCGGTGCGTCGAAACATCGACGAAGCCTGCCTCCAGCGCCCAGTTCTGCTCGACCGCACGTTCGCCGGTGAGGCGCCAGTTGATATAGTCATAGGAGCCGAAAACGGTGGCGATGCGGCTGAACACCTCCGGCTCGTGACGCTCTATCCAGCGCAGCTTTGCGGTGACGAGCTGTTGGTTGATGCCGTTGCCGGCCTTGGCGATGAAAGCCGCCTCATCGCATTCGGTCCGCAGTTCGGCCACTTCGGCGCCACAGCGGCCGTCGCTCTGCTGAATGCTTGGCCGCAGCACTTCGCCCTGGTCGTCCAGGAGAACGACCGCCGGCAGCATGCCGGTGGTGCCGACCGCCACGATCTCCTCGGCCTTGATGCCGCTGGTCCTGAGCAACTCCTGCACGATGTCGCGGACATTGATCCACCATTGCGCGGGATCTTCCTCGGCCCAGCCCGCATGCTCGGAATGCAGCGTGACGGGGCGCGAGGCGAGGCCCAGCACCTGATCGGGAAGCCGGATCAGAATGCCGATCGTCGAGGTGGTGCCGATATCGAGACCGAGAACGAACGTCATGTCGAATCCATTGAAATGCCGGGAAGGGCAGGCGGGCGAACCTGTCTGCCTCGTTGTGTCCCACTGCTCGATACCAGTCGATCATTCCGGACGCCGGCCCGCAACGATCGATATGATCACCGCGAGCCGGCGGTGGCCGGCATCGCCGTGGAAGCCGTCCTCAGCGCAAGGTGGCGACAACGTCCATGAAGCGCTTGACCCGATCGCTGTCGACGGCGTTCCAGGTATTGCCATCGATCTTGAAATGGGTGCCGATCACGACGCCGCTCGCCAGCGAAAGGACATCGCGGACATTGTCGATGTTCACGCCGGTGTTGGCGAAGACCGGCACGTCCTTGATCGTCTCGCAGACGCTGCGCAGGTGGGACTGGTCGGCCGGCTGGCCAGTGATCGGACCGGAAACGAGGATGGCGTCGGCCATCGACGAGAACACCGCGCTCTTGGCGCGCAATTCAATAGGACGCTGGTCGAGCGAGTGTGCGAACTCTGCATTGATGTTGAAGAGAAGCTTCATGTCGTCGCGGCCAAGATTGTGCCGCAGGCGCGAGGCGGCGGCGCAATCGGGCTCCCACAAGCCCATGTCGGAAGCGAACAGGCCGGTGAAGATCTCGCGCACGAAACGGGCTCCGGTGGCAGCCCCGATCGCGACGCTGGCGGTCGGATCCCAGAGATAATTGACGCCAAACGGCACTTTCAGTTCGGGCTTCACCGCCTGGACGATCGCAGTCATGGCGGCAATGCCTTCGGGCGGCGCCTTGAAGACATAGGGGCGGTCGTTCTCGTTGCCGAACATGATGGCATCGACGCCGCCGCTCTGCAGCTTGCGAATGTCGGAGAGCACGCCATCGATCAGCTTGTCGAGGCCGCCATCGGCATCATAGAGGGGCGTTCCCGGCAGGGCACCGATGTGGGCCATCGAGATGACAGCCTTCTTCTTGTCGCCGAAAAATTCAAATACCATCGAATCGTCTCCTTGGGGATAAAGTGAGAATGTTGCGCCTCAGTCGCGCGTCAGTGGCGGCGCGATGCGCAGGTCGACCTTGGCCGCGGCGAGCGCCGCGGCGATCTTGGCCGGCGGCTCGGCATCGGTGATGAGGATATCGATGTCCGATAGTGGCGCTATCCGCACCAGCGACATGCGCAGGAATTTGGCGGAATCGCAGAGCAGGATCTTGGTGCCTGAGCGTCTCAGATAGGCGCGCTTCATATCGGTATCATCGAAGGAATAGTCGAAAAGGCCGTCCGCCGTGATGCCGGAGACGCCGATCACGGCGACGTCGAACCACAGCGCCTCGAACTGGGCGATGGCCGCGGGTCCGCCGGTCGACATCTCGTCGGCTCGTACGCGGCCGCCGGCAACATAGACTTCGGGCATACCGCCGTTCAGCGCCGCCGCGATCCTGAGGCTGTTGGTGAACACCTTGGCGTGCGGAAGGTCCTTGAGGTGCTCGGCCATCAGATAGGTGGTGGTGCCGACATCCAATGCGATCGTGCGGTATCCCGAAACCAAGGCGGCCGCGGCGGCGGCAATCGCGGCCTTCGGGTCACGGCGCTGGCGCAAGCGCGAATCGAAACTCGGCTCCTCACTGTCCATGGCGACCAGCGGCGGGTTATCGGCCTCGATCGCGCCGCCATGGATTCGCACCAGCCTGCCCTCGCGTTCCAGTTCGACGAGATCGCGGCGGATCGTCATGTCGGAAACGGCGAGGTCGGCCGCTGCCGCGGCGACGGTGAGCGACCCCGTCCGGCGCAGGAAAGCGAGGATGCGGGCTTGTCGATCGTGCGCGAGAAGGCGCTGACGATCGGCATCGCGCGGTGCGCCATGCGTGGATGTCTCAGGAGGGGCGGTGTCGTCTGCCATCGATGTATCCGGTGGGTAAGCCGCTTACGAAGCGGTCTGCAGTTTTGACTCTATCGCATGATCAAACATTTTCAAACAAAAATATGTTTGCAGTGTTCGAATTTATTGGTATGCATCTCCATATCAACAGAACGCATTCCGTCACCAAGCAGAGAGAATACGACCATGCCGGCTGTCTCCGTCATTCCTCCAGTGCTTGCCGAACTCGCGGGCAAGCGTGCCTTTGTGACGGGTGGCGGCGCGGGGATCGGTCGCGCGATCGCGGCCGCCCTGACGCGGCAGGGTGTCGCCGTGGCGATCGGCGATCTGGATCCCGACGCGGCGCGCAAGGCGGCCGAGGAGATTGGCGGCGGTGCCGTCGCCGTCACGGTCGATGTTCGCCGTCGCGATTCCGTCGAGGCGGCCTTTGCCGCCATGCTGGAAGCGCTTGGCGGCTGCGACATCCTGATCGCCAATGCCGGCGTGTCCACCATGCAGCATGCGCTGGATCTGACCGACGAGGAGTGGGACTTCAACTTCTCCGTCAATGCACGTGGTGTATTCCTGGCAAATCAGATCGCTGGACGGCATTTTGTCAAGCAGGGCACGGGCTGCATCGTCAACACCGCCTCGCTTGCCGCGAAGGTCGGTGCGCCGCTCCTGGCGCATTATTCGGCGTCCAAGTTCGCCGTGCTCGGCTGGACGCAGGCCTTTGCCCGCGAGCTCGCGCCCAAAGGGATACGCGTCAATGCTGTCTGTCCGGGGTTCGTCAAGACCGGCATGCAATCGCGCGAAGTGGAATGGGAGGCGCATCTGCGGCAGGTCACGCCCGAACGGGTGGTCGCCGACTATGTCGCGCAGACCCCGCTCGGCCGGCTCGAGCTGCCGGAGGATGTCGCCGACGTCGTCGTCTTCCTCTGCTCGGATCAAGCCCGCTTCATGACCGGCCAAGGGGTCAACGTGACCGGCGGCGTCTATATGACCTGACGGTTCCTCGATGTCGTGGCCGGATCTTGGTGCCCGGCACGTGCCCGTCCAAAAAGTGAACACATACGATCAGAAAACAGGCTTTAAATGTTCTATTTTGTTCTCTAAGGTAGCCGTTCGCTCGACTTCGACCGCGGCGTTCGACCGGGTCAGGCGGGGTTTATGAGGAAAGTCTATGGCGTCTATCGAGCTCGATCGCGTTTCCAAGCTCTACGGCAATGGCACTTACGGGGTGCATGAGGTCGATCTCACCATTCCCGATGGTGAATTCGTGATCTTTCTCGGCCCGTCGGGATGCGGCAAGTCGACGACGCTGCGGATGATTGCCGGCCTGGAGAGTATCTCCTCCGGCGATCTTCGCATCGGTGGCAAGAGCGTCGCCAATGTCGCGCCGCGCGACCGCAACGTCGCGGTCGTGTTCCAGAGCTACGCGCTCTATCCGCATATGTCGGTGCGGCAGAACATGGCCTTCGGGCTGAAGATGCGCGGCACCGACGCCGCAGTGATCGATGCCAAGATTGCGGACGCCGCTAACCTGCTCGGTCTGCAGAATCTTCTCGGCCGCAAGCCGGCAGCGCTTTCGGGCGGCCAGCGGCAGCGTGTTGCGCTCGGCCGGGCGATCGTTCGCGAACCGGCGGCCTTCCTGCTTGACGAGCCGCTGTCCAACCTCGACGCGCAGCTGCGTGCAGAGATGCGGCTCGAACTCGTCAAGCTGCACCGGCGCCTTGGCCGCACCATCGTCCATGTCACGCACGACCAGGTCGAGGCCATGACCATGGGCGATCGCATATGCATCATGCGCGATGGTCGCCTGGTCCAGGCCGGCCGGCCGCTTGAAGTCTATGCCGACCCGGTCAACACCTTCGTCGCGCGCTTCCTGGCGACGCCGCCGATGAACCTCATTCCGGCCACGCTTCAGCCCGCACCTGGCGAAGGGCTCTCCGTCGTGACCGACAGTGGTGCCGTGCTTACCGTCCCCGCCCGCCACCGCAACGCCTATGGCGAGCGTGTCGGGCGCCGCGTCATTCTGGGCGTTCGAGCCGAAGATTTCCACGAACGCGCCGACAAGCCGGACTGGCAGAAGATTGCCGTACGGGTCGTGGCCGTCGAGGCTCTCGGCGCCGAGAACGTCCTGATCGGCCAGATTGCGGGTCAGGCCACCGGCATGGATGATGCCCACCCCGCCGGAGACGACAAGCCGTTGGAAATCGCCGCCCGCCTGAGCCGTTATTTCACGGCGCCCGTCGGCTCGATCGTCGAGCTCTACATCGACCCGTTGCCGATGCACCTGTTTGATCCCGAGACCGAACTGGTCATCGCACGGCCGAGCCTCATGGGGGCCGCTCAATGACCAGCATGGACGGAAACGAACGGCCTGCCTTTCGCCGCCGCTTCGGCCTGCATTTCGGGCTGATTGTCGTTTGCGCCATCGTGCTGCTGCCGCCGCTCTGGGTACTGCGGACGAGCTTCGTGCCCGAGCAGCTATCCTACAGCAACGAGCTGATGCCGGCCTTTACGACGGACAATTATTCGGCGCTGCTGTCAGGTCGCTTTGGTCAGTCCTACCTCAACAGCCTGATCGTCGCGCTCGGCTCGGTTCTGCTCGCTTTGCCTTTCGCCGCCACCACCGGCTATGCCTTCGCCCGCTTCCGTACGGGCGGTCGTTGGGCGCGCTTTGCGGTTCTGGCGACGCAAATGCTGCCGCCCGTGGCGCTTGTGCTGCCGACCTTCACGCTGTTCCGAAGCCTGGAGCTCAGCAATTCGCTGACCGGGCTGATCATTGTCTATGCCGCGCTCAACCTGCCTTTCCTGACCTGGATCCTGATGGGCTTCTTCGAAGGCATTCCAGTCGATCTGGAGTGGGCGGCGATGACCGACGGCGCGACCGCCTGGGGCGCCTTCTGGCGCATTGTGCTGCCGGTGTCGATGCCCGGTATCGCGGCCGCCGGCGTGCTCGGTTTCATCCTGGCGTGGAATGAGTTTTTGTTTGCCCTGGTTTTGAGCGGGCCGAAGACGGCGACCATACCGGTTGCGCTCGCCGCGTTGCAGACCTCGAACGGCGTCCAGATCGCCAAGGTTTCTGCCGGCGTCGTGCTTGCCATCCTGCCGCTGGTCGTGGCTTCCCGCTTCATCCAGCGTTTCATCGTCCAGGGCTTGACGTTCGGCAGCGTGAAATAGGCCGGCCGCTCCGAGAGCCGACATGGCTCGCTAGCCGGTTAGGAAATCGTGGCGGGATCACCGCCGCGTCCAGAGGGAAAGAGGAGTAGAGAGTTATGACTTGGAACAAGCAGACCTTGATCAAAATGCTGATGACGGCCGTGAGCGGGGCAGCTGTTGTCAGCGCATCGCTTCCGGCCAGGGCGGCTGAGCCCATCACCTTGCACGCCTTGATGGAGGACGTGCCGGAAACCAAGATCATCGAAGCGCTGTTGCCCGAATTCGAGAAGCAGACCGGCATCAAGGTCGAGTTCGAGAAGATCGGCTATCCCGACATGCACGACAAGCTGGTGTCCCAGCTGACCGCGCCGCAGAGCTACTACAATGTGCTCGAGGTCGACTTCCTGTGGGCCGGCGAATTTCCGGCCGCCGGCTGGCTCGCCGATCTGAAACCCTTCGTCGAGAAATCCAAATACGATCTGAGCCCCTTCATTCCCTCGACGCTTGACCTGCTCGGCCGGACCAAGGACCAGCTGTTCCTGGTGCCCATGTACAACTACTCGATGGGCCTCCTCTACCGGACGGACCTGATCGGCGACGAGAAGCTCAAGGCCGCCTACAAGACGGCAACCGGCAAGGAACTCGCTTTGCCGACGACCCTCGAAGATTATGTGGCGATTTCCAAATTCATGAAGGCCAATGCAGGCGTCGCCGGAGCCGCGATGCAGGGCCAGCGCGGCGATCCCAACAGCATGGAATTCTCCAACTACCTGTTCTCCGCCGGCGGCAGCTATCTCAATGCCGACGGCAAGGCGAGCCTCGACACGGCAGAGGCCAAGAAGGCGCTCGATCTCTATGTCGACAACATCCAGCACGGCGCCCAGCAGGGTGCCGTGTCGGCGACGCTCGATGACACCATGCGCCTGATGTGCAGCGGTTCGGCCTTCAGCATGGTCACCTATTGGTGGATGCTGCCGCAGATGGACGATGCCGTGAAGTGTCCGACGGTCGCCGGCAAGGTCGGCCTGTCGGTGATGCCGGGTGGCCACGGCGAAAGCGGCGGTTGGGGCTGGGGCATTCCCAAGAACACGTCGCCGGAAGAGCAGGAAGCCGCCTGGACCTTCATCCAGTGGGTGCAGAGCAAGGATGTTTCGGTGAAGCGCGCGCTCCAGGGCCACGCGCCCGTGCGCAGCGATGTCTATGCCGATGCGGCGGTGCTGGCGAAATATCCCTTCTACAAGACCGCCGAGGATGTGGTGGCGACCGGCAAGTCGTTCCCGATCTTCACCTATTCGGCGCAATACGAGGATCTGCTCGGTACCCAGCTCTCGCTGGCGGCTGGCGGCCAGGCGACATCGGACGCGGCGCTGAAGGCGGCTTCCGACGGCTTGCAGGGGCTCCTCGATAAATAGCGGTCCGGCTCGGCAAGGAGATCCGGCGCGGCGGTGTCAGCCGCGCCGGATCTTGTCCAGACCCCGGATCTTGACGAGATCAGCAACGCCACCCCGACCAAGGCTCGGCTACGATGCACAATGCGATCAAAAAAGGATGGGCTGCCCGTGGCCGCGAGTGGCGGACCGGCTGGGCCTTTGCCTTGCCCGGCCTGCTGCTGCTGGCGATCGTGATGGGCTTTCCGCTGGCCTATGCCTGCATCCTCTCGATCTCCTCGATGACCTTGATCAAGCCGCAGCTTCTGCCGCTTGTCGGGTTCAAGAATTTCGCCTCGATGATCGGCGATGAGCTGTTCTGGAACGCGCTCTGGCTCACCGTGCGCTATTCGGCGGTGACGGTTGTCGGCGAATTCGTGATCGGGCTCGGTATTGCCCTGATGCTCAACCGGACGGTCCGGATGAAGCCGGTCTATTTCGCGATTCTGACCATTCCCATGGCGATGTCGCCGATCAGCGTCGCCTTGATCTGGCGCATGCTGCTCCAGCCCAATCTCGGCATCGCCAATCATCTGATGGAAACGTTCGGCCTGCCGCGCCTCGACTGGCTCGGCACGCCAGGCATGGCGCTCTGGACGATGGCGGCGATCGACATCTGGCAGCAAATGTCCTTCGTCGTGCTGATCCTCGCCGCGGGGCTCGCCGCTCTGCCGCGCGATCCCTATGAGGCAGCTGAAGTGGATGGCGCGCGCGGCTGGCAGCAATTCTTCTACATCACGCTGCCGATGCTTCGGCCGGTCGCGGCGATCACCATCATCATCCAGCTGATCAACGAGTTCCGGACCTACGATCTGCCCTATGTCCTGACCAAGGGCGGGCCAGGCAATGCGACCGAAGTGCTGAGCTTCTTTGCCTATCGCCGTGCCTTTCTCGGCCTTTCGCTCAACGAAGGCGCGGCAGCCGCGTTCGTGCTGCTGCTGATCGTCCTTCTGCTCACCGTGATCTTTTTCGCCGTCCTCGAACGCTCGCAATCGGGAGAGGGCAGGAAGTAGGCTGTTAAGCCTTGAGCAATCTATGCGGTCTATCCTGGCTTGCAGATTGTCGAGGGAACATGAAACGCAAGCCGCTCCTGCTTTTCGCCTTTCCGTTTCTCATTCTGGCGGTCCTGGCAGGGGAGCGCATGGCGACCTTGTTGCTGGGCACCTATCCAGCCAGCCCCACCGCATGGTGGCTATGGCTTGAACTGCGCCCCTTGTCGGCGATGTTCTGGCAGCAGGTCGATGTCTATCTGGGCGGCTCCATGGCTCTCGACGCCGCCATCCTTGCCGCCGCATCGATCGCCTGCTGGATAGCGTGCCACGCCAAGCGGTCGGCTTTCTTCTTCCTCGCCAACCATATCGCCTTGATTTTCGCCGGGCTGATGATCGCCGTCGGCAGCCATTCGGAAACCGCGAGCACGATCGCCGCATTCACCTCGCCCGGCGGTTTTCCATTCACTCTGACGGTTGATTTCACCTTGAAGAACAGCCTGGTGCTGCTTTTGGGCATCGTGGCCTGTTCCTACTGCCACATCGCCTTCCTCACTGAGGCGCGGGAGCGGTCCGTCCGGGCCATCCGCATCCTGGCGCTGCAGCGCGATCTCTAGAACCGTTCGCCACCTGTACCCCGCCCGCTTTAGGCTCGGCCGGGTCTAGTTGATCCGGCGGTAATAGACCTTGCCGTCGGGCTGCTGGATGCGCTGGTAGTTGGAGCTTGGGGCAGGGGGCGACGCCGACGCGATTCTCTTCCTGGGTGCGGGCGCCTCGATGACGCCGGGCTCGCTCGCGTTCTCGCCGTCGAGGGCCTCGGGCGCCTGCGCCAGCGTGCTGGTGGCGATCTCGGACGGTTCCTCCGCACCCGGCATGGCCTCGCCGCCGGCGACCGGTACATTCTGCCCCAACCGGGCAATGTTGCCATCGATCTCGTTGAAGCTGCCTTGCAACTGGCTGTCCAGTTTCTCGAAACGGCTCTGGAAGCCGTTGTTGACCGTGTCGAGCCGGGCCGCGATCCGCTGCTCGAACGCGCCGAGCTGCTCCAGCCGCGCTTCCACGAAACGCAGGTCGCTCATGCCCCGATAGAGATAGACCGCGGCCGCCATGTTGATCGCGGTGATCAGAAGCGCGCCACCGGCGACGATGACGCCGATCGTCTTTGCCTTGCTGGGTTTCGCGGTGGCAGCCGGTTCGCGCTGTTCCTGGTTTCCGATATCGATCGCCGGCATGTCCGGTTCGCTGATCATCGTCATTGGACCACCACCTTTGCGCCGACCGCGACGCGTTTGAAGAGATCGATCACATCCGTGTTGGTGAGACGAAAACAGCCCGATGTCCCGTCGAAGCCGACACCCGACGGGTCGTTGGTGCCGTGAATGCGGTAGAGCGTGTCGCGCCCGTCCCGCGACAAATAGAGCGCCCTTGCGCCGAGCGGGTTGTAGGGGCCGGCGGGCACCATTTTCGGCAGCTCCGGCTGGCGGGCCCGCATTTCCTGCGGTGGGCGCCACTCCGGCCATTCGGTCTTCGCCCCGACCTTGACGGTGCCGGTCCAGCCGAACCCGTCGCGCCCGACGCTGATCTGGTAGCGCAGCGCCTGGCCCTGGCGGGTCACCAGGTAAAGCGCCTTCTCGTCCTTGCGGATGACGATCGTGCCCGGCTGCTCGGCGGTTCTAAAGGCAACGGCCTTGCGCAGGCTGGGCCCCATCGCCGGCAGCGGCGGCCGCTCCGAAAGCGCCGATCGCGCCTCGGCGAAATCGTGGACGGACAGCGCCAGCGCCACGCCGAGCGCACATGCGCCGGCGAGCTTTGGGACGATCCGATATCTACCGGGCAGCGTCATCGAGCCGCTCTTTGAACATCCGCTTCAGATCCTTGTTGAAGCGCGCCCGTCCATCCACTTCCGATGGCGGAATAGCCCTGTTCAGCGCATCGGTCAGAAGCGCGTTGTCAAGCGCGACCGATTTGATGTGCGGCGCCTTGAAGATCTTTTCGAGCTCGCTGCGCGAAAAATGGTTCCCGAACCATTTGCGCTTGTGCTTGTTGGCGACCAGCGTGATCGAGACCGCATTGCCGCGCAGCTCGCGGATCTTCTTGTAGAGCCGCTTGCCTTGCCGCAGCGAAGCGACATTGAGCTCGAACACGATGAAGATCTCGTCGCTCGTCGACAGCACGGAATTGTGCCAGGGCGTCTCGAGATTGGGCAGGTCGATGACGATGTCGTCGAAGCGGTAGGCGACGAGGTCGAGCAGCCGGAAGACGAAATCGCTGCCATGCGGCTCGAATGGCAGTTGCGGCCGCTCGAATGCGTAGAGCGTGAGCCCGGACGGGCGCGACAGCTTGATGACGTCCATCAGCTCGACATCGAGCCGCTCCGGCTGGCCGATGATGCCGGCGAGGTCGAACTGGTTGAACAGGTTGAGATAGGCGCCGCAATTGGCGCTCTGGAAATCCAGGTCGACGAGACAGGTGGACGCCGCGCGCTCAGCCGATTTCGAAGCCAGGAATTCGGCCGCCGACAGCGCCAGCGTCGTCGCGCCGGCGCCGCCGCTGGCGCCGATGAAGGTGATGATCCGGCTCTTCGTTCCCTGGTTGCCGGTGTCGTGGAAGGTCACCGCATTGAGCAGCTCCTTGCCGTCGAGCGGCTTGTGCAGCCAGTCCGAGGCGTTCATGCGCACCAGCACGCGCGTCTGTTCAGAGGTCAGCTCGTCGGAAACCGCGATCAGCGGAACGCTGGCCCACAGCGCGCGCGCCTCGACGATGCCGGGCCTGCCGAGCAGCTCGCCATTGCCCAGATCGAGGATGACGATGCCCGGGCGCGTATCGGCCGGCGGCCCCTTGAGGAAGTCGCTCGTCTCGGAAACCCGGACATCATAGATCGCCAGCGCATCGAGCCGCGTCGCCACATCGCGCTTGAAATTCGGATCCGACGAGAACAGCGCCACCTGCTTGCGCTTGGTCGGCGTAACCTTGGTGTTGATCGCGTTCATGGCCAGGTGCTTTTCATGTCTTCGCCCGTGACCGTGCTCAGCATGGAGGGCATGGTGATGTTCCCGAATCCGAGCAGTCCGCCTAGGAAGAAGAACTGGAAGGGATGATTGGTGATGCTGACAGTGATGGTCGGCACCGGCCCGCTGGGACGCGTCCAATAGCCGAGACCGGACGCCTGATATTGTATCCGCACTTCGGACTTAGCCAGCATTGGCAGGAATGTCTTCATTCCGGCCCGGCTGCTGTTGCCGCTGAAAATGAAATCAAAGGCGGCCTGGCTCACATTGAGGTTCTGACACGTAGCGCCTGTGCCGCAAATGCAAGAGACGCTTCCGGCGGTATTGGCCGTGCAGATATAGTTATAGGTGTTTGCGGCCACCGCAGTGCCGACTTTGGTTACATCGCTCTGCGTTATCGTCTCGGCCAGGAGCCCGCTGGCGACGGGTGTAGAAATCTGCGCCAGCCTTGCGCCGGCTTGCACCGCTTTATTCCCTGCATTCCATTGGTAAAACGCATAGCCGAAATCGACGAAGCCAAGCAGAAGCGTCAACAGCAGCGGCATTGCAATGGCCATTTCGACCATTGCCGCTCCAGACTGGTTAGCCCAAAACTTGGTGCGTCCCGTCACCATCCAATGACTCGTTCCTGATGGGATACGCTAAGGGTCAGGGCCCCAAAGCCAAGATACGACCAGAATCCAACGCCCGGATAAGAATAGGACGTGCTGACGTCCACGACGTCGACATTGGCCGTGCTGCTAAGATAAAGCTGCGTGCCCGTGGCCACATCGACCGCCGGCGTGGACAAAGCTTTGGTGATCAAAACTGTGGCTGGAAGCCATCCGGTCACCCTAGCGCTACCGCCAGCGACCGCCCCATTGGCGGCAAGGTTTTGAGCCCGCGCCTTGCAGGTATCCCAATCGCTGCTGCATCGTGCCATGTAGCGACCCGCATCCTCGACGCCGGCTTCGAGAAGCAGGCGCGTGTTCAGGATGTTGGAGAACTCAAACACACCAGCCGATAACAGCAGCACGAGTGGTGCGGTAATCGCGACTTCCACCAAAGCAGCGCCACTTTCGTCGCCTCGGAACCGCCCAATGATTTTGCCGAACCTGGTCATGTCGACTTTACCGATACAGCTGGGCTTCGTTGCGGAATGCTTTGTCTAGAAGGGTGTTGTTGGCAAACCCTCCATCGACGTCGACGATCTCCAGACTGATGGGCTTCTCGCCGGCCGTGGAGTCCTCATCGTCCTTGCTGTTGTCCTGCTTCTGGATCGGGCTGTTCAAAAAGACGCTGGCATAGCCGTCCGGCTTGAGCTGGATATGGCCATTGATCTTGGCTCGGTTGGCAATGCAGTCGACGATCGCCATGTTGAGCAGCCGGCGATCGGGATCCAAGTTCGGCGTCGCGCCTTTGAAGCAGGCTGGAACGCCGGTTTCCTTTGTCGGCGCGAGGGACTTGTCCCCGACGAGCCCGTTCGCGATCTCGTATTTATAGACGTCATATCTGGAAGCCGGCACAGCGGCGCCGGTCGGGTTGGTGGTGCTAGGGACGTTGGGATATGACGCACCATGATTGATCTGCCAATAATTGCTGCGGTCCCATGTCGAATTCGTCATGCCCGTGGCGGAATCGAAGCTATCGCCCGGCGGCAGCGCCATGGCCGTTCCGTCTGTGTTGGGTGTGTATTTGTTGCAGTTAGCGGTCTTGTCCACGCCCTTGCGCACATTGGTTGCCGGCCGATATGCCCAGTCCTTGTCATGTGACTTAAGCGAGGAACTGTAGATGTCGAAGCGGACGTTGAGCCCAGCATTGACCTGACCCAAGGTGACGCCGGTTTTCGTGATGAGCTTGTCGCGTTGATAGCAAGTGCCTGCGGTACCGGTAGCCAGGGCGTCGCGCAGTGAGGCCAGGCTGTTGTCGATCAGCCCGAAATTGCCAGGGCCAGGATTCGAGTCAACCTTGAGAATACGGTACTCGCGGCTATAGGTGAGGCCGGCGGCAAAAGCCTGCTGGATGGTCTTGCTGGTTAACGGGTCGGTCGTCTCGAACGGATTGCACATGAAGATTGGCACCGTTTCGCAGATCGACTGGACAAATCCGGCCACAGCCTGGGGCCGGATGTCGAACGTATTGTTGCTGCCGACAAAGCTGGCCGGAAAAATTGTCGCGAAAGCACCGGGGCCATCCGCCAGGCCGGAAGCGTTCACCGTCACCAGAGAGAATGTCACGGCTTTGGGGTCGGTGCTTGCCCAGTTCACGCCATTGGTGTCGACACCGGCGGCATTCAACCCGATGCTGTCGTCGGCAGGTATTCCGGTCAGATATGTGACGGTCACATCAGCCACGCCAAGCGTGTGATCGTGAGAAGTGGGATCGTCGGAGGTAGAGAATTTGGTTTTGTTGGTAAGTAGGGTGGTCTTCGCCAAGTTGGCCCGAGTGATTGAATCGGCTCTGCCGTCCAGTTCCGCCGCTACAGCAAGCGCGAGCGCATCGACACCTTTCTGCAGATCGTTATGCAGTCCGTTGGCCCGGCTCATATCGATTGCCAGCAGAGCGAAGCCGATGATCACCGGCAGCATGATAGCCACGAGGATCATCGCAACGCCGCGTTGATCGTTCCAGAAGGCCCGAATGGTCCCCAACATGACCTTGCTTTCTCTCATTGCGCCAGGGCCCCTCGCATGCCCGGCGCCCTCCGCATCCTTCCGTTCAGTTCACTGCGTCACGCCCGACCCGCCGACATTGACCGTGATCGCCGGCGGCGGCGGCGGTGGCGGTGGAAATTTGTAGTTACGTGCGACAAGTGCGGCGCGCGTGCCGTCGCCTTCGATATGTGTGTTCCTGGACGCCGGGTTGAGCGGGTCGACCGTCTGCAGCATCGAATTGAATTTCTGCGTGTCGCCGGCGGCCAGGGTCACCGTGTCATAGTGGTTCAGATAGTCCGCGGCGCAACCCGACAGCGCACCGGCACAGAGAATGAGGATCAAGGCGCTATTTCTTGACATAGAGCATCTTGTCCTTCGATTTGAAGTCGAGCATGTGGCCATAGGGGCCGGTGACGCCTTCGCCCAGTTCATATTTGCGGACCATGTCCCTGGTCACTTCAAGCTGGCCCAGCACGAAGAATTCCGGATCGTTGGCGGGCCGGGTCTTGTCGAACGGCGTTGCCAGCTGCTCGCCGGGCTTCACCGGCCGCACGATGTGCGGCGTGACGATGACAACCAGCTCGGTCTCTTCCTTCTGGTTGCTCGAATTGCGGAACAGCGTTCCGATCACAGGCACCTGGCCGAGCCATGGCACCTGCTCCTGAAGCTTGGTGGTCTTGCTGGACAGCAGCCCGCCGACGGCGAAGCTCTGGCCGTCGCGCAATTCGACGACGGTGGCCAGCTTGCGGTTGGTGAAGATCGGGTCGCCGGCGGTGGTGAAGCCAGTCAGGTCGCTGACTTCCGGTGCCAGCCTCATGTGGATCTTGCCGTCGTCGAGTACCACCGGTGTGAACATCAGATTGACGCCGAATTGCTTGTACTCGATGCTTATCTGGCCATCCTTGTCGAGAGTACGGATAGGCACTTCGCCGCCGGCATTGAAGCTGGCTTCCTCGCCGGAAAGCGTAGTGAGGTTGGGGTTGGCGAGCGTGCGCACCACGCCCTTGGCTTCGAGCGCCTCAATGTACAAATCGACTTTGATGTTGCTATCAATGACGCGTGTCAGCAGTGCGCCAAACGGAGAGGATACAGACAGCAGGTTGCTGAGCAATCCTCCAGTGCCTAAAATCACGTTGTCTTTATCGGCAGCGGCGATGCCTGTTCCGACCTGAGTGGAGCCGTCGCGGTTCGTGGTTTTGATCGACACGCCGAGATCGCGGCCGGCGTTGCGCTTGGCTTCCAGCACGCGCACTTCCAGATTGACCTGCTGGCTGTCGTCTACGATGACCGAGTTGATGATGGCATCGGGTCCATATTGCTGCGCCACCTCCAGGATCGCCGCCAGCGTGGGGCCGTCCTTGACATGGCCGCCAAGCCTGACCCTGCCGTTGACCGAGCCGATTTCGATGCGCGACTTTGGCGCCACCTGGCGGATCGCCTGCGCCATGTCGCTGACATCGACGCCGACCTCGATCTGCAGGGCGCCGAGCGAACGCTTGTCCGTCGAGAACAGGTTGACCGTGGTGGTACCGGCCCCCTTGCCGATGACATAGAGCGTGCGGTCGGTCATCGGCTGGGCATCGGCGATCTTCTCGTCGCCGACGACGATGTCGCCCAGATTGGCGCTCACCTGGATCGTCACCGATTGCGACATCGGCAGGAAAACCCGGTGGACGCTGGGGGTCGACACGTCGATGAAGCGGTCTGCAGCCTGAACGGCGAAGCTAAACGACAGCAACACACAGAAAAAGGCCAGAACGGTGGTCAGTGATCCCCGAAATACGCGCATTAACACTACCCCCTCGCCGGCTGATTCGCTCTCCACGTATCTGATATGCCGGTGTTATTTTTGTCGCGGCACATCATATGTTTCAAGCTTTATACCCCGAAAGACACCGACTGTCGCCCGCGCCGGTGGTTCCGGCTGCACATATTTGACCACTTCCTTGACAACTTCTTTCACCTGCGGCTCAGCTGCCACAGCCGGCGCCGGTTTTACCTTGCCCAACTCATCGAGGCGGCTTCCCACTTTCTCCACAGCCTGGGTCAACCCGGCGATCTTGTCTTCGGCGCGCTTGCGCTCGGCTGCAGCCGCGGCTTCCGCCGCTGCCTTCCTGTCGAGCTCCGCCTGCCTGGCGACGACATCGGCCGGCGTTTCGCCGGTCAGGTCGGAAAGCGTCACCCGTTCGGTCGTCTCGCCCTTGTTGGCGGCGGCCTGGCGCAGCGCCAGCGACAGCTGCCCGGCCCCTGCCGCCAGCGTCAGCTTCTGCGCGTCCCTGGTGCTGGCCTCCAGCGTCACGGATTTCACCACCGTCGGGCTGTCCTTGCTTTCGTCGGCCACCTGGTCGATGGCGAGCACCTTCATGCTCTGCAGCAACACGTCGACGAAACTCTTGTCCGTGCCATCATCGCCGCGCGCCGTGCGCGTGAGTAGAATATCGACTCGATCGCCCGGGAAAACGAAGCCGGCGACGCCGAGCACGTCATTGACGCGGATGGAAACGGCCTTCATGCCTTCGCCAAGCACTGCCGAGAGTGTGGCGCGTTGGCCGGGGCCAGTAATCTTGGTAGCAAGAATCGGCTCATTGACGCCGATCGCTTGCAGTGCCTGCTTGGCACCGTCACCAGCCAACAGGTCTTTCGTTGTCTTGAACGCCCCGGCCGGAACCGCACCCGCAGGCCATGCGACTTCGCGCAATTTATCTGCGCTCAGCGCATCGCCGAACTTCAGCGGCATCGCCGCAACGACAACCGTGCTGCCTTGGACGATGCCCGTTTGCGCCATGGCGCTTCGCTGGCCGGCGAGCCATATGTTGACAAGTACCACCGCGAGAACGCCGAACACGCCGGCGAGCACGACCATGATCAGTGTATTGGCACGCATGAACCCCAAGCCCCAGCAGACGCGGGAATTCGCCCGCGGCGATTTGAACCCAGGCCCGGAAGGTCAATTCCGGGCCTGGGGATTATGGATTAGCTGCCGGCATTCTCTGCGCAGGCGCCTACGCCGCTGGCTTGCATTGCCGTGCAAAGACCGGTGAAGCGACCCGTGACCCACCCGCCGATGCCGATGATGAAACCGATCGCGGCGACCGCAATGATTCCGATCAGAATGGAATATTCGACCATGGCAGCGCCGTTTTCATCGTCGCGGAACTGCCGGGTCATCGTCATGAGCTTCTTCATGTCAATTTCTCCCTTGGAGTTTGAACCCGACGAGACAGAGCAAGAGATGAAATCCATACCCAAGCATCCCCCGTCATCTCGATCCTAGGTCCCGAGAAAACGCAGAGTCAAACGGGATTAAGAGTCCCTTAACTTTCATATACGTGATTCGGCAAGAAGATTGCAAAGGTGAATCTTGCCAAGAGCTTGATTCTTTTCATTTTTCAACCGATCTTAACCATTCGTTCACAATTTCGCCCCGGGTGGGGCAGGATTGCGCAAGCATTAGCAATAATGCATATTCCTTTATATCTAAGGGTTTAGCTGTCTATCCTGGGCGGTTTGTCCCGGGATCGGATTGGGCCTGGAAAGCGATACCGACGCCTTGGCCACGAGACGGCAGCCATGTCAAATAAGCGCGTTATTACAGGCTCCTGATCTTAACTATGTAGAAAGTATTGATGGTAGGTCGACCACTTGGGCGCTTGTGCCTCCCGTGGTTAACAGTTAGTTTCCGCTAATGAAGGACTAAGGGGAGTATAAGCGATTATGCTGGGCCGGTTCATCAAGGGACCAAGTGAGTCGAAGGTCGAGGCAAAACCCGAGCCGTTCGCAGCGCTGGCTGTTGTTTCCGCAGTATCTCCGCCAGCTGAGATCGAAGCGCATGGTGACGATTTTCTGACGATCAAGGTCGAACTGCATCGCCATTTGATCGACCGGTTCAACCTGACCGCACTTGAAAGTGCTTCCAAGGATGAGATCCTGAATGAGATCCGTCCGATCGTGCGCGAGTTCGTCCGCGCTCGTGCGGTGCCGCTGAATGCGCGCGAACTCGATCAACTCACCAGCGACACCGCCGACGAGATGCTGGGTCTCGGACCGATCGAGCCACTGCTCAAGGACGATTCAATTACCGACATCATGATCAACACCCACAAGCGCGTTTTCATCGAGCGGCGGGGCATCGTCGAAGAGACGCCAATCCGGTTTCGGGACGAGGCGCATCTGCTGCGCGTCATCAACAAGATCGTTTCGGCTATCGGCCGGCGTGTCGATGAATCGTCGCCTATGGTCGATGCGCGGCTGGAGGACGGTTCGCGCGTCAACATCGCGGTGCGGCCGGTCTCGGTCGACGGCCCCCTGGTGTCGATCCGCAAATTCTCCAAGAATCCCTATTCGCTTGAGCGTTTGATGGCATTCAATTCGATCCGGCCACCGATGATCGACCTGCTGCGGATCGCAGTCCAGGCGCGCAAATCGATTCTGGTTTCCGGCGGCACCGGCAGCGGCAAGACGACGCTGCTCAATGCACTGTCGAGCTACATCCCTTCTAAGGAGCGGCTGATCACCATCGAGGATGCGGCGGAACTGCAATTGCAGCAGCCGCATGTCGGGCGGCTGGAAACGCGTCCACCCAATGTCGAGGGCAAGGGTGAGGTGCGCCAGCGTGAATTGCTGAAGAACGCGCTGCGCATGCGACCGGACCGCATCATCGTCGGCGAGGTGCGTGGCGAGGAAGCCTTCGACATGCTGCAGGCGATGAACACCGGCCATGAAGGCTCGATGACCACCATCCATGCCAACACGCCGCGCGATGCGATCTCGCGGCTGGAGCAGATGGTGGGCATGGCCGGCATGCCGATGACGCATGATTCAATCCGGGCGCAGATCGCCTCGGCCATCGACATCATCGTCCAGACACAGCGCCTTTCGGACGGCGGCCGGCGTGTCACCTCCATATCGGAACTGACCGGCATGGAAGGCAATGTCGTGCAACTTCAGGAAATCTATCATTTCGTCCGCCGTGAGGTGACAGCTGAAGGCAAGGTCATCGGAGATTTTCGCGCAACGGGTGTCCGTCCGCGCTTCGCTCCGGAGGCCGCGACGCTTGGCCATCATTTCGCCAAGGACGCTTTTAATCCGCAGGTGGCCCTCTGATGCCGACCGGTCAAGCTCTGCTCTACTTCATCTACATGCTGGCGGCAGCCTCACTCATTCTCGCCGGCGAGGCCCTGTATCTTTCCTTTGCCGGTCGCCGCTCACGGTCCATGGCAGTCAATCGCCGGCTGAAGCGGCTCGCCGGCGAGGTCCCGGCTGAACAAACGCTACAAGGGTTGCTGCGAGAGCGCGGCCTCACGGACTCCGGCGACTTTCTCTTTGGCATGGTCTGGTTGAACAGGCTCTATACCCAGTCCGGCATTACCGGGAATCCCCTGACGTTCGCCGCAACGTTCCTGTTTGCGGGGCTGGCGATGGCGTTGCTGCTGGCGATCTTTTTCAATTTTTCCGCTTTGGCATCGCTCATTGTCTTTCTGGTCGTCGGATTGGTCTTGCCGCTTCTCGTCCTCCGGCGTGCCCGCAACAAACGAATCCAGAAGTTTGCCAAGCAGCTGCCGGATGCGCTCGACATGATCGTTCGTTCGCTGCGCGCCGGACACCCGGCTTCGGTCGCGATCGGTCTGGTCGCGCGCGAAATGCCCGATCCGCTCGGCACCGAGTTCGGCATCGTCTCCGATGAGATCACCTTCGGTCTCAGCATCGAGCAGGCCGTGCGAAAGCTTTCGCAGCGTGTCGGCTTCGAGGGCCTTCAACTGCTATCGGTGTCGCTGTCGATCCAGGCGAAGACGGGTGGCAATTTGACCGAAATCTTGTCCAACCTATCCTCTGTGCTCCGAGAAAGGCAGAAGCTTCGAATGAAAATCCGGGCGCTTTCCGCCGAGGGGCGCGTGTCGGCCTGGGTCATATCACTGTTCCCCCTCGTTATGTTCGCGGTCCTCCAAATAATTTCCCCATCTTATTATGGGGGCGTGTGGCACGACCAACTAATATTCCCAATCTTCACATTATTCGGGATGTTGGCTTTGCTGGGAGATTTTATCATGTATCGGATGGTGAATTTCGATTTCTGACAGGAGCGAAGAATAACTTGTTTCCAAATATTCAGGATATTGGTTTCTTGGTGTCTATCGTCGTATTTGCGGCGGCGGCGTCCTTTTTCCTGTTCGGTGCGCTTGTCTTTTTGCCGGCTCTGCAGACACGAAAGCTTGTCGCGCAGAGCTTGATAGGGGAGGAAATTACAGACCGCCGGTCCATGCTTGGACAAGATCAGCTCGCCAAAATTGCGGCGCAGCGGCCGGTCGATGCCTATTTCAAGTCGATCGAGAAGGAACGGGATGAGCCAAACGCCTTGGAAGCGAAGCTCTTTCGCGCCGGCTTTTATCAATCAAGCGCGCCTCTGTTTTATACCCTGTCCCGTCTGGTCGCGGTCTGCGTGGGGTTTTTGGCCATCTATGCACTGTTGTCGCGGATACTGCCGCCTCAGCTGCCCGGTTTCATAACCTTTGCTGGCTCTGCTCTATTTGGCCTCGCCTGCATGGTGATTCCGAGCATCATGCTCGATCGCTTCGAGAACGGTCAGAAACGAATCTATCGCCGGGCCTTTCCCGACTTCATGGACATGATGATCACCTGCGCCGATGCCGGCATGAGTCTGGAGGCGGCGGTCGAACGTGTCAGTCACGAAATGGCTGCCACCCACAAATGGCTGGGAATACAACTGTCGATCATGAATTTGCAGTTGCGCGCCGGCAAACCATTGCGTGAGGCACTACGCGAACTCTCGGACCGGATCGGTCTTGACGAGGCGCGGGCATTGGCTGTGCTGTTCCGGCAATCGGAAGAACTGGGCACCAGCCTTACCGATGCCTTGCGTGTTTATAGCGCCGAGATGCGCAGCCAGAGAATTCTGAGTGCCGAGGAGCGCGCCAATGCACTCCCGGTAAAGATGATGATTCCGTTGGGACTGTGTATCTTTCCTGTGGTTATGATGGTGATCATGTTGCCGGTCATCATCCGGATGAAAGGCATTTTCTTCTAGTTTGGTATATGATTTGATCCTAATGTGAGTCGGGGACCCCAGGGGACACAATTTATGAAGAGGGTTATCGCGGCCGCGGCCTGTCTGCTCATGGCGGTGCTCGCCGGTTGCCAGACGGCGGACACAACCGACGGTGTCGTTCGCACCAACGAGCCGTCGAAAGGCGACGTGACGTCTTTTGGCGATGCTTTCGACGGACTGAAAACCGTCAGCGATGTCGAATATTATGCTTCGGACCAGGCCGTCGCCGAAGCCAAGAACCAGTTCCGCGCCGAAAATTACGGCAATGCCGGCGCGCTGTTCTTCAAGGCGACGCAGCTGGCGCCCAATGATGGTAACGCCTGGATGGGGCTGGCCGCCTGCACCGACCGGATCCACCGCTTCGACCTTTCCGACAAGGCCTATGCCAGGGCCTTCAAGCTGGTCGGCGCGACGCCCGAATATTACAACAATGTCGGCTATTCCTACCTGCTGCGCGGTAAGCTGCAGGATGCGCGCTCGAACTTCCTCAAGGCTTACGAACTGGCGCCCAACGACCCGACCGTCGCCAACAATCTGAAGCTTTTGTCGTCAAGCGTGCAGAACGTCGAGCGCTAGCATGCTGCTGGTCGAGGCGCTGCTGCTGAAGGTGCTCGCCATCCCTCTGCTAGCAAGGATTGGCTGGCTCGATTTCACCACCCAGAAAATTTCCAATCGCGACGTGCTGCTGCTGCTCTGCCTGGGCGCTGGGGGCCTGCTGCTGCTGTCGCTCCAGTCCGGCTCGTGGTGGGACATGGGGCTGAGCGCCAGTGCAGGGCTTCTGCTGTTCGTCGCGCTCTTGCCCTTCTGGGTCTTGCGCAAGATCGGCGCCGGCGATGTCAAGCTGCTGGCAGTTGTGCCATTCCTGATCAGCGGCGGCGCCCTCGCGGTGTTTTCGGTGCTGCTTCTGGTTTTCGCCCTGGCGACCGCGGCGATCGTGAAAAACCCGTTCATGCTGCCCGCGGGCGCTTTTCGGCTTGTCGTGCAGCATCTGGACCGCAAGGGCGTGGTGCCATTCGGCGTGCCGATCTCGCTGGCAGCGATCTGTACGCTGGCGTTCCTGATCTACAGGAGTTTGATGGTCGCGAGCAGCTCTGGAATCCTCAACCAGCTCAACTGACCCTGACATCTCACGCGGCTGAATTGTCAGGGAGATTTGACGGAGCAAACAAAAACCCGCCTGTGCGGCGGGTCATTGGCGTAAATCTGCACCATAGACAAAAATATACCATAGCTGAGGGCAGGGAGTCAAGAAAAAATTCCTATCGTGAAACGCTGCCAGGCGCAGCTTGCGCTCCGTTCAGTCCCGCAGCAGATCGAACATCAGCTTGAAGAAGCGGTCCGCATCGACCTCGTGGGCGATGCGGGCATTGTCCTTTTCACCGCGCTCGCCCCAGTAATCGGCGATGGTCGCGCCGAAGGCGTAGGTGCCGGACAGATCGACGCCGATATGGGCAGGGCGCGTGCGCACCAATGTCGGGTCGATGGCCAGTGCCAGCGCGAGCGGATCGTGCATGGCCCCGCCGACGCCCATCGAGTTGCGGTGCAGCTTCTCGTAGAACAGCAGCCAGTCGTTGACGAGCCGGCCGAGCGGCGTGTCGATGGTGGCGAGTTCGGCATATTGCGGCGCCTCGATCAGCACCTGCATGGTGACGTCGAGACCGACCATCAGGATCGGCACGCCGCTGTCCAGAACGATCTTCAGCGCCTCGGGGTCGCAGAACGCATTGAACTCGGTCGGCGTGATGATCTCGCTCTTGCGGTAGAACACGCCGCCCATCCAGATCAGCTCCTTGATCTTGGGCAGCACGTCGCGATGCTTGAGGATCATCAGGCCGATATTGCTGAGCGGGCCGGTGGCGACGACCAGGATCGGTTCGGGCGCGGCGCGCAGTCTGTCGGCCAGGAAATCGACGGCGTGCTGGTCAACCGGCTTGATCGTCGCCTGCGGCAGGTAGGGCGAGCCCTCGAGCCCGCTTGGGCCATCGGCGGTGCCGAGCACCAGCGGACGCGCCAGCGGACGGTGACAGCCTTGCGCGACAGGCACGTCGCCGGCGCCGATATACTCCAGGATGCGCAAGGCATTGGCGGTCGTCTTCTCGACTTCCGCATTGCCGCAGGTCGTGGTGACGCCGATGAGTTCGATGGCCGGCGAGCGATGCGCCATGACCAGCGCGATGGCGTCGTCGTGGCCGGGGTCGCAGTCGAACAGGATAGGAGTTGGCTTGGTCATCATGTCGTCTTTCACGCCGCCCGCTCGTAGCGCGCTATGGTTTTCTTGAAGCCGTCGAGGAAACGCCGGCCGTCGAGGCCGGTGCAGATGCGGGTGGTCTTGGGCCCGCCGCCTGGCAGCAATTGCCGGCCGCGATAGGCGACGGTCTGGCCGCGCGCCAGCCTGCCATCGAGCACGACATCGGCGAACAGCGGCTCGGTCATCGTCGCCAGGCCGGGATCGAAAGCCAGCGCCACGGTGATCACGTCGTCCATCGGGAACCCGACGAGGTCGAAGAATTCGCGCCAGATGTCGATGTAGATCGGAAAGCTGTCGGCGATCATCTCCAGGACCGGATTGTCCCTCGCGACGGCCTGCATGTCGGCGATGTCGTCGCGTGTCAGCATCGAATCGGCGACGCGGTTGTCCTCGCAGATGTCGAGCGGGACGAGGATCTTCTCGACATCGGCGTTGAGCACGATGCGCGAAGCCTCCGGATCGGCCCAGATGTTGTACTCCGACAAAGGCGTGATGTTGCCCGGCGTCTGGAAATTGCCGCCGAGCACGATCAGCCGCTTCAGTGCACCGGTCAGTCCCGGCTCCTGCAACAGCGCCATGGCCGCGTTGGTCAGCGGGCCGGTCGTCACCAGCGTGATCTCGCCCGGATTGGCCATGACCGTGCCGATGATGAAATCGACCGCATGTCCCGATGTAGCCTGCCGCACCGGCGTCGGCGCCGGCGGGTTGAACTTCTTCAGGCGATCGCCGAAACGGGCAACGAGCCGTCTTTCGAAATGCACCGGCGCCTCCATGTCGGCCTTGGCGTTGCCGACGATCGGCCGCCACGCGCCGGCGTGAACCGGGATATCGTCACGCCCGGCGAGCGTCAGCGTGTTGAGCACGACGTTGGTGACCTGTTCGATCGGGCCGGCCGCACCGGTCACGGTGGTCACCCCCTCGAGCCGGAGCTTCGGATTGACCGCTGCAAACAGCACGGCGAGAATATCGTCGCCGGCCGAATCCACGTCGAGGATTATGCGTTCCATAAAGGCTTCCTTCACTGGGGATTTTTGCCGCCGGGTTCAGTGTTCTTGTCTACCGACAGCAGCTTACGCATCGATTCCAGCGTCTCCGCGATAACCCTTGGACGCGCCCGGTAGGACAGCGCGAACAATGCTATCAGCGCGACGACATAAGGGACGGTGAGAACCAGGTAGGACGGATAGCCGAACGTCTGCAGGCGCAACGAAAAAGCATCGGCGAAGCCGAACAGCAGGCAGCCGGCCAGCACCTTCAGCGGATCGCCGTTGGAAAAGATCAGGATCGCCACCGCCATGAAACCACGGCCCGACGACATGTTTTCGGTGAACATGGTGATGTAGCCGAGTGACAGATGGGCGCCGGCGAGGCCCGCCAGCAATCCGCACAGCAGGGACGCGATGTAGCGGACGCGGGTGATCGAGATGCCAAGCGCCTCGGCGGCTTCCGGCTTTTCGCCGACGACACGGATATAGAGGCCGAGCCGCGTCCGGTTGTAGCAGACGACCAGCAGCGGCACGGCGATGAAGGCGACATAGACGAGCGGCGTGAAGCCGGAGATCAGCGGCGCCCATGAGCCGAGAAGGTCGCGGGCACCGGGCAGCTGGACTTTCGGCAGGCCGACGATGCCGTGACCGACGATCGAGCCGCGCGTGCCGAAGATCGCTTTCATCAGCGAGATCGTCATGCCGCCGGCCAGGATGTTGAGCGCCAGCCCGACGACCACTTCATTGGCCTTGAAGCTCACCACCAGGACAGCAAAAACCAGGGCGAAGACGAGCGCCGCCGCAACGCCGCAGGCGACCCCCGCCAGTGCGGAACCGGTCCAGATCGAACCGAGGACGGCGAAGAAGGCGCCGACCAGCATCTGCCCCTCGAGGCCGATGTTGAAGATGCCGGCCTTGGTGGTGAACGAGCCGCCAAGCGCGACCAGAAGGATGGGCGCGGTGGTGCGAAGCGTCGCCGCGATCAGCGCGACGTTGATGAGCTTGTCTAGAATTTCCATCGCCGCTCCCCTGCCTGGCTGTCGCCGCGCTTTCTCACCAGCACCTGGGCCGAGACGCTGAGGATGATCAGCGCCTGGATCACGGTGATGATCTCGCGTGATGCGCTGGTATCGACCTCGAGCAGCAGCGATCCGTTGCGCAGGGCGCCGAAGAACAGTGCGGTGAAGACGGTGGCGACAGGCGAGCCATTGGCAAGCAGGGCGGCGATCAGCCCGTCGAAGCCGAAACCGGGGGCAAATCCTTCCATGAAGCGGTGATGGACGCCGAGCGTCTCGACGCCGCCGGCCAGCCCGCCGACGGCCCCTGAAAGCAGCAGGACCAGGAAACCCTGCCGTTTCACGTTGACGCCGCCATATTCGGCGAATTTCGGCGCCGAACCGACCATCGAGACGCTGTAACCCCATTTGGTGTAGCGGAAGACAAGGGCTGCGCCGACCGCCAGCACCAGGCCAATGACCAGGCCCCAGTTCAACCGCGAAAAGGTGAAGATCTCCGGCAGATAGGATGTCGCCAGGATCGGCGGCGTCTCCGACCAGCCACCCGGCCGCTTGAACAGGAAGATGGTGAAATAGGAGGTGAGCAGCACCGCCACGTAGTTCGACAGGATCGTCGAGACGACCTCGTTGGTGTTGTAGCGGGCGCGGAAATAGGCGGGGATGGCGACCCAGGCCGCGCCTGCCACGACCGCGAGCGCAAGCGCGGCCAGCGTGTGAATGCCCGCGGGCAGGGGCATGGCAAAGCCGACCCACGCGGCGGCGAAACCGCCGAGGAACAGCTGGCCCTCGATGCCGACGTTGAACATGCCGCCGCGCAAGCCGATACAGGCGGCGACACCGCAGATCAGGATCGGCGTCGTCTGCAGCAGGGTCCCGGCGATCTTCTCCTGATCGCCGAAGGCGCCGCGAAGCAGTGTCATGAACACACGCACCGGGCTTTCGCCAACCATGAGGATGATGATCGCGCCCATCAGCAGCGCCACGCCGATGGCGATGATCTGGCCTGAAACGGCACGCAAATGGTCGTTCATCATGCGGTCTCCGCGGCGAATCCCGGCGCCGCCACGCCTGCCATCATCATGCCGATGCGCTCCTCGTCGGCGTCGTCGCCGGCTACCTCGCCCATGATCCGCCCGTTGAACATCACCAGGATACGGTCGGCAAGAGCGGCCAGTTCGTCGAGCTGCACGGAAATCAGCAGGATTGCGCGGCCGGCGGCCCGCTGGCGCATGATCTCGTCATGAATGGCCTCCTGGGCGCCGATGTCGACGCCACGCGTCGGCTGATCGATCAGCAGGAAGTCGGCGCCGTTGGTGAACTCGCGTGGCAGAACGACCTTCTGGATGTTTCCGCCCGAAAGCCGCTTGACGGCATCGCCGGTTGCGCGCGCGCGAATATCGAAGCTCTTGATCAGTGTTTCGGCGTTTTGATTTATGGCATTCCAGTTGAGCATGCCGCCGCGGCTCCATGGTGCGCGATGCTGGCGGCCCATCAGGGTGTTGGCCGCTATCGAAGCGTTGCGATCGACCCCGCGCACCATGCGGTCGCCTGGAACATGGGCGAGGCCTGCCTGGCGGATCGCGGCGGGGGAGAGAGCGGTGAGATTCCGGCCCTTCAGCCACGCCCCGCCATGGCTTGCCGGTCGCAGGCCCGAAAGCACTTCCGCCAGCTCCGTCTGACCATTGCCGGCCACACCCGCGATCCCCACCACCTCGCCGGAGCGGACGGTGAAACTGGCGTTGCGAAGGGCCGGCAGCAGGCGATCGTCGCGCGCCCACAGATCCTTCACTTCGAGCACTACATCGCCGTGCAGCGACGCACGCGCCCGGCGGTCGAAGCTGACCTCGCGGCCGACCATCATGTGCACCAACTCGTCCTTGCTGAGCTCGGCCGTCGGCCGGGTCGCCACCTTCCTGCCATTGCGCAGCACCGTCACCGTGTCGGACACTTCCATCACCTCCTCCAGGTGGTGCGAAATGAAGATCACCGTCATGCCCTCGGCCACGAAGCTGCGCAGCGTCTGGAACAGCTCACGGCTCTCCTGCGGCGTCAGCACGGCGGTCGGTTCGTCGAGGATGATGGTGCGCGCGCCGCGCACCAGGACCTTCAGGATTTCGATGCGTTGCTCTATGCCGACCGAGAGCAGCCCGACGCGCTCGGTCGGATCGACCTGCAGGCCGAAGCGCTTCGACAGGTCGCGCGTGCGCGCAATTTGTGCGGCGTGGTCGATCAGCCCATGGCGACGGATTTCCATACCGAGAAAGACGTTGTCGGCAACCGAGAGCGAGGGAACCAGCTTGAAATGCTGGTGAACCATGCCGAGGCCGGCCTTTATCGCCACGGACGGGTCGGCGATCACGATCTCTTCACCGTTCAGCCGGATCGAGCCTTCGTCCGGCTGCAAGAGGCCGAACAGGATGTTCATCAGCGTCGTCTTGCCGGCACCGTTCTCGCCGATGATGGCGTGGATCTCGCCGCAGCGGACCGCAAGGTCGATGCCGTCATTGGCGACGAATGCGCCAAAACGCTTGGTGATGCCAGTCAACTCGACGGCCATCGCGGCATTGCTGTGGAGGGTCGGCGACCCCGGCGTGTTCGACAACGTGGCTCTCGCAGATTGGACACTGATCCGCCGCGGCAAGCCGCGGCGGATCAGTGTAGCGCTTTCTTGGGAGGGAGGCGCTGTTGTTGGCTTATTTTGCCTTGGCGATCACGATCTTGCCGTCAACGATGCCCTTTTTGATCTCATCGAGCTTGGCGGTCATCTCTGCCGGGATCTTGGCGGCGATGTCATCGCAGACCTTGACCTCGACACCGCCCGAGGCGAGGTCGAAAGTGCGGGTGCCGGCGGTGATCTTGCGGCCCTCGACCTCGTCCTTGATCAGCGTGTAGACGGCGATGTCGCCGCGCTTCAGCATGCTGGCGAGCACATTTCCGGGAGCCGAGCCACACATGTCGATGTCGACGCCGATCGAATATTTGTCGACCGCGGCACTTGCCTGCATCACGCCTTCACCCGTCGGGCCGGCGACGTTGTAGACAATGTCGGAGCCCTGGCCGTAAAGCGCCTGGGCAAGTTCGCTTCCCTTGGCCGGGTCGTCGAAGGTTCCGGCGAAGACGGAGTTTACCTTGACGTCGGGCGCGGCATATTTAGCGCCTTGCTCGTAGCCGCCCAGGAAGTTGCGGATCACCGGGATATCTCGGCCGCCGACAAAGCCGATCGCCTTGCCGTCGCCGATCTTGTCGAAGGCGGTGCCCTTGGCTTCGATCATGCCGGCAAGCGCGCCGGCGACGAAGGATCCCTGCTCCTCGGCGAAATTGGCGTAGATCATCTTGGGGTTGTCGAGGACGCCATCGATGAACACGAAGCGCTGGTCAGGATATTCGGCGCTGACCTTTTGCAGCGAGTCCACCAGCTCCCAGCCCATCACGAAGATGAGGTCGT
Source organism: Mesorhizobium sp. M7A.F.Ca.US.010.02.1.1 (assembly GCF_004023085.1). NCBI lineage: Bacteria > Pseudomonadati > Pseudomonadota > Alphaproteobacteria > Hyphomicrobiales > Phyllobacteriaceae > Mesorhizobium > Mesorhizobium sp. M7A.F.Ca.US.010.02.1.1. The sequence continues at coordinate 191,882 of NZ_RZRV01000002.1, read as the reverse complement.
ACTGTTTGCCCTTGGCAAGATTCTCGAACTGCTGCTGGTAGTCGAGCGCGCGATTGCCGGTGTCGACCAGCTTGAGGTCGATGCCGAAATCGGTCTTGGCCTTGTTGAGGCCGTTGACGATCGAAACGCCGAAGCCCTGGGCAAAATATCCCGAGATGGCGGCCACGGAAACCTTGGCCTGTGCCGCGGCCGGTCCGAACGAAATGGCAAGCATCGTGCCGGCCAGAAATAAACTCTTGAGCGCCCTTTTCATGTCATTCCCCTTCAGCTTTTTTCAGCTTTTGAAGCCACGCTTTGACCATCCCCACGTGTCCGCCGGGACAACGGCGAGTTCGTTGATGGTCATATGAGTTTAGGAGCGGCTTAACAGGCTGTCAATCGTCATCCGATGCAGTTTTCTTGGCCCTTCGCCCACTTGCTCGACGTCTGCGCTTGACAAATGTCCATGGGCATAATTGTTGATACTCTAATGAGTTTTTATGAACGACGGGATGAAGGAAGCGAACGATGCCGGCTGTGGTGGTCAGGAAATTTTTGGTTCAGGTCGAAGAGATATTCCATGAGGGCGGACCCCACGCGGCACGCCCGCTCAAGCGGGGCGCGGTCGTCGCGGTCATCGCCAACCCTTTTGCCGGACGTTATGTCGAAGAGATCACCGGCTTCATGGAAGACCTGAAGCCGCTCGGTCTCGATATGGCTCGGCGCCTGATCGACGCCATTGGTGAAGGCGGCCAGGCTATCGAAGGCTATGGCAAGGGTGCCATAGTCGGTGCCGCCGGCGAGCTTGAACATGGCGCGCTCTGGCACAATCCGGGCGGCTATGCGATGCGCGAACTGCTCGGCAATGCCAAGGCGATCGTGCCTTCGACCAAGAAGGTCGGCGGCCCCGGAACGCGCATCGATATCCCGATCACGCACATAAACGCCTCCTATGTGCGCAGCCATTTCGATGCGATCGAGATCGGCATTGCCGATGCGCCGCGCGGCGACGAAATGGCCGTCATCCTGGCGATGACCACCGGCGCACGCGTTCATGCACGGGTCGGCGGCCTTGCCGCCGCCGACATCAAGGGCGAGGACGGATTGCGATGAACCCGGAAATCCGCCGTATCATCACCATCGTCGAGGAAACCCGGATCGAAGGCGGGCGGCCCGTCGATCCGCCGACGCGGCGTGCCGCGGCCATCGCGGTGATCCGCAACCCCTATGCGGGTACCTACGTCGAGGACCTGTCGGCACTGAGCGCCATAGGCGAAGCATTGGGAGATATCTTGCCCAAGCGCGCCGTCGCTGCTCTGGGCATTGCCGGCGACCGGGTCGAGAGCTTCGGCAAGGCCGCCGCCGTCGGCGCCGACGGTGAGCTCGAACATGCCGCCGCCATCCTTCATCCAAAGCTCGGTGCCCCGTTCCGCGATGTGCTCGGCAAGGGGGCCGCGCTCATTCCTTCATCGAAGAAGCGCGGCGGCCTCGGCGTGCCGCTCGATATTCCGCTCGGTCACAAGGATGCGGCGCGGGTGCGCAGCCATTTCGACGGCATGGAGGTTCGTGTTCCCGACGCACCGCGGGCCGACGAGATCGTCGTCGCTATCGCCGTCACCGATTCCGGCAGGCCGCACCCGCGCGTCGGCGGGCTGACCAAGGACAAGATTGTCGGGATTGACGGCGTCGGCTGACCGTCAGGCCGCCAGGACTTCCGGCACCCGCATCGCCGGAGGCGTATTTCTGCTCCGGCCGGTCCGCACCACGCCGTCGATGACGACCATTCCAATGCCTGGAAGATTGCCCAGCGCCACGCTGTCGAGCAGCCCGTCGCCGGCACCGCCGATCGCTTGATCCATGAAGATCAGGTCGGCGGCGCGACCGGCCTCGATGATGCCGCGATCATCCAGTCCGCGCACACGCGCCGTGTTGCCGCTGGCAAGACAGAACGCCACTTCCGGCGCGATACCACCCAGCGAAGCCAGCATGGTCAGGGTTCGCAGGATGCCGAGCGGCTGCACGCCGGATCCGGCCGGGCTGTCGGTGCCGAGGATGACGCGCGAAAGTTCGCCGCGCTGCCTTGCCAGGTCGAGCACGAACAGTCCGGTGCGCAAATTGCCGTTATGGACGATTTCAAGCGCCCTCGAGCCCTTCTCGCAGATCTGCCGTATTTCCGCGTCGGGCAGGGCGGTTGGCCCGCCATTGACGTGGGCGACGATGTCGGCGTCGACCTCCAGCACGACATCCGCGCCGATGCGGCCGGAGCCGGGCAGGGATGGACCGCCCGTGTGGGTCATCGAGGTCATGCCGTATTTGCGCGCCCAGGCGATCATCTGCCGGCCGGTCGGACCGTCCTTGACGCCGCCAAGTCCGACCTCGCCGACAAGCGTCACGCCGGCCTCGGCGAGACTGCGGAAGTCTTCCTCGGTAAGGCCGGGTTCCAGGATCGGTGCCCCGGCCAGGATCTTCATGCCGTTCGGACGGAAGTTGGAGAAGGTGCGTTGGGCAGCGATCGCCAGCGCCTTCAGCCCGACAAGGTCGCGCGGTCGGCCCGGCGTGTGGACTTCCCCCGCCGAGATCATGGTGGTGACGCCGCCATGCACAGTCGAATCCATCCAGCCGATCTGGTTCTGCCGAGGCGTCCAGTCGCCGGCCACCGGATGGGCGTGGTTATCGATAAGACCCGGCGAGACCGCACAGCCCATCGCATCGATGATCGTCGCCGCGCTGCCGCCATCAATGTCGCCTGCCTTGCCAATGCTGGTGATGCGTCCATCGCTCACGACGATGGTGTCGGCGTCGATGATCGGTTGTGCGAGATCGCCACTCAGCATGAGACCGATATTGCGGACGACGAGCGTGTTGGCAGACGACTGGGAGTCGGACGACATCGGTTCTCACTTTTGCTGTTATGGAAAAAAGGACTGGACGCGGCTTATTTGCCGCCGTCGCCATTCGATGGGTCGTCGTCGTTGATGCGCTGGAGCAGGCGAAGCAGCGTCGCCTGCTCAGCCGGTGAGAGCGGCGACAGGAACCGCCGCCCGACCTCGACGCTGCGTTCGAGCCGCTCCAGCGTATAGTCGGTCCCTTTGCCGGTCAGCGCGATCATCGTCAGGCGTTGGTCGGTTTCGGAGGCGCTGCGCGTGATCAGCCCGTGTTTGAGCAGTTTGCGCATGACGATGCTGATGGTCGACGGGTCCATCGCCGTCAGCCGGCCGAGATGGTTCTGCGAGACTTCGCCATGCTTGAGGATCGTGGCGAGCGCCGCGAATTGCGTTGGCGAAAGGTCTTCGCCGGCCATCACCTGCTGGAAGCGCAACGTCGCGCGCTGATGCGCCCGGCGGATGACGTGCGCCGGGTGGCGGTCCAATTCATAGCCGGTCTCGGCGTATTGTTGCAGCACTTGCTCGCGGCTCGGGGGTGCATCGCCGCTCGGCGTTTTCGGCGTCGCGCCTTTTTCGGATTGCGGTTTCTTTTCAGTCGTCACACCGGACTCCTATCGCCGCTGTCTTGGATGTCGCCGGTTTGAAAAAAGCTCAAGCCGCGACCTCCGCTGGTTGAAGCGACCTCCCGTCGCGGAGGGCTGCGACGACATCAGCCGAATCGCTGACCACGCCGAAATGGGTCGCTATGTCATAGAGCGAGCTTTCCTGCTCGCGTGGTCCCGTCGCCGCGCAGCAATCGCTTGGCACCACCACCTCATAGCCCTCGAAAAAGGCATCATGGACGGTCGAGCGCACACAGATGTTGGTGACCACGCCGAAGATGATCAACTGATCGGTCTGCATGTCTTTCAGCGTCAGGTCGAGGTCGGTTTGAAAGAAGGCCGAGTAGCGCCGCTTGATCACATGGATCTCGTCATCGCGGGCGCCGAGATCCTCGATGATCTCCGGCCCCCAGCTTCCATCCAGGCAATGCGGTGTGCGCTTCAGCCATTCGCGCTCGCGTCGCATGCCCGGCCGGTGGCTGTCATGGACCCAGATCACCGGCACGCCGGCGGCGCGCGCGGCCTCGATCACGGCCAGTTGCGGCGCGACCAGCGTCTCGTACCCAGGCAGGACCATGGCCCCGCCGGGCTTGCAGAACTCATTGACCATATCGATGACGATAACGGCTGCACGGCGTGGATCGAGGCGCACCGCGTCATCGTGCCGATGTGAGGAAAAACTGTCCACGGACATGGCGAGCTCCTTTGACCGATCGTTGATGCTCATACAAAAAACCCTAGCGGATGCCAAGTCAATCCCGTTCGACGCAAAGCGTGCTGGTCGGCCTTGCGCACCGCGCTCCGACAAGCGTATGCGCTATTTGTCCATCGCGAAATGGCCTTGACAACGCTTGTCAGGCATGTGCTCGATTTGTATGACCATCAACAATATTCAAGCCGCTTAATTGCGGAGCCGAGGCCGAGATATGAAAACCATCGTCACCGGAGCCAGCGGCCTGCTTGGCCGCCATGTGGCCGAGGCTCTGGTTGCGGCCGGCCACGATGTGCTTGGTGTCGATGCCGTGGTGCCGGGTGAGGTCGCATGGCGCCACGCAACCGCCGATTTAACCGATCTGGGATCGACGCTGCAGCTGGTGCGCGATTGCGATGCCGTTGTGCATGTCGCGGCCATTCCGCGGCCGACCGGCCGGGCCGGCGGCGAGGTGTTCAAGACCAACATCACGACCGCCTACAATGTGGTCGAGGCAGCTGCCATGGCCGGCGCCAGGCGCTTCGTCTATGCCTCGTCCTTCAGCGTTTTCGGCTATCCCTTTTTCGAGAAACCTGTGCGGCCGCCCTATCTGCCGGTCGACTTGAACCATCCGGTCGGCGCGCAGGACCCGTACGGCCTGTCGAAATGGCTGGGCGAGGAAATCGTCGACGCGGCGGTGCGCCGGGGGGCCTTCTCGGCGGTCAGTATCCGCCTGCCGTGGATCCAGACGCCGGGTTCTTTTTTCGAGGGCGTCGGGCCGCGCCGCGCCACCGCCGACAGTGCCCGCGACCTGTGGGCCTATCTCGATGCGCGCGACGCCGGGCAGGGCTTCCTGCGGGCGCTTGAATGGCAAGGCGATGGCCATCTGCGCGTCCTCCTGAGCGCCGCCGACACATTCATGGAAGAGGAGACCGAAGCGCTCGTGCGCCGGGTCTATCCTGATGTCGCTCTGTCGCGGCCGATCGCCGGCTTCGGCGCCGTGCTCGACACGGTCCATGCGCGCGAAACGATCGGTTTCGAACCAAAGTATTCATGGCGTTCCTATCCAAAGCCGGAGACCGAAGGATGAAACGGTTCGACCAGAAAAAGGTCCTCGTCACCGGCGGCGCCGGCGCGATCGGCAGCGCAGCGGTGCGGCGTTTCCTTGACGAAGGCGCGCGGGTCGCCATTGTCGACCGCAATGGCGCGGCGGCGCGGCAATTGGCCAGCTCCCTCGGCGACGACGCCCTGGCGATCGAGGCTGACGTCACCGATGAAGCGGATGTGCGGCGCGCCGTCGCAACGATCGTCGAGGCGTTCGGCGGCCTCGACGTGGTGTTCAACAATGCCGGAATTTCCGGCGTCGTCGCTCCCGTTCACGACCTGCCGGTCGAAGACTGGGATACGACCATCCGCATCAATCTGCGCGGCATCTTCCTCGTGCTGCAGGCGTCGCTTCGGGCGATGATCGAGGCCGGGACCGAAGGCTCGATCGTCAACATGGGCTCGTCCATGGCCGGTTGGGACATCCTTTCGGGTGGTGCCGGCTATGTCGCTTCCAAACACGGGGTGGTCGGCCTGACGCGGGTCGCAGCGCTCGATGCCGCGCCTTACGGCATACGCGTCAACGCCATCTGCCCCGGCGTGATCGAGACGACGCTTGGCGTGCCGGTTTCCGGCGACGGCGAATTCAAGAGCAGCGTCCAGCATTTCGCCGACCGCATTCCGTTGCGCCGCATCGGCCAGCCGGACGATGTCGCGGCCGCCGTGGCTTTCCTGGCCTCCGACGAGGCGAGGCACGTCACAGGCGTGGATTGGCTGATCGACGGCGGCCAGACCTTGCAGAGCTGGGCCAACGCGCCGGCTGGCGGCGCGTTTCCGAAATTTCGCTAGGGTGCGGCGCCGGGGCGCGCTCACCGTGCAGCCTGTCTCGGCCTTCAATGGCGAAGTGTAAATAGTCGGACGTCAACGACTCCCGGTCGCCCGACCCCTCATGATTTACTTCACGCCGATGCCGGCGGTCAGGCCGCCATCGATCTTGTAGTCCGCGCCAGTGCAGAAGCCGGCCTTCGACGAACACAGGAAAGCGATGAGTTCAGCCACTTCCTCCGGCTCGCCGATGCGCCCGATGGGGTGCGCTTCGCCGAAGCGCTTGTAGGCGGCCTCGACATCGGCATCCGTGCCGTTCTCGCCGCGGGCGGCCTTCTCCAGGATCGGGGTGCGGATCGAGCCCGGGCTGACGGAATTGACGCGGATGCCGGAGCGCGCATGGTCGAGGGCCAGGGCACGCGTCAGCGTGTGGATGGCGCCCTTGGTGGTGGCATAGGCGGCGACGTTTTGCTGGCAGGCAAAGCCCTGCACCGAAGCGACGTTGATGATGGCGCCGCCGCCCCTGCGGACCATTTCCGGGATGCCGAAATGCGCTGTCAGATAGATCGACCCGACATTGACCGACATCGCCCTGTTCCAGGTCTCGAAATCGGTGCTGGTCGCGGTTCCGTACGGATGCACCGCCGCCGAATTGACGATGATATCGAGGCCGCCGAACCGCTCGACGCCAGTCGCGACCGCGTCGCGAACCTGATCGGGCACGGAGACGTCGGCGCCTATGACAAGCGCCCCGGCTGCGGAGCTTTCCAGTTCCCATTTCAGCGCAGCGTTGGCCGCGCGGTCGATGCCGCAGGCGACGATCGCAGCACCCCCTGCAGCGAGGCGTCTGGCGGTTGCGAGGCCAATCCCGGTCGTGCCCGTCACCAAAGCCACCTTGCCGTCGAAATCCTTCATTGGGAAAACTCCTTCATTCGCTGTCCGAAACCGTTCCTAGTTTGACACCCATTGTGGTCCAACAATAGGTTGCCGTTCTCTCGCAGAAGGAAGCGGCAATGGAACAGTGCTGGCGCTGGTATGGACCGAACGATCCGGTAACGCTCGATCATGTCAGGCAGGCCGGTGCGACCGGCGTGGTGAGCGCCTTGCACGATATCTACGACGGTCGCGCCTGGCCGCTCGAGAGCATTCTGGAGCGCAAGCGTGTCATCGAGGCCGCCGGCCTGACATGGTCGGTGGTCGAGAGCATTCCGGTCCACAACTCCTTCAAGATCGGCACGCCGGAACGCGAGCGCTACGCCGGCTACTATCGCGACTCGATCCGCGCGCTCGCCAAGGCCGGCATTGCGACGGTCTGCTACAATTTCATGCCGGTGGTCGACTGGACGCGCACGGATCTCGCCTATCGGCTGCCAACGACAGGTTATGCGCTGCGTTTCGACGCGATCGATTTCGCGGCCTACGATTTGTTTGTGCTGAAGCGCGTCAATGCCGAGGCCGGCTATACCCCCGCCCGCATCGCCGAGGCGGAAGCGCGGCTGAAGGAATTGAGCGGCGAGGCGATCGACAGGATCGAGCGCAATCTGATCGCCGGCCTGCCGGCAACCGAGCGCAGTTATAACAGGGACAGTTTTCGCGAGGCCCTGGCGGAATACGACGCGATCGGGCCAGGGGAGCTGCGCGACAACCTTGCCTGGTTCCTGCGCGAGATCATTCCTGTGGCCGAAGAGGAGGGGGTGCGCATGTGTATCCATCCCGACGACCCGCCCTTCTCGCTCTATGGCCTGCCACGCATCGTTTCGACCGCCGAGGATGCGCGTTTCATCCTCAACGCCGTCGACAGCCCCGCCAACGGCCTGACGTTCTGCACCGGCTCTTATGGCACGCGCGCCGACAACGACATCGTCGCCATGGTCAAGGAATTCGCCGACCGCATCCATTTCGCCCATCTGCGCAACATCACCATCGAGGATGACGGCTCGTTCCACGAGGCCGAGCATCTCGAGGGCGGCACGGACATGGCGAATGTGATTCTCGCTCTGATGCAGGAAGAGGCACGCCGCCGCCGAGAGGGCCGTGCCGACTGGCGTATTCCGATGCGGCCCGACCATGGCCATCTGCTCGCCGACGACATCGGCAAGACCAGGATCAATCCCGGCTATTCGCTGATCGGCCGGCTGAAAGGCCTCGCCGAGCTGCGTGGCATCATGCGCGCCATCGAGCGGTTCGAGCTGGCTTGAGCGGGCCCCTCAGTTCGGCTGGCAGGATCTGAAACTATCGCGCCGGTTTTGCACTTCCGCGGTGCTTATATGCCACATTGCTGAGAAACGCCCTGGGTCGCATCGCGCCAGGGCAGCCATGCGCTGCCGCAGTTCGGCGAAGCTGGGCATGGATTGTCCGCATGGCTTGACGACAACCTTGGTGATGCGGCTCGATACTGGCCGCTTCGACACCATCCAGTAATGGATTGTCACAAACACCGCGATCTTTAGGAAAAATCTCCACGCGCGATGCTTTGAATTACACTAAATCGATAGACAAAGATCGATCCCGTGCTGAGCGCGTTTGTCTGGGTTGTCATATGGCAAAATCTCCTATTATTCTCAATGGCTTCACCATGAATGCCGTCTCCCATGTCGCCTACGGCCTTTGGCGTCATCCGGCCGACCAGGCCTATCGACATGCCGAGCTGGACTACTGGATCGAACTTGCCAAAGCACTGGAGGAGGGCGGCTTCGATTGCTTGTTCATCGCCGACGCGCTGGGCCTTCTCGACGTCTATGGCGGTGGATACGACGCCTCGCTGGCAAAGGGCGTGCAGTCCCCCGTCAACGATCCGCTGTTGCTGGTCTCAGCGCTTGCCGGCGCGACAAGCCGGCTGGGTTTCGGCGTCACCGTTTCGACGACCTACGAAAAGCCATATCTGCTGGCGCGCAAATTCACCACGCTCGATCATCTCACCAAGGGGCGGATCGCCTGGAACGTCGTCACCTCGCAGCTCGACAGCGCGGCGCGCAATCTCGGTCTCGACAGGCAGGTGGCGCATGACGAGCGCTACGAGATCGCCGACGAGTTCATGGATGTCGCCTACAAGCTCTGGCAGGGTTCCTGGGAAGACGGTGCCCTGGTGCGTGATCGCGGCAGCGCCGCCAACCCGGACGGTCTCTATACCGATCCGGAAAAGGTCCATCCGATCGGTCATTCCGGTCGCTACTTCAACGTTCCGGGTCCGCATCTCTCGGAGCCCAGTCCGCAGAGGGTGCCGGTGCTGTTCCAGGCGGGCGGTTCGCCGCGCGGCCAGCGCTTTGCCGCTCGTCACGCGGAGGTGGTCTTTGTCGCCGGTGCCGATGTCGATGGCATCCGCCGCAATGTCGCTGAGGTGAAGCGGCTTGCCCGCGATGAAGGCAGGGCTCCAGGCAGCATCAAGTTCATATCCGCGGTCTCGGTGATCACGGATGAAACCGACGCCGCCGCGGCCGCCAAGCTCGCTGACTACAGGTCGCACTACGATGTCGAAGGCGCGCTGGTGCATTATTCGGCAACGACCGGCATCGATTTTTCCAGGCACGATCTCGACCAGCCTATCCGCTACACCGAAACCGATTCCAACCGCTCCCTGCTGCGCATGTTCGACGACCCGTCGTCGGGCCGCCAGTGGACCTTGCGCCAGGCGTTTTCCCCGGAGGGTGGTTTTGGGCGCGGCAAGTCGTTTGTCGGCGGTCCGAAGACCGTTGCGGACGAGCTCGAGCAATGGCTGGAAGCCACCGATACCGACGGCATCAATTTGACGCATGTGGTCAGCCCCGGCAGCTTCATCGATTTCTCCGCCCATGTCGTTCCCGAGTTGCGGCGGCGCGGGCGCATTCGCGAGGATCTCGGTCCCTCGCTGCGCTCCAGGCTCTTCGGGCGTGACAGCCGCCCGCCCGCCGATCATCCGGCGGCGCAACACGCTTTCTCGCAGGGCCGTCAGCCGGAGGCTTTGGTATCATGACCATCCACGCCACCGTTCAGCATGAACAGCGCAGCGATTTCCAAGGCTGGGCCGAGAAGGCCGAGGAGGTCGTGCGCGAACTCAAGCGAACAGCTGCAGCGCGCGATCTGGCCGGGGCCGCCCCGCATGCCGAGATAGACCTTTTGCGTCTGGCCGGCCTGCTGACGATCTATATTCCCAAGCGATTTGGCGGCGGTGGCGCGACGCCGGCCGAAGTGCTCAGGATCGTCCGCATCCTGGCCAGGGGCGATACATCGATAGCCCAGATCGTCATCTACCATCTCTTCGGCACGGCAATCGGATTGGACGGCGACAACAAGTCCCTGATCGAAAGACGGCTTCAAGGCTTTCTCTCCAAGGGCTGGTTTCATGCCGGCATCGCGCAGGCCGCCTATGAGCCGCTTGTCGAGGCGAGGCAGGTGGACGGCGGTTTCGTGCTCAACGGCGCCAAGCCTTTCACCAGTGGTGCGCAGGTGGCCGACACGCTGCAGGTCTGGGTGCGCTTTGCCGGGAGCACGCGGATCGCCGGCACCGATGCCAGCGGTCATATCGGCCAGTTCATCGTCGCCAACCCCACGTCAGGCCTCAGCTTCGGCAATGACTGGGACAATATCGGCCAGAGGCTGACGGTCAGCGGCAGTGCGGCGCTCGAAAATGTCGCCGCATCCGCCGACGATCTGGTCGGGCATTGGCCTGATGATACGGTTCATCCGCCGCATGCCACGCTGCATGTGCCGATCGTTCATGCAGCCTTCGGCGAACTTTATCTCGGCACCGCCCTTGCTGCCCTGGAAGACGCCAGGGATTACATCACCCAACGCGGCAGGCCATGGCTGTCCTCGCCGGCAAAGAAAGCCGCCGAGGACACGCTGGTTGTCGAGCGCTTCGGCCGGCTTTCGATCGCGCTGGCGTCCGCGCAGGCGCTCGCGGACGCCGCCGGCGAGGCCGTGCAGCGCGCCTTCGAGCGCGGTAAGGATCTCACCGCGGAAGAGCGCGGCCGCGCCGCGGCAATCGCCTACCAGTCGAAGGTGCATTCGACCGAGGTCGCCCTAGAAGTGACGTCGCGGATATTCGAGCTCACCGGCGCCCGCTCGACGGCGCGCTCGTTCGGCTTCGACCGCTACTGGCGCAACGTCCGCACCCACAGCCTGCATGATCCCGTCCACTACAAGGTGCTGGAAGTCGGTGACTTCGCGCTTAACGGCCGTGTGCCGCCGCCAACCTACTATTCGTGAGCCGAAGCATGGCAAGTTCCACCCATAAGGCGGTCAAGCCTCTCATCCTCAACGGCTTCGGTATGACCGTGGTCGGTCACGTGTCGGCGGGCCTCTGGCGTCATCCGAGCGACCGCGCCAACACCTACACCAGCCTCGAATACTGGACCTCGCTGGCAAAGCTGCTCGACGACGGCGGCTTCGACGCGCTGTTCCTCGCCGACGCGCTTGGCCACCTCGATGTCTTCCGGGGGACACCGGATGCGTCGCTGCGCACCGCAGCCCAGTCGCCGGTCAACGACCCGCTGCTGCTGGTCTCGGCAATGGCCGCCGCCACCAAGCATCTCGGCTTCGGCATCACCGTGTCGACCACTTACGAGCAGCCCTATCTCCTGGCCCGCAAGTTCACCACGTTGGATCATCTGACCAAGGGCCGCATCGCCTGGAACGTCGTCACCTCGGTTCTGGAATCGGCGGCGAAGAATCTCGGCCTGGAACGCCAGATCGACCATGACGAGCGTTATGATCTGGCGCAGGAATTCCTGGATGTCACCTACAAGCTCTGGGAGGGATCCTGGGAGGACGGGGCGGTCGTGCACGATCGTGAGAAGGGGCTCTACACCGACTCTTCCAAAGTCCATCCGATCGGCCATCTCGGCAAATATTTCTCCGTGCCCGGCGCGCATCTCGCGCAGCCCAGTCCGCAGCGCACGCCGCTTCTGTTCCAGGCGGGAACCTCGCCGCGCGGGCGCGAATTCGCTGCTCGCAACGGCGAGGTGGTGTTCCTCGGCGGCACCAGCACGGCCTCCATCCGCCGCTCGGTCGAGGCGATCCGTGCCCGCGCCGTCGAACTCGGACGGGCGCCGGATGCGATAAAGTTTATCACCGCGGTCACCGTCATCACCGGAGCCACGGACGAAGAGGCCGAGGCCAAGCACAAGGACTATCTATCCTACACCAGTGTCGAAGCGGCCCTGGCGCTGTTTTCGGCATGGACCGGCGTCGACTGGTCGCAATACCCACTCGACCACCCGCTCGAATATATCGAGACAAATGCCGGCCGTTCAGCCCTTGCCAATCTGACGCGGATCGATGCCGACCGGCGCTGGACCGTGGCCGGGATCGCCGAGTATATCGGGCTCGGCGGCATCCATCCCAAGCTGGTCGGCTCACCGCAGAGGATCGCCGACGAGCTCGAACGCATCGCCGATGAATCCGGCGTCGACGGCTTCAACCTGGCCTATGTCGTCAGTCCGGGCACGTTCGAGGACTTCATCGAATTCGTCGTCCCGGAGCTGCGGCGGCGGGGTCGCATCCGGGAACGTGGCGCGCCCGGCACCACGATCCGCGAGCGCTTCCAGGGAGCGGGCCAGCGGCTGCTGCGCGACGACCATCCGGGAACAGCCGCACGCGACCGCTCGAACTGGGGTACCATCGTCGAGGCGGCCGAGTGAGCGGCATCCATCTCCACTGGTATCTGCCGACCAACGGCGACAGCCGGGAAATCGTCGGCTCTGGCGATGATTCCCATCTCGGCAACGGCCCGTCACGATCGCGGTTTCGGGAAGCGAGCCTCGATTATCTCTCGCTGGTCGCCAAGACCGCGGAGACGTTGGGCTTCGAAGCCGTGCTGACGCCGACCGGAACCTGGTGCGAGGATGCCTGGATAGTCACGGCAGCACTGGCGCAGGTCACGACGCGGTTGAAGTTCCTCGTCGCCTTCCGTCCCGGCCTGATCTCGCCGACGCTGGTCGCCCACCAGGCGGCGACCCTTCAGCGCATATCGGGTGGGCGGCTGCTGCTCAACGTCGTCACCGGAGGCGATCCGCTGGAGCAGAAACGCTTCGGCGATCATCTCGGCCACGACCAGCGCTATGAACGCACGGGAGAGTTCCTCGAGATCCTGCGCGGCGTGGTCCTGCCAGCCGGTTCGGGCCGGCGCTTCGATTTCAGGGGAAAGCACTATGACATCGAAGGCGCCCAGATCGATTTCGGCAAATGGCCGCTTCCCGATATCTTCTTCGGTGGCGCAAGTGGTGCTGCGCAAGCGGTCGCCGCGCGCCATGTCGACACCTATCTGGTCTGGGGCGAGAGCCCGGCAACCGAGGCTGCCCGGATAGGCCATGTGCGGGAACTCGCCGCCGCGCAGGGCCGCAAACTAAGCTTCGGCATACGCCTGCATGTCATCAGTCGCGATACCGAGGCGCAGGCCTGGGAGGAGGCCGAGAGGCTGCTGGAGAGACTGACGCCGGAGCGGATCGCGCAGGCGCAGGCAATCCTGGCGCGCACGGAATCGGCCGGCCAGCGCCGGATGAACGCGTTGCATAGCGACAGCGGCACCGCGGCGCTCACCGCGCGCAGCGTGCGCGATCTCGAAATATCGCCGCATCTGTGGGCCGGCTACGGCCTGGTTCGCGGCGGCGCCGGCACCGCGATCGTCGGCAGCCACGAGCAGGTGGCGTCGCTCATCGAGGAGTACCACGCCGTCGGTTTCGACCACTTCATCCTGTCGGGCCAGCCGCATGTCGAGGAAGCCTATCATTTCGCCGAAGGCGCGCTGGCGGTCTTGAAATCGAAAGGGCTGCTCGCAGCCTGAAACATGTGCGGCCTTTGGTGGTCGCGACAATGGAGCATGACGAGAAGACAATGTCGGACATTCAGATCTATCCGGGCCTCAGCGACGCCGAATTCGAGACCTGGGCCGAGAAGGCCCGCGACGTGGCGCGGCAACTCGCGGCAACGGCGCTCGAACGCGACCGGGCAAACAAGGACCCGGTGGAAGAACTGGCGCTGCTGCGCGAAAGCGGCCTGCTCGGCTTGGCTGCGCCACGCGAATTCGGCGGCGCCGGCGCAAACCTCGTCCAGGCGCTCAAGATCAGCCGCATCATCGCGGCCGCCGACGGCTCGATCGGACAACTGATCGCGTATCATTATTCCAACGGTGTCTGGACTTACATTCTCGGCACGCGTCAGCAGTGGGAAAAGACGGCGCGTGGCGTCGGCGCACAAGGCTGGTTCCAGGGCGGCGTCAGCAACCCGCGCGACCAGTGGAACGAGATCGAGCATGTCGGCGACCGCCGCTTCCTGAACGGCAGGCGCACCTTCGCAACCGGCGCCTCGGTGGCCCAAGTCATCACCGTCAGCCTCTGGGACAACGGCAAACGCGCTCACTATCAGATCCCGCCGACGCGCAAGGGCATCAGCTTCGGCGGCGACTGGGACAATCTCGGCCAGAGACTGACGGCGAGCGGCAGTGTCACTTTCGACCGTGTCGAAGTCTTCGAGGATGAGCTGCTCAGCGCCCTCGACGATTATGAGGGCGATGTCGAATTGCGCGACGGCCTGCGCGTCCTGTTCAGCCAGCTCATCTTCATCAATTTCTATCTCGGCATCGCCGAGGGCGCTCTTGCCGCCGCCGCCGATCATGTCCGCCGCTTCGGCCGGCCCTGGCCGGAGTCCGGGCTGGAACGGGCGATCGACGATCCCTACCATCTGGTGCTGTTCGGCCGGCTATCCGCCGGCATTGCGGCGGGCATAGCAATCGCCGACAAGGCCGCGGCGCTTTACGAGGCGGCACTGCATGCCGGAGCGTCGGTGACGGCGCAGCAATGGGGCGAACTCGCAACGATCATCGACCAGGGCAAGATCGTCGCCAACGACGTCGTGCTCGACGTGACGGCGCGCATCTTCGAAGCGACGGGCGCGCGCTCGACGGCCAACAAATATGGCCTCGACATCTATTGGCGCAACGCGCGCACCCATACCGTCCACGATCCGGTCTCCTACCGGGCGCGCGAGGTCGGCACATATCTGCTGGCCGAAACGCTGCCGAGACCGCGAACCTATGCGCAGCCGCCGCAGCCGGAAGCGCACAAGCCTGAAGCCGTGCCCACGCGGAAGGCATCATGATATCGGATGTGCGCCTGCTGACCGGGAAGGCCGAACTCGCGCAGGCCGCACGCACCTTCCGCACGGCCATGGTCGGCCTGCCGCCGCTCGGCCCGATCGACGACGCGCTGATCGACAGACTGTTCGAGCCGGATCGCACCTGGGGCGCCTTCGACGGCGAGACGCTCGTTGGCACAACCGACTCCTATTCGGGACGGATCGCGGTTCCCGGCGGCGCCTGGTTGCCGCAGGCCGCGGTCACCCATGTCGGCGTGCTGCCCACCCATACGCGGCGTGGCGCCGCCACGGCGCTGTTCAAGGCGCAGCTGCGCGCCGCGCGCGAACAGGGCGAGGCGGCGGCCACCTTGCGGGCCTCCGACGCGCGCATCTACGGCAACTTTGGCTATGCGATCGCCAATACTTCTGTCAGCCTGGAAGTCGACACCCAGCGCGCGCGCCTGCGGGCAGGGCTGACGTACTCCGACAAGATTCGGCTGATCGACAGCGACGATGCCTGGGCGATACAGGCGCGCATCTACGCGGGTCAGCCTGTTTCGCGCGCGGGCGTCATCACACGCTCGGCCTATTGGTGGGATTTTCAGGCGTTGCGCCAGACGCACAGCGGCACGCCTAACTACGTCGCCGTTCACGGCGACAAGGGTTCGGAAACCGGGTTCGTGCGCTATCACCCTGTCGGCCTCGACAGCTGGTTCACCAGCTCGGAACGCACCATCGTGGTCGATGATATCGTGGCCTACAGTCCGGCCGCCTATGTCGCGCTCGTCGCACATCTGCTGGCGGTCGACCTGCCGCATCGCATCGTCTTCTGGAGCCGTCCCGCGGACGATCTGCTGCCGTGGCTGTTCGAGGATTTTCGAAGCGTTCGCGTTTCGGCGGCGCGCGACGAAACATGGCTGCGGCTCCTGGACGCTGAAAAGGCTCTAACAGCCCGGTCCTATGCCGGGCAGGGCAGCGTCGTGCTGGAAGTCTCCGATGCCATCCTGCCCGAGAACGCGACCAGGCTGCGCCTCTCGCCAGAAGGAGCCGAGCGCACCAATCTGTCCGCCGCCGTGGTGACGGACGTGGCCGCGGTTTCGGCGGCCTATCTCGGCGGCGTGAAGTGGTGGCAGCTCGCGCAGACGGGGCGCCTCGGCGACTTCGACCGGGCTGCGGTCGAAACGCTCGACACGCTGTTCACGGCGCCGGCCTTGCCTCATTCCGGAACAATGTTTTGACAGGCGGAGCTAATATAAAATGTATTTTGAAAGTGTGTTTGAAAAATGGGTAATTTTATCTCAAAATTATTCTCGCTAAATGCAATGGTATTTTGAAGAATTATTTATAATCGGAGAGAAGTAATGACAACACATGTTGCGCGTAAGTTACTATTGGGAATTGCAGGTGGCATTCTGTCGATTTATGTTCTTGGTTCATCCGCGCAAGCGGAAGATCTGAAACATGGCGGGGTCCTGCGGATTGCTTCGATCCAGTCCGATCTCGATGCGTTCGATCCGCTCACCGGCTACAGCATCGATTCCTGGGAAATCCTGCGCGCAACAACGCGCCAGTTGGTGACCTATCCCGGCTCGCCAGCCGGCCTCAAGGAGGACACCACGCTCGTGCCGGATCTCGCCAAGTCCTGGGACATCAGCGACGACGGCAAGGTCTACACCTTCCATTTGAAGGACGACGTGTTCTTCTCCGGCAGCATCGAGCGCAAGATCGTCGCCAGTGATTTCGTCTATGGCGTCAAGCGCTTCTGCGATCCCAACAAGCAGGTCGCCGCCATCAACTATTTCAACCTCGTGATCTCCGGCTTCGTCGACTATTGCAAGGAATTCGCGAAAGTGCCGACAGGCGATCTCGCTGCGACCAAGGCTTTCACCGACACGCACGAGATTGCCGGCGTCTCGGCTCCCGACGAGCACACGCTGGTCATCAAGTCGGACACCAAGAACTACGACTTCCTCAACATCCTTTCGATGAATTTCGTGTCCCCGGTGGCGCCCGAGATCGCGTCCAAATATTTCCCGGACTCGCTGGAGTCGCGCAAGAACCTGCCGTCCAGCGGCCCTTACTATGTCGACACCTATGAGCAGGGTCAGAAGCTGGTTCTGAAGAAGGCAAAGAATTTCAAGGCGGAGTCCGACCAGGCGCGCAGGGCCTATGCCGATGAGATCGATATCGATTTCACCGCCAACAGCGAGGACAGCGTCGTCCAGAAGATCATCGCCGGTGAGGCTGATCTGTCGCTCTATCTCGACATCCCGCCCATTCCGACGATCCAGCGCTTCCTGTCGCAGAAGAGCCCCGACATCCATGTGACGAACAGTGGATCGGCGAACTTCATCACCTTCAACCAGCGGCCGGAGGTCAAGAGCGACGGGGCCGAGGCGCTGCGCAAGCTGAAGGTCCGGCAGGCGCTGACCTATGCGGTGAACCGCGAACATCTGGCGCAGACCCAGGCTGGCTCGATCGGCGCGGTGCCGCTCACCCAGATCATCACCTCGACCATTCTCGGCTACGAGAAGTTCGACCCGTATCCGACCGAAAGCTACAGGGGTGATCCGGCCAAGGCAAAGGAACTGCTCGCCGAAGCGGGATATCCGAATGGCATTGCGTTCGACGCGATCTACAGGGGCAACGCGCAGTTCGAAGCGATTGCCGTGACGCTGAAGGAGGATCTGGAAGCAGCGGGTATCACGCTCAACCTGATCCCGATCCCGCCGACGCAGTGGTACGCCTTCATCCAGGATCCGAAGAGCCGCTGGGACGTGTCCCTCGGCGGCACATTCTCCCCGGACTGGCAGGGACCGAGCACGCGCATGCTCCTCGGCGGCTGGCTGAATTCGGACGCGGCACCTTGCGGCACCGGCAACGTCCACGCCATCTGCTACAGCAATCCGGAACTCAACAAGCTCGCGGCGCAGGCCTATCCCTCCGACGATCCGGGACCGATCTGGACGAAGGCCGACAAACTCGTCTCCGCCGATCTGCCATGGATCCCGTTGTTCGAGAAGCGCAAGGTCGTGGTCACTTCCGATCGCCTCGCCAACTGGGTGTGGTCGTCGCTGGCCGTGAATGCCGACATCACCAACATAGCCCTCAAGCAGTAGCAAGGCCGGATTGGCAAAAGGAGGCGCGCGTGCCCATCTTCTCTGTCGCCGATCTGCGCGTCGCATTCGGCGCGGTGGAAGTGGTGCATGGCGTCTCGTTTGGAGTCGAGCCAGGCAAGACACTCGCCATCGTCGGCGAATCGGGCTCGGGCAAGAGTGTGTCGCTGCTCGGCGCCACCGGCCTTCTGCCGCCGGCGGCGAGCGTTCGCGGCAGCGTGCTGCACAAGGGCGATGAGATACTGGGCCTCTCCGCCGGCGACCTGCGCCGGCGGAGAGGTGCCGGCATCGGCTTCGTCTTCCAGGACCCGCTCAGCAATCTTCATCCGTTGAAGACGATCGGCCAGCAGATCGCCGAAGCGATCACCGCCCACCGCAGGGTGGGACGTGGGGAGCTGCGTCAGCGCGTTCTCGATCTTCTGGCCGATGTCGGCATCCCCGACCCTTCGGCCCGCGTGAACGACTATCCCAGGCAGTTCTCCGGCGGCATGCGCCAGCGCGTGATGATCGCAGCGGCGATCGCGCTCAATCCCGGTCTGATCATCGCCGACGAACCGACGACGGCGCTCGACGTCACCGTGCAAGCGTCGATCCTCGATCTGCTGAAACGAATTCAGCAGGACCACGGCACGGCGATGATCTTCGTCAGCCACGATCTGGCCGTCGTTTCGGACATTGCCGACGATGTCTTGGTGATGCGTGCGGGGCATGTGGTGGAGCAGGCGCCGGCCGAGCTGATCTACAGGGCACCGCGCCAAGCCTACACCAGGGAGCTGCTCGGTGCGGCGCGGCTTGGCGGCCTGGTGGCCCGCGCGGCGCGATCATCGCTACTCCCGGCGCTGCCGTCGATGCCCGATTTGCTCTCCGTCTCGGCAATCGCGCGTTCGTTCGCAGGCCGCTCCGCCGCAGGCGGTCTGATCAGGCCGGTGCTCACGAATATCTCGTTCACCGTCCGCGAAAACGAGATCGTCGGTCTCGTCGGCGAATCCGGTTCCGGCAAGTCGACAATCGGCCGGCTGATCGCCGGGCTCGACCGGCCGGACGAGGGCAGCATCTCCCTGCGGGAGCGTATCTATTCGCGTCCGGGTGTCGGCGGCATCGCCATCGACCGGAAAC
Source organism: Mesorhizobium sp. M7A.F.Ca.US.010.02.1.1 (assembly GCF_004023085.1). Classification (NCBI taxonomy): domain Bacteria; kingdom Pseudomonadati; phylum Pseudomonadota; class Alphaproteobacteria; order Hyphomicrobiales; family Phyllobacteriaceae; genus Mesorhizobium; species Mesorhizobium sp. M7A.F.Ca.US.010.02.1.1. The sequence continues at coordinate 172,576 of NZ_RZRV01000002.1, read as the reverse complement.
TCAGGTCGGACATACAGGTCATCTTTCAGGACCCCTATGCGAGCCTCAACCCGCGGCGGCGCATCCGGTCCATTTTGGCGGAACCGTTCATCATCGGCACCAGACTGGACGCCGCGGCGATACGCCGGCGCGTGCAGGATCTGGTGCGCCACGTGGAACTTCCCGACGACGTGCTGGATCGTTACCCGGCCCAGCTTTCAGGTGGCCAGCGGCAGCGTGTCGCCATTGCGCGCGCCATCGCGCTCGAACCCTCGCTGATCGTCGCCGACGAGCCGGTATCGGCACTCGACATCACGACGCAGGCGAAGATCATCAGGCTGCTGCAGACCATTCGCCGGCAGCGAGGCCTGTCGCTGCTCTTCATCTCGCATGATCTCGGCGTCGTGTCGGAACTGTGCGACCGCGTCATCGTGCTGGAGAAGGGCGTCATTGTGGAAGCCGGCGAGACAGGCCGTGTCTTCGGCGCTCCCCGGCATCCCTACACGGTCAGGCTGATAGACGCGATCCCCGGCAAGGTCCTGCGGCGCAACCCGGTTCCCGAGCGGATCGCCGCGCATGCCTGAGATCCGCGCCCTGGCGTCCGTCCAGGACCACGTCCTGCTGGGGCATGGCGAGGTGGTGAATTCCTACAGGTCGCTGCTTGTGCGAGCGCTGCTGCGCGAACGGTCCTTTCGCATCGGCGCGCTGATCATAGGCTTCGTCACCGCCGGTGCGCTGCTGGCGCCAGTGGTCGCATGGCTGCTGGGGCACGGGGTGACGGAGCAGTTCCGCGATACGGCGTTGACCGAGATGGGACTGCCGACTGGCCCCACGTTCGAATTTCCACTTGGCGCCGACGGCAACGGCCGCGACGTGCTGGTCAGAACGCTCTACGGCGCGCGCGTATCGCTGGCCATCGCCATCCCGGCGACCACGCTTGCCATGATCATCGGCACCGCCATCGGCCTCGTCAGCGGATTTCTTGCCGGTCGCGTCGACCGCGTCATTTCGCAGGCGGTGGACGTCGCTTTGTCGTTCCCGTTCATCGTCACCGCGCTCAGCCTCCTGTCGCTGAACCGGGGCGTCGATGGCAAGCCGTTTGTTGCGCCCTCCCTGGTGGTGGTGCTGATCATAACCCTGTTTTCCTGGACCTACTTTGCCCGGCTGACGCGCGGCCTGGTGTTTGTCCTGCGCCGCAGCCCGCTGGTGGAAGCCGCGCAGACGATCGGCGCCTCGAAGGCCAGGATCATCATGCGCGAGATCCTGCCCAACATCGCGCCGGTCATCCTGGTCTACTGGGCGGTACAACTGCCGGCCAACATCATCGCCGAAGCGACGCTCTCCTTCCTCGGCGTCGGCGTGCAGGCGCCGCAGCCGAGCTGGGGCAATATGATCGCCGAGGCGCAGCGCTCATCCCTCTACCAGTTGCAGCCATGGTTCCTGCTCGGACCCGGCATCGCGCTGTTTCTGACCGTGGCCGGCTTCAACACGCTGAGCGCTGGCCTGCGCAACGTCCTCGACCCCCATCGCCGCAGCGGGTGACGCCATGATCCGGCATACAGGCAGGCTGATCTTCCGGGCGCTCTCGACGCTGCTGATCGTGCTGGTGATTGCATTTTTCATCACCCGCATAGCCTACCGCAATCCGGCCGCCATGCTGGCGCCGCGCAACGCCAGCCAGCAGGCGATCGATGCGATAGCGCAGGCATTGCGGCTCAACGAGCCATGGTATCTCCAGCTATGGTATTACCTCTACCGCGGCCCCGACATCCAGGGCGCGCCGATGGGGATCGCTCACTGGCCGCCAGCGCTGGGCTACTCCTTCCGCAAGCAGACACCGGTGACAGACCTCATCCTGTCCAAGGTGCCGGTGACGCTTTCGCTCGCCCTTGGTGCCGTCGTCATTTGGATGACGCTGTCGATCCTGCTTGGCGTGATTGCCGCGCGCCGGCAGGGCTCCTGGCTGGACAGGCTGATATCGGGCTTCGCCTATGCGAGCCTGTCGGTGCCGACGTTCCTCTCCGGCATCCTGATCTCCTATTTCCTGTTCTTCCAGCTCTCCAACTATGGGGTCTTCTGGTTTCCAAGCAGCGGTTATGTGCCGCTGACGAAAGATCCGTTCGAATGGGCCCGGCATCTGGCCCTGCCGTGGCTGACGCTGGCACTTGCCGAGATCGGCATTTTCCAGCAGCTGATCCGCGCAAGCATGCTTGAGGTTCTGGGCGAGGACTACATAAGGACGGCGCGCGCCAAGGGTGTTCCGGAATGGCGGGTCTATTACGATCATGCGTTGAAGGCCGCGCTCAATCCGGTGATCACGCTGGGTGGCCTGGAGCTTGCCGTCATTATGGGCGGGGCGATCGTCACGGAGACGATCTTCGGATTGGACGGCGTCGGCCGGCTGGCGATCAACTCGGCGCTTGAAGGCGATTTTCCGGTCGTCATCGGGACGACGATCTTCGCCGCGGCATCGTTCGTGTTCTGCACCTTCGCCGTCGACATCACAACCAGATGGCGCGACCCGGCGAGCCTGTCGTGACCGCCCGCCATCAGGCAATTCGCTCTCATTTCAGCACGGATATTGGGAAAAATATTCGCTCTGGCTGACATCGATGAAGCATGTTCCCTTATCATAATCCCCTTTGTCTATAATCTTAGTGCACAAAGTACGCCGCAACTCGCAAGAGGCAGGTCAGCTGCGCCATCCGGCGGAGCCACACTCCCGCGGAGCGACATCTCAGGCTCCGCGATAAATCATTCGACAAGGTGAATTCACGATGATCTCCCGCCTGTTGCGAACCATCATGCTGTCTCTGGCAGCCACGCTTCTGACGCTGACCGGACTTGCGGCAGAGGAGGCGGGCGGGACGCTCAACCTGATCGTCCAGCCCGAGCCGCCGACGGTCAATATCGGCGTCAACCGTCTCGGGCCGACGACCTATGTCGGCAACAAGATCTACGAGAGCCTGTTGACCTATTCGGCCGATCTGAAGCCGCTGCCGCGCCTGGCGCAAAGCTGGTCGATTTCGGATGACGGCCTCGTCTACACCTTCAACCTGCGCCGCGATGTAAAATGGCATGACGGCCAGCCGTTCACGGCCAAGGACGTGGTGTTCAGCTTCCAGAAGTTTCTGCCGGCACTTCAGGCCCGCTCGCGACTCAACCTGGCGGAGGTGAAGGACATCGCCACGCCGGACGACCACACCGTGGTGTTCACGCTCAAGGCGCCGTACCCAGCCTTCATCTACGTCCACAACACCGCCGTGCTGCCGGCCCATCTCTATGAAGGGGTGAGCGACTTTCGCACCGCCGAGGCAAACAGCAAGTTCATCGGCACCGGGCCGTTCAAATTCGCCGAGTGGAAGAAGGGGTCCTTCATCCACCTTGTCCGCAACCCTGACTATTGGGATGCCGGCAAGCCCCATCTGAACGACATCTTCTTCCACGTCATCCCTGACGCCAACAGCCGCGCCATCGCTTTCGAAACCGGTCAGGTGGATGTGCTGCGCGCAGGCGACGTCGAGAACTTCGACATTACGCGGTTGGCCGGGCTCGATGGCGTGCAACTGACCGAGGCAGGCTGGGAATTTCTTCAACCGGTCGGCTACATCCACCTCAACAACCGCCACAAGCCGCTCGACGATGCGCGGGTGCGCCGGGCGATCGCGCATGCGATCGACCGCCAGTTCATCATCGACACGATCTTTGGTGGATTCGGCCACGAGACCAACGGCCCGCTGTCGCGTCTGTCGCGGTTCAAGGACACTTCGGTCGAAACGAAATATGAATTCGACCTGGCCAAGGCGAACGCCATCCTCGACGAGGCCGGCCTGAAGCCCGACGCCAACGGCGTGCGCTTCGAACTGCAGTTCGTTCCGCTGCCCTATGGCGAGCTGTGGCAGCGCGAGGCGGAATATATCCGGGAGGCGCTGACGTCTGTCGGCATCAAGGTCAACATCGTGGCGACCGACGTGCCGGGCTGGTTCAAGCGGCTGACCACCTTCGACTATGATCTTGCCGAAAACTTTGTCTACACCACCCCCGACCCGGCAATCGGCATCAGCTATGCCTACACCACGCTCGAAGGCGACAATGCGGGCACGACCGGCGGCAATGTGCATGGCTATTCCAACCCCGAGGTCGACAGACTGCTGGCCGACGCCGCCCATGAGAACGACTTCGACAAGCGCAAGGCGCTCTATTCGCAAGCCCAGAAGATCATCTCCGCCGACGTGCCGCTCATCTGGACGCACGACATCGTCTTTCCGACGCTCTACCGAACCAAGGTTCACAATCTGATCGCGACCGGTCTCGGCACAGATGAAAACTTCGCCGATGTCTGGCTGGCGAAATAGCTGGCGGGGCTGGGTAGGATGGATCGTCTTGGCTTCCTGACGGGACGGGCCGCCCGCGCGGTTCTCATCCTGTTTGGGGTTATCGTGCTCAACTTCGTGCTGCTGCGCCTCGCACCGGGAGATGCGGCATCCGTCCTGGCCGGGGATCAGGGCGCGGCCGACCCGGCCTTTGTCGCGGAACTGCGCCACGATCTCGGGCTTGATCGCTCCGTGCCCGAGCAATTGTGGATCTACACCAAGTCGCTGGCGCGTCTCGACTTCGGCCAATCCTACCGCGACCAGCGTCCTGTTATCGATATCATCGCGGAAAGGCTGCCGGCCACACTGCTTCTGACATTGACCGCCTTTGGCTTTGCGTTGGGGACCGGCATTGCGCTCGGGTCTATCGCCGCCCGGCACGCCGGCAGTCTGCTCGACACCGTGCTGACCGGCATTTCGGTGATGTTCTTTGCCATGCCGCTGTTCTGGACCGGCCTGATGGCGATCCTGCTGTTTTCGGTCTGGCTGAACTGGCTGCCGTCCTACGGCATGCAGACGGTAGGCGAGGGCGGGTCGGATCTCTCGCTTGTCGGGGATGTCGCCGTTCATCTCATTCTTCCGGCTCTGACGCTCGGCCTGTTCTACATGGCCATCTACATGCGAGTGACGCGCGCCTCGGTGCTCGACGTGCTCGATCGCGATTTTGTCCGTACCGCCAGGGCCAAGGGCCTGAAACCGGGATTGATCTGGCGCCAGCATGTGCTGAGGAACGCGCTGCTGCCGATCATCACCTTCGCCTCCTTGCAGGCCGGACAACTGATTGGCGGGTCGATCCTGATCGAGACGGTGTTCGCCTGGCCGGGCGTCGGGCGTCTCGCCTTCGATGCCCTCATGCAGCGGGACTACAACCTCTTGCTGGCGATCTTCTTCATCACCTCGACAATCGTCGTCGTCATCAACCTGGCCGCGGATTTTCTCTACGTTGCCGCCGATCCGCGCATCGAAATGGGAGCTTGAGGCGATGGCCTTGCCGCGAACCCCGTTCCTTAGGCATCCGGGCGCCGTCGCCGGCGCGCTGATCCTGATCGCGATCCTCCTGATGGCGATCTTCGCCGGTATCCTCTTTCCGGGCGATCCCTGGCGCATGGTTGCGCGCCCGAACCTGCCGCCCTTCAGCCCGGGTCATCTGTTCGGCACCGACATGCTCGGCCGTGATCTTGCGGCCGGCATCGCCCACGGGGCGCAGGTCACGCTGCTGATCGCTCTGGCGGTGACGCTGCTCGCCGTCGCCTTCGGCACGGCGATAGGTGCTGTCGCCGGCTATTTCGGCGGCTGGGTCGACGACGTCGCCATGCGGTTCACCGAGTTCGTCCAGACCATCCCAAGCTTCCTGCTGACGGTCGTCATCGTTGCGATCGTCGCGCCTTCGCTGGCTTCGATCATCCTGGCCATTGCAATCGTCAGCTGGCCGCAGATCGCCCGGCTGGTCCGGGCCGAGGTGCTGAGCCTCGTCAACCATGACTTCGTGCGGGCGGCACGGGTTGGCGGGCTGTCGACTGCCCGGATCATCTGGGGGCACATCCTTCCCAACGTGCTGTCGCCGGTGATCGTTGCCGCTTCGTTGATGACGGCGACCGTCATCCTGATCGAATCGGGCATCAGCTTCCTTGGTCTGGGCAATCGCGAGTTCGTCTCCTGGGGCTATCTGCTCGGCACCGGCAGGACCGCCTTTCGCGTCAACTGGTGGCTGTCGACCATCCCGGGCCTGGCGATCTTCCTCACCGTTCTTTCCCTGAACCTCGTCGGCGACGGCCTGAACCATTGGCTCAACCCTCGCAACAGCAATCGCGGTGGGCGCGCATGACGGCTCTGGTCGAGATCGCGGGTCTCTCCATCGCTTTGCCGGAGCACGCCGATCGAGCATTGGCCGTCGAAGACGTGTCGTTGCGTATCGACCGTGGCGAAGTGCTCTGCCTGGTCGGCGAATCCGGATCTGGCAAATCGGTATTGGCCGCGGCCATTGCCGGCCTGTTGCCTGCCAAGCAGCTCCGGATCGCCGCCGGTGCGATCCGTTTCGATGGCCGCGACATTGCCGGGATCAGCGAGGCTTCGTTCCGCCTGCTGCGCGGCAAGCGCATTGGCTTCATCTTCCAGGAACCGATGAGCGCGCTCAATCCGGTGCTGACCATCGGCCGCCAGATCGAGGAAGCGCTCGCCGCGCATGACGGTGGCGACCGCAAGGCGCGCACCGCTCGCGTGCTGGAACTGGCGCGGGCAACCAGGCTTCCGGATCCCGAGACGATCATTCACCGTTACCCGCACCAGCTCTCGGGCGGACAGCGGCAACGGGTGATGATCGCCATGGCGATCGCCAACGATCCGGACCTGCTGATCGCCGATGAACCCACCACCGCGCTCGACGTCACGACGCAAGCGGAAATCCTGCGGCTGATCCTTGAAATCCGCGAAAGGCTCGGCCTCGCCGTTCTGTTCATCACCCATGATATCGGCGTGGTCGCCGATATCGCCGATCGCGTCGTGGTGATGAAGGAGGGCCGGGTGATTGAGAGCGGCAGAGCAAACGACGTCCTCGAAGCGCCATCGCAGCCCTACACACGCCGCCTGATCGAAGCCGTTCCGGTTCTTCATACCAGTGCAATTCAAAGACGGGACGCAGGGGATCCGTTTCTCGTTGTCCGCGGGCTGAGCAAGACCTATCGTGATCGCCGCGCCCCTTGGCGGCGGCAGGCCTCCGCCACCAGGGCGCTGGACGGTGTCAATTTGACGATTGGGCGCGGCGAGACGGTCGCCCTCGTCGGTGAATCCGGTTCGGGCAAGACGACGCTCGGCCAATGCGTCGTCGGACTGGCCGACTGGGATGAAGGCAGCCTGAGCTTCGACGGTGGCGATCTCGCTGGCACGACACGGGAGCGCACTTTACGTCCGCGTATCCAGATGGTGTTTCAGGATCCGTTCGCCTCCCTCAATCCGCGCCATCGCGTCCGCCGCATCCTTACCGAAGCCGCCATAGTCAACGGCCTTTCACGCGAGAGGGCGGAGGAGAGCATGTCCCGCCTCCTTGTCCGCGTCGGACTTGACCCCGGTGCGGCCGATCGTTTCCCGCATGCCTTTTCAGGCGGCCAAAGGCAGCGTATTGGCTTGGCGCGAGCACTCATGCTTGAGCCCGACCTGCTCGTCGCCGACGAACCGGTCTCGGCCCTGGATGTCTCGATACAGGCGCAGATTCTCGACCTTCTGGCGGAAATCAAACGCGATCTTGGCCTGTCGATGCTGTTCATCACGCACGATCTTCGTGTCGCCTCGGCGATCGCCGACCGCATCGTCGTCATGCAGAGCGGCAAGATCGTCGAGGACGGTCCCGCCGAACAGGTTTTGACACGTCCCGGATCCGACTATGCGCGTGCGCTGCTGGCGGCGGTCCCAGGCCTGTCCTGGGAGCGGAGCCGCAGCCAGATCGACCGGGCCGCCGCGGAATAGAGGCGTGATACCGGTCGCAGGGCAAATCTACCAATCTTGTAGAATTAACAAAAACGCGCTGTCCGTCTTGCCCGAGCGATACTGGAATTTCCCCACCTGCCACCGAAAGGGATGGCGTTTTCTTTGTTTCCATCGCCTGCGGTGCGACGCTTCGATCACCAAACAAGAGGTCGAAATGAGCAGTTCTGCTGGTAAACAAACGATTCCGGTGCTGGATTTTTCCCGCTATGAAGCCGATCCGGCATCTCGCAAAGAATTCATCGAGGGACTGCGGCGCGCTGCACGCGATGTTGGCTTTTTTTACCTGACCGGACATGGCATCGCACAATCGCTGATTGACGATGTGCTTGGCACGTCACGACGTTTCTTTGCCTTGCCGGACAAGGACAAGCTCCAGATAGAGATGGTCAACTCGCCGCATTTCCGCGGCTACAACCGGATTGGACAGGAACTGACGAAAGGCCAGAGGGACTGGCGCGAGCAGGTCGACATCGGCTCGGAGGCACCGGCGTTGCCGCGCAATGCCTCGTTGCCGGCCTGGACGCGCCTGCAGGGACCAAACCAATGGCCGACCGCCTTGCCCGAGCTGAAGCCGCTTCTGCTGGAGTGGCAGGATCGCCTCACCGATCTTTCGACGCGCCTGCTGAAAGCCTTTGCCATTGTCCTGGAGCAGGATGAGGGTGCTTTCGAAGCCATCTATGCCGGCACGCCGAACCACCTCATCAAGATCATCCGCTATCCCGGCCGTGACGCGACCGAAAGCGAGCAAGGCGTCGGTGCGCACAAGGACAGCGGCTTCCTGACGCTCCTGCTGCAGGAAAGGCAGAAGGGGCTGCAGGTCGAAAGCGCCGATGGCGATTGGATTGACGCCGAGCCGCGCGCCGGCACCTTTGTCGTCAACATCGGCGAACTGCTGGAAATGGCGACCGATGGCTACCTGAAGGCCACCGTGCACCGGGTCGTAACGCCGCCAGCCGGCACCGACCGGCTGTCGGTCGCCTTCTTCCTCGGCGCTCCGTTCGATGCCGAGATTCCGCTCCTGGATTTGGCGCCGCACCTGAAGGCGCAGGCGAACGGGGTCACCCGCGATCCGCAGAATCCGCTCTACCGCAATTCCGGGCAAAACGCGCTGAAGAGCCGGTTGCGTTCGCATCCCGACGTCGCGCGGCGCCATCACGCCGATCTGCTGGCCGTCCAGGCACGCGCCGAAGCTGTCCCGGTCGCTTGACCGCCACAACCATCAGGAAGGAACGATAAATGACCCTGGAAAATCTTTCTCCCGAGACCCTTGCCCTTCACGGCGGCTCCTGGCGCGCCGATCCCGCCACCGGCGCCGTTGCCGTACCTATTTACCAGACCACGTCTTACCAGTTCCAGGACACCGGCCATGCCGACCGGCTGTTCGCCCTCGATGAGATCGGCCATATCTACACGCGCGTCTCGAACCCGACGCAGGATGCGCTGGAGACCCGCATCGCGGCGCTGGAAGGGGGTGCTGCTGCCCTTCTTGTGTCCTCCGGCCAGGCGGCTTCAGCCTATTCGGTGCTGAATCTTGCCGGCGCCGGCGACAACATCGTCTCCGCCACCGATCTCTATGGCGGCACCTGGGCCCTTTTTGCCGCGACCCTGAAGCACCTGGGGGTGGAAGTACGGTTCGTCGATCCGTCCGACCCTGAGAATTTCCGCCGTGCCACCGATGCGCGGACACGCGCCTACTATGCGGAATCGCTGCCCAATCCGAAGCTGCAAGTCTTCCCGATCAAGGAAGTCGCTGACATCGGCCGGTCGCTCGGCGTGCCGTTGATCGTCGACAACACCGCGGCACCGCTGAGCATCAGGCCGTTCGACCATGGCGCGGCTGTCGTGGTCTATTCGGCGACGAAATACATTGGCGGCCACGGAACCTCGATCGGCGGCATCGTCATCGATGGCGGCAACTTCCCATGGGAAGACCATGCCGAACGCTTCCCGACGCTGAACCAGCCCGATCCAAGCTATCACGGCAAGGTTTGGGTCGAGGCGGCCAAAGCGCTTGGACCGGTGGCGTATGTACTGCGCATCCGCACCGTGCTTCTGCGCGACGTCGGTGCCGCGATCAGCCCGTTCAATGCCTTCCAGCTGCTGCAGGGCCTGGAGACGCTGCCCTTGCGCCTCCGTCAACACAATGAGAACGCCATCAAGGTGGCGGAGTTTCTGCGCGGTCATCCAAAGGTAAGCAACGTCATCTTCCCACGCTACCAAAGCGGCGAGAGCAAGCGCCGGGCCGACGCCTATTTCCGTCAGGGCAGCTACGGCGCGCTGGTCGGGTTCGAACTCAAGGATGGCCGCGAGGCTGGACGTTCCTTCATCAACGGGTTGAAGCTGCTCTATCACGTCGCCAACATCGGCGATGCGCGCTCGCTGGCTATCCATCCATCGACCACGACCCACTCGCAGCTTTCGCCGGAAGAGCAGCTCGCGACCGGCGTGACGCCCGGTTATGTCAGGCTTTCCGTCGGCATCGAGCATCCTGACGACATCATTCGCGATCTTGAACAGGCGCTCGATCAGGCCGTCGGCGATCGCGAATTGAAGGCCGCCTGAGGCATTTCTGCTGGCGAACAAATCGTCGGCTCCACATCGATCCGGTCACAGGAGGGTACAATGACTTCCAGCAGGAAAATCGGGGCAACATCGAAAATCTCGCGGCGCGGCGTGTTGCGCGCCGCCGGCACACTCGGTGTTGGCGCCGCGGCTGTGGCCCTGCTCGCCAGGCCGACCAGCTACGCCATAGCCGGCAATGCGACCAAGGTGCGGTTGTCATGGACCGAGTTCGCGGCCTGCCATTCGCCGATCGCCTTCGCCCTTTCGAAGGGCATCTATGCCAGGCATGATCTCGACATCGAACTCTACTATCAAGGTGCCAGCGGCCAGACGCTGATCCAGTCGATCGCCACCAACAAGACGGATGCCGGCGCCGGCTTGCTCTATGACTGGGTCAAGCCGCTGGAGCAGGGGCTGGACGTCAAGCTGTTCGTCGGCTCACATGGCGGCTGTACAAGGCTGCTGGCGTCCGAGGCCTCCGGCGTCACCACGCTCGAAGGTCTGAAGGGCAAGACCATCGTCTCCTATGACGTCGCCAGCCCGCCAAAGCACTCCTTCCAGGTTGCGCTGGCCAAGGCAGGCCTCGATCCCGAAAATGATGTGAACTGGCTCAACGTGCCGTTCGATCTGGTCGGCGAAACGGTTGGCAAGGGTCAGGCCGATGCGCTGGCGCATCTCGATCCGTGGGCCTATTCCCACAAGAAGAAGTTCGACCTTGTGGAAGTCGCCAACACGCAAACCGGCTCGTTCGAAGGTGCAGTCTGCTGTGTGCTTGGCGTCAATTCGGCTTTCCTGGATGCCAACAAGGATGCCATCCGGCGGTTGGCCGAGGCCGACATCGAGATCCACGAATATGCCGCGGCGCATCCAGATGAGGTGGCAAAGTGGTTCGTCGACAATCTCAACCCGGGTTTCCCCTTTGAAGATATCCGCGACGAGATTGCGTCATGGGTGTTGCACAACCATCCGGTCGGCAAGGATCTGCAGGATCAGGTGAAGCATGCGGCCGCTGATCTGTCGCTGATCAAGGTGCTCGATCCCACCACCGACCCGGCGGAACTCGCGCAGCGGGTGACGGTCGACATTCTGGCCTGACGGTTGCGGTGATGAGCGCAGCGATCGACGAGGACGCAGGCGAAAAGAGTGTTTCTTCCGCTTCTGCCGGGCCGGTGTGGAAGCACGGGCTCTATGCCGCCTCGGCTTGGCTGCTCGCTGCCATTGTCACGATTGCCTTCCCCGATGTCGTTCCGTGGGGTAGCCGCGATGTCTTCGTCGCCCTGCTGGTCGCCGGAGCGATGATCCTGGCCGGTCTTGCATTCAGCGTCGAAAAGCTTGGCGGATTTGGCCGCGGGCTGATGCACTACGGTCCATGGCTGATTGTGCTGGGCCTTTGGTTCGCGGTCTGGGAGTTGATCACCGCCAAGCTCGGCTGGATGCCGAAACCATTCTTCACGCCGCCGCACGGCCTCCTGCATGTCTATATCGTCGACTGGCAACGCATCCTCATCTGCATCGCTTACACCGCGCGGCTGTGGACCATCGGCTTCTTCAGCGGCATCATTGTCGGCTTCATCGGCGGCGTGGCGCTAGGCTGGTCCAAAAACTTCGCCTATTGGGGCATGCCGGTGCTGAAGCTGATCGGCCCCGTGCCGGCGAGCGCCTGGATCCCGGCAACCTTCTTCCTGTTCCCGACGACGTTCCAGGCGAGCCTGTTCCTGGTCGCGCTTGCATCCGGCATACCGGTCGCGATCCTGACCGCGTCGGGCGTCAACTCGGTCAACCGCTCCTTCTACGACGTGGCGCGTACGCTTGGCGCCAGCAGCCGCTATCTGGTTCTTCGCGTGGCGATACCGGCCGCTCTGCCGCATGTCTTCGTCGGCCTGTTCATGGGGCTGTATTATTCCTTTGCCGTGCTGGTGGTCGCCGAAATGCTCGGCGCGAAATACGGTCTGGGCTGGTATCTGCAGTTCCAGACGGCCTATTCGGCCTACGCCAACGTCTACGCGATGCTGATCGTCATGGCATTGCTCTGCTCGGGTCTGGTCAAGCTGCTGTTCGTCGCGCGCGACCGGCTGCTCGGTTGGCAGAAGGGTGTCGTACAATGGTAGCCTTCGGCACCACTCGCGTCGCGGTCGATAACTCTGCCGGTCTTTCCGTCGACTTTCACGGCGTCTCGCATCAGTACGATCTGGATGGGCAACCCTTGCCGGTGCTGCGCCAGATCGACCTGGCCGTGGCGCCAGGCGAGTTCGTGGCGCTGCTCGGTCCATCCGGCTGCGGCAAGTCGACCCTGCTGCGGCTGGCGGCAGGGCTGGAACGGCCAAGCAGTGGTGAGGTGCTGGCAAACGGGACAATCGTCGCCAGACCGGATCCGTCGCGCGTCCTGGTGTTTCAGGACCCGACGCTGTTTCCGTGGCGGACCGTTCGCGACAATGTCGCCATCGGGCCGGAAGCGCGCGGCGTCCTGCCTGGCAGTCAGAAGCGGATCGATGGTGCGCTTCGCCTGGTCAAGCTCGAGGCTTTCGCCTCCGCCTTTCCGCACCAGCTGTCCGGCGGCATGGCGCAACGCGCCGCGCTGGCGCGTGCCCTGATCAACGACCCGCGCCTGCTGTTGCTCGATGAGCCGCTGGGCCGGCTGGACTCACTCACCCGGCTGACCATGCAGGAGGAGCTTTTGGCGCTCTGGCGGCAGGCCGAATACACGGTCATTCTGGTCACCCACGATGTCGAAGAGGCGCTGCTGTTGTCCGGGCGCGTCATCGTGCTGACCGAGCGCCCGGCACGCATCAAGGCCGAGGTCGCGGTCGATCTGCCCTACCCCCGTCGGCGTGACGATCCGCGCATCGTAGCCCAACGCCAGCACATCCTCGAGATTCTCGGGTTCTCGGCATGACCGAAAATACGTCGGCATCGGTCAGAAAACTGTTTTCGCCGCGCTGGCTGGAAGCGGCGGGAATTGTCCTGACGCTCATTGCTCTCGTCTGGTGGGCGATCGTCTACGCACAGGTCATGTCGAACACCGGATTTCCAATCGAGCGCACCCTGCCATGTCTGCTGCAGACGTCTGACCGCTGCTCGCTTGCCATGTCGTTGTGCAAGACTTGGCATTTCCTCGGCATCCGGCGCTATTCGCCCGAACTGTTGTGGGCCGGAGCGATCATTTCCAGCTTCGCGCTTCTGTGGGGGAGCTTCATGCAAAATCCAAAGCAGAAAAAAGAAGGAACCTGACCATGCCCAGAATTGTGCCGGTGCTCGATCTGAGCCGTCTCGAACAAGGTGCCTCCGAATATCGTACCTTTCTCCTGGACCTGCGCACGGCGGCGCGAGACGTTGGCTTCTTCTATCTCAGCGGCCACGGAATTTCCGCCTCGGAGATCGACGACGTGCTGGATGCCTCGCGCCGGTTCTTCGCGCTGCCGGAGGCCGACAAGCTGGCGATCGAAATGGTCAAATCCCAGCAGTTCCGCGGCTACACCCGCGCCGGCGGCGAACTGACCAGGGGCGCGGCCGATTGGCGTGAGCAACTCGATTTAGGCGTCGAGCGCCAGCCCATAGCGCAGGGACCTGGAATTGCACCATGGACAAGGTTGCAGGGACCGAACCAGTGGCCGTCTGCACTGCCGGAACTCAAGCCGGCACTGCTTGCATGGCAGGCCAAGGCGACCGCGGTGGCGATTCGGCTGTTGAAAGCTTTCGCACTATCGCTCGATCAGCCCGAGGACGCCTTCGACGCGATCTACCGGGACTCGCCCAATCATCGCATGAAGATCGTGCGTTATCCCGGCCGTGACGCGACCGAAGGCGACCAGGGCGTCGGCGCGCACAAGGATGGCGGTTTCCTGACACTGCTGCTGCAGGACGACAACAAGGGGCTGCAGGTCGAATATGACGGAAGCTGGGTGAATGTGGATCCGCTGGCGGGAACGCTGGTCGTCAACATCGGCGAACTGCTCGAACTGGCATCGAATGGATATCTGCGGGCCACCGTGCACCGCGTCGTGACGCCGCCTGCCGGCGTCGAGCGGATTTCTGTCCCCTTCTTCTTCAGCGCGCGGCTCGATGCGACCATCCCGCTTCTCGGCCTTTCCGAGGAACTGGCGGCGCAGGCGCGCGGACCGGCAAGCGATCCCGACAACCCGTTGTTCCGCGATGTCGGAACCAACGTGCTCAAAAGCCGGCTGCGTTCACATCCCGACGTGGCACGCCGCCACTACGCTGATCTCCTCCAGACCGGAACCGCGGGCTCGTAACGGCTGCTGAGCACGAATTTTTGCTCATTTGTATATTTTTGGAATTCCATTCGTCGCCAAGTAACCAAAATAGGCTCAAACAGGTAAAATCGTTCGGCGGTTTCCTCCCATTCCGCTGAACGGTGTTCCCCTCTGAAGGTTTAACCTTCTTTTGGCCGGGCCGTATTCGAGCCCGGCCATTTTTTTGTCCCGGGATATTCTTCTTCAGCCGCGCTGGAACGTGTCTTTCGCGAGGGAACACATTCGGGAACGGTGCAGGTTCGCATTCGCCGCCAATGGGCATTTTCGAAGCAATCTGCTTTCCGGACAGGCAGAAAATTGGATTGCCGTTCCTTAGTCTACAAAAATTATAGAGTTAACTTCGGGGCAGTCGAACAGAGCGGGGGACGTTCCGCGATCGGCTGACAACAATGAACCTCAGGAGTTGACTGACATGACGATTGCAATGCGGCTTGGCGCCGGTTGGAGGACGGCACTGGCGACGACGCTGGTGGTGGCGGCGGGATTGTTTTCGACCGCGACCTATGCGGGCCCGACGCTCGACAAGATCAAGGAGCGTGGCTCCATCAAGGTCGGTGTCGGCACGACACCCGGTTTCTTCTCGCCGGACAGCAACGGTCGCTGGCAAGGCTTCTTCGCCGACTATGGACGCGCCCTGGCGATCACTGTCTTTGGCGACCCGGACAAGGTGGAGTTCACCAACTCTTCGCCGCAGCAGCGCCTGCCGGCGCTCCAGGCCGGTGAGTTCGACATTCTGCTGTCGGGCGTGACGGTGACGATCACGCGTGCCTTCCAGCTCGGCTTCCATTTCGGTCCGACGGTTTTCTACGACGGCCAGGGCATCCTTGTGCGCAAGGACCTCGGCGTCACCAAGGCTGCCGACCTGGACGGTGCCACGATCGGCGTTCAGAGCGGTACGACCGGCGAGTTGAACATCGCCGATTTCTTCCGCAAGACCGGCAAGAAGTTCACACCGGTGACGATCGAGGACACCGGCGAATTCATCAACGCGCTGGAGACAGGGCGCGTCGACGCCATCACGCAGGACTCGTCCGATCTCGTTGGCAAGCGGACCCAGCTGAAGAAGCCCGATGACTACATTATCCTGCCCGAGCGGCTGTCGAAGGAGCCGCTCGCACCGGCAATCGCCGGTGGCGACGACCGCTGGCTCGAAATCGTCAACTGGACGGTCAACGCAACCATCCAGGCCGAGGAATGGGGCATCACCAGCAAGAATGTCGACGAGTTCCTGAAATCGCCGGATCCGGCCATCCAGCGCTTTCTCGGCGTCGACCCGTCGCTCGCCCAGGCGATCGGCCTCGATCCGAAATGGGCCTATAATATCGTCAAGACTGTCGGCAATTACGGCGAAATCTATGACCGGAACCTGAAACCGCTCGGTTGGGAGCGCGGCTACAACAGCCTGTGGACCAACGGTGGTCTGCTGTACTCACCGCCGTTCCGCTGAGACCCTTCACCCAATGTCATTGACGGACGAAACCGTGCCGGGTCCAGACGGACCCGGCATGTTACGCAAGGTGTCCAGGTGGTGGGGCGACTGGCCGCTGACCCAGATCGCGGTGATCGCGGCTGTCATCGCCCTGTTCTGGCTGCTCGGCCACAACACCGCCGCGACCATGGCGCGCATCGGCATCACGCCGGGGTTCGACTTCCTCGGCAGGCCGGCGAATTTCGAGATCGGCGAGGCGCCGATCGCCTTCAGGGCGGGCGACCCCTATGCGCGCGCGATCCTGGCCGGTCTTCTGAACACGCTGACGGTGGCAGCGCTTGGATGTCTGCTCGCCACGATCCTCGGCGTTGCTCTCGGTGTTGCCGGCCTCTCAGGCAATCTGTTGCTGGCCGCGCTCGTGCGCTGGTATGTCGAGATCGTCCGCAACACGCCGCTTCTGCTTCAGCTGTTCTTCTGGATTTCGCTGGCAAAATCGTTTCCCTCGCCACGCCAGGCGCTCTCGGTCTTCGGCAGTTTCTTCCTCACCAACCGGGGCGTGTTCGTTCCCGGGCTCGCCTTTCATGGTGTGTCGGCGCCGACGCTCTGGCTGCTTGTCGGCCTCGCCTTGGCCTATATGGCTTTCCTTTGGAGGGCGCGGCGCGAGGGCAGCTTGCCTGCCAGGCGGCTGGGCATCGCAACCGCGGGGCTGCTGGCTGGCGTTGTGCTGACCTTTCCTCTAACCGGAGCCGGTGCGAGCTGGGAGATACCGGCGCTGGCTGGCTTCAACATTCGCGGCGGCTACAATCTGACGCCGGAATTCACGGCACTGTTGACGGGCCTGGTGGTCAAGTTTTCGGCGGCAATCGCCGAGATCGTGCGAGCCGGCATCCAGTCGGTCGACCGTGGCCAATGGGAAGCGTCCCGGGCGCTTGGCCTGCACAGCGGCCAGATCATGCGGCTCGTCGTGCTGCCGCAGGCCTTGCGCGTCATCACGCCGCTGACAACGTCCAGCTACCTGGACCTGACCAAGGATTCCAGCCTTGCGGTTGCCATCGGCTACCCTGATCTCGTCAGCATCATCAACACCACCGCCAACACGACCGGGCAGTCGCTGGAAGCGCTGACACTGCTGATAGGCATCTATCTGGCGATCAACCTGTCCGTATCGGCCGCCATGAACCACTACAACCGGCGTGTCGCTCTCAGAGGAATTGCGAGGACATGAGCATCTCCGACGCTGTTTACCTACGACCGTGGCGATCGTCGGCAACGCTGCGGACGTTGAAGATCGGGCTTTTCGGCACCCCGCTCAATTCAGTCATCACCCTGGTTACGGTGGCGTTGCTGGGCTGGATCGTACCGCCACTGCTGCGCTGGGGCGTATTCGACGCGACATGGACCGGAACCTCAGCCGACTGTGCACTCGCCAACGGCGCATGCTGGGCGTTCGTGGGGGCGAAATTCCGCTTCATCCTGTTCGCCTTCTATCCGCCGGCGCTGCAATGGCGCCCGCTCGTCGTCATGGTGCTGCTGCTGGGGCTCCTCGTCATCACCGCTCAGCCGCGATTTTGGCGCAAGGGATTGCTCGTCGCCTGGCCTGTCGTCGTCGTCGCCAGCTGGATCTTGATGTCCGGCACGCTGGTGCCTCCCGCCGTCCCATCGAACCAGTGGGGCGGGCTGGCCGTGACGCTGTTCGTATGGTCGGTCTGCTTCGGACTGGCGACGCCGCTGGCGATCCTGCTTGCCCTGGCGCGGCGTTCCGGCATGGGCGGGCTGCGCACGCTTGCGATCGCCTTTATCGAACTTATGCGTGGCACGCCGATGGTGGCCATCCTCTATGTGGCGATGCTCATCCTGCCAATGGCCATCCCGAATGGCCAGCTGATCGACAAGAATGTCCGGGCGATGATCATGATCACGCTGTTCTGGTCGGCCTATGTCGCCGAAGTCGTTCGCGCCGGCCTCCAGGCGATCCCGGCGGGCCAGCACGAAGCCGCGACCGCGCTTGGCCTCGGCTATTGGCGCACGATGCAGCTCGTTGTCCTGCCGCAGGCGCTGCGTCTGGTCATTCCCGGCATGGTCAATCTGGCGATCGGCTTCCTGCTGGCGACATCGCTGCTTGCCGTCATCGGCATTTTCGACCTGCTCAATGCGGCCCGATCCTCGGCGGCCGATCCGCAGTGGCTCGGCTACTACGACGAGGCCTATCTGTTCGCTGCGCTGATCTATTTCGTGCTGTGCTTCGGCGGCTCACGCTACAGCCTCTGGCTGGAGACATATCTGCGCCGGTCGCAGCGACACTGAGCCCATAAAGCTCGCCGGCGGAGCGCTGTGCCATTTTGCGCTGGCGGAGGGGAAGCGAATGCTGCGGAAGCGCGTGGCGGGGGAACGCAATACCTTCCCCGTGCCTTGATGGAGGTCGATCCTCGTCGAGATTTGTTCAATCTCCAACGTCCGAGATATCCGCCATATGACACGAAAACAATTGCGCCTCGGCGCCTTCATGCGCCCCGTCAGTCTGCACACCGGCGCCTGGCGTTACCCGGGCGCCTATCCCGATGCCAATTTCAATTTCGCGCATCTGAAACGCTTCGCCCAGACGCTGGAGGCGGCGAAATTCGACGCGTTCTTCATGGCCGACCATCTGGCCGTTCTCAACATGCCGATCGAGGCGTTGCGGCGCAGCCACACGGTCACGTCGTTCGAGCCATTCACGCTGCTGTCGGCGCTCGCCGCCGTCACCGACCATATCGGGCTGGTCGCTACCGCATCGACGA
The DNA here is from genome assembly GCF_004023085.1 of Mesorhizobium sp. M7A.F.Ca.US.010.02.1.1. NCBI lineage: Bacteria > Pseudomonadati > Pseudomonadota > Alphaproteobacteria > Hyphomicrobiales > Phyllobacteriaceae > Mesorhizobium > Mesorhizobium sp. M7A.F.Ca.US.010.02.1.1. The sequence goes on along the minus strand of NZ_RZRV01000002.1, from coordinate 153,705 downwards.
CGTTCGACGCGCCCTATCATGTTGCTCGCCGCTTCGCCTCGCTGGACCATATCAGCGGTGGACGCGCCGGCTGGAACATTGTCACCACGTCCAACCCTGACGCGGCGCTGAACTTCGGCCTCGACGAGCATGTCGAGCATGATGAGCGTTATCGGCGGGCACGGGAATTCTACGATGTCGTCACCGGCCTGTGGGACAGCTTCGCCGACGATGCATTCATCCGCGACGCCGAAAGCGGGCTCTATTTCGACCCCGCAAAGCTGCATGTGCTCGACCATAAGGGCGAGCATCTTTCGGTGCGCGGTCCGCTCAACATTGCGCGGCCTATCCAAGGCTGGCCGGTCATCGTCCAGGCCGGCGCCTCGGAGGCGGGGCGACAGCTGGCTGCCGAAACGGCGGAAGTCATTTTCGCCGCCCATGCCGATCTCGCCTCGGGGCAGCGTTTCTTCGCCGACGTCAAAGGCCGTGCGGAGAAACTTGGCCGCTCGCGCGACGACATCAAAATCCTGCCCGGTGCCTTTGTCGTGGTCGGCGACAGCGTCGAGGACGCGCAGGCCAAACGGGCCAAGCTCGACAGCCTCGTCTATTACGAGAGCGGCATCGCCTCGCTGTCGATCGCGATCGGACATGATGCGTCCGGTTTTGATCCCGACGCGCCCTTGCCGGAGATTCCCGAAACCAATGCCAGCAAGAGCGGCCGCGAGCGCGTCATCGAACTGGCACGCCAGGAGAACCTGACCGTCAGGCAGCTTGCGCAACGGCTGGGCGGCTATTCCGGGCTTGCTTTTGTAGGCACGCCTGAAACAATCGCCGACGAAATGGAGGGATGGCTGGTTGCCGAGGGCTCCGACGGGTTCAACATCATGTTTCCCTACCTGCCGGCAGGGCTCGATGATTTTGCCGAGAAAGTGGTGCCGGAATTGCAACGGCGAGGCATCTTCAGGCGGCAATATGAGGGGTCGACACTGCGCAAGAATCTCGGCCTGAAGCGGCCGCCCAGCCGGTTTTTCGAGTAGAACATCCTTCGCGGAGAGGTCTCCATGTCAATCCAGTCCAACACCCGCATCGTGCTCGCGGCGCGACCGCAAGGCCGGCCGAAGCCGGATCATTTCCGCATCGAGACGGTTGACCTTGACCAGCCGGGAGAGGGCGAACTGCTGTTGCAGATCCTTTATCTGTCGCTCGATCCCTATATGCGCGGTCGTATGAACGCCACCAAATCCTATGCCAAGCCGGTCGATGTCGACGGTGTGATGGAGGGCGGCACCGTCGCGCGTGTGATGATCTCTCGCCATCCGGAATTTGCTGAAGGCGACATCGTCCTGTCCCACTCCGGATGGCAGAGTTTTGCATTGTCCGACGGTGTCGGGCTGCGCAAGCTCGATCCCGCGGCGGCGCCCATCACGACCGCACTGGGTGTGCTCGGAATGCCGGGCTTCACCGCCTATGCCGGTCTGCTCACCATCGGACAGCCGAAGCCTGGCGAAACGGTCGTCGTGGCGGCCGCCAGCGGTGCGGTCGGGTCGGCCGTCGGCCAGATCGCGCGCATCAAGGGAGCGCGTGCCGTTGGCATTGCCGGCGGTGCCGAAAAGTGCGCCTTCGTGCGAGACGAGCTGGGCTTTGACGCGGTCGTCGATCACCGGGCCGACGATTTTGCCGAGCAGTTGAAGGCAGCTTGCAGCTGCGGCATCGACATCTATTTCGAGAATGTCGGCGGTCCTGTCTGGGACGCGGTGTTTCCGCTGCTGAACGAGTTTGCGCGTGTGCCGGTCTGCGGGCTGATCGCGCAGTACAACGTCATCGCGGATGCCGGCACCGACCGGTTGCCGACATTGATGCAGCAAGTGCTGCACCGCAGCCTGACGATCAGGGGTTTCATCCAGCGCGAATTTGTCGACCAGCGCCCGGCCTTCTACCGCGAGATGGCCGACTGGATAGCATCCGGCCGGGTTCGATACAGGGAAGATATCGTGGATGGCATCGAAAATGCGCCACAGGCCTTTCTTGGCCTTCTCGAAGGCAGGAATTTCGGCAAGCTGATCGTGCGTATCGCGGAATAGTTGCTGCGCAACGATCAGTCGGGGCTGCCTCGAGCAATTTCAGGAAAAGTGTGAAACGCTTTTCCGTCCGGATTGCGTTAAAACAAGGAGTTAGAGCGGGTCGCCGTTTCCGTGAAACGGTGAACTGCTCTAGGCAATTTCTGCCGCAGCCGTGGCCGCGCCTTTCTGTTCACCACATCATGAAGGAGGCGACGTCCGCGTCCGAGACCTCGCCGGCGTTGACATCGGCGATCGCCTGGTCGACGATCGCCACGCCCTCCGCCACTTCGTCTTCCGTCAGCGTCAGCGGTGGCATGAACTCCAGCACATTGGCCTTCAACCCGACATAGGTGAAGGCCGCACCCAGCTCATAGCCGCGATAGATGATCTTGGCCGTGGTCGCCGCCGCAACCGGCTCACGTGTCGTGCGGTCCTTGACCAGGTCGACGCCGATGGCAAGGCCGCGCCCGCGCACGTCACCGATGATCTCATGCCTGGCGGCAAGGGCTCGCAGCGCGTCGGAAAACAGCATGCCGATCCGCGCCGAGCGCTCGACCAGGCCGTCCGTCTCGATCGTCTTCAGCACCGCGTTGCCGGCCGATGTCGCCACCGGATTGCCTGCGGTTGTCTGCAGCGCGAAGGCCGGCGCATGGTCCATGATCTCCTTAGGGCCGATCACGGCCGACAGTGGCAAGCCACCGCCGATGCCTTTGCCAAAGACGACGAGGTCCGGCGTCAGTCCTTCATGCTGGAAGCAGTGCATCATGCCGCTGCGAGCGAGCCCGACCTTGACCTCGTCGACGACAATCTTGATGCCGTGCCTGCGGCAACGCTCCTGCAATGCCTTGAGAAAGCCAGGGGGCGGCACGATCAGCCCGCCATCCGACATCAACGGCTCGATGAACACCGCCGCGACCTGATGCGGCGGGCAGGTGGTCTCGAACTGGTAGTCGAGCAGGGCAAGCACGTCCTCGCTGCTGAAATTCGGTCGGAACGGATCGGGATAAGGCAGCAGAAGCACGCCCGGCCGGGGTAGCGTGTGGGTCATGGCGGTATGGCCGCTGATGCCCATCGAGCCGGAGAGATTTCCGTGATAGGAGCCGATGAACGAGATGAAGCGCGAACGGCCGGTGGCCGCCTGCAGCACGCGCACCGCGCAGTCATTGGCATCCGACCCGGAATGGCCAAACCAGACGCGCCGTTCGCCTTCTCCGGGCGTAATCGCCAGCAGCCGCTCCGCCAGCGATACGGCGGGCTCGTTCGGGTAGAGCAGCAGGCTGGCGCCGGCCATGTCGCGGATCGACGTCTCGACCGCTTCGACGATGGCCGGATGGCCGTAGCCGAGCACCGCCGGACCGGCCGATCCCGACAGGTCGAGCAAGGAGCGGCCGCCTTCCTCGATCAGCCGGTTGCCCCGGCCGCCGATGACGCTGAGCGGCGAGAAACGCAGCTTGCCGATCTGGGCGATGGTCGCGGCGTCGCGTTCGCGCAGGCTGAGATTGCTCACGGGATAGTCTCCGCCTGCTGTGCCGGCAGTGCCGCCGCCAGCCGGTCCGCCCATTCCTCGATGCCGCGCCGCGTCGACAAAAGGTCCTGCCGGATCTCGACGAGGACGGCGGCGATGCCGCGATCGTCGCCATGGATGGGCACGGCGTAGTCGGCGTCGCGGCTGATCACATAGGGCACGTTGGCCGCGACATTGAGCGCCGCGTCGGTGCGCAGGCCCGAAAGGATCGCTTCGGCGAGATCGCTTGCTTGGTCGTGCAGCACGCCGGCATGCCAAGGTCTGCTGACACCGAGGAAGACCGGCGTGAAGGAATGGATCGTCACGATCCGCGTCTGCCGGCCTGCCTGTGCCCGGCAGTCGAGATGCGCGGTCACCCGGTCATGAAACGGCGAAAACATGATCTCGGCACGCCGGGTCCGCTCCGTCGCGTCGATGCCGACATTGCCGGGAATGCCGGTGTCTTCCGACAGCACCGGAATGCTGCCCTGGGTATTGAGCGGCCGGTTGAGGTCGATCAGCAGCCGGGAGTAGCCGCTGAGGAAAGCCGGTGAATCGAGCTTCGCGGACAGCAGGCGGGTCACCTCGGCGGCGCCGATATCCCAGGCGATGTGGCGCTGCAGATGATTGGCATCGAGGCCGAGCTGTCGATACTCGGCCGGCATGTGGTTGGAGGCATGCTCGCACAACAGCACGATATCGGAACGGCCGTGCTCGTTGAGGACCTCGACGGCCTCCGGCCAATCTTTTTCGGTCCGTGCGGTCATCAATAGAGCGTCCGGTAGAGATCGCAGATGGAGGCCGGATCGAGACCGGCAAGACGCTCGGCTTCATGTCGTTTGAGGCCGACGAAAGTTTCGATGAAGACAGGCGCGAACCATCCCGTCACGGTGCCGTCGGCCAGCAACGCGTCCAGTGCCGCGGGCAGGGTTTCGGGCAGGCGCACCAGACCGAGACTTGCGCGCTCCGCCTCGCTCATCAGTGTCGGGTCGCCGGTGACCAAAGGTGGCGACGGCAGGCCCGCCTTCAGCCCTTCCAGCCCGGCGCGGATAATCGCCGCCAGCGACAGATAGGGATTGCCGGTGGCGTCCGCCGCCCGGTACTCGATATTGTACTGCCGCGCCGGATCGCGTCCGCCCATCGTCACAGTCGGGCAGATGCGCAGCGTCGCCTCGCGGTCGCGGTCGGCAAGCCAGGTGTAGGACGAACTCCAGTTGTGCGGCTTCAGCCGGTAGAAGGACGACACGCTCGACGCCGTCATCGCGGTCATTCCAGGCAGATAGCGCAGCACGCCGGCACAGAAGGCGCCGGCTTTGGCGGAAAGGCCGCCGGGCTGCGCCGGGTCGTAAGTTGCCGGCTTGCCGGCCTCGTCAACGAAGCTGAAATGGATGTGGACGCCGTTGCCGACGGCAGTTGGCGCGGTTTTGGGCGCGAAGCTCGCACGCCAGCCGGCATTGCGCGCCAATTCGCGCGTGATTTCGCGGATGGCGACGGCGCGGTCGGCTGCCGTCAGCGCGTCCGCCGGCTCGTGCGTCACCTCGAACTGCTCGTCGCCGAATTCGGCGATGACCACTTCGGGTGCGACGCCGGCCTCCTCCAGCGCCGCCATCAGGTTGGGCGCGAAGGGATCTGTGCGGCGCAATGCGGCGAAAGACATCGAATGCGCCGGCGCGAAGCCGCCGTCGGCGACATTGAATTCATGCTCGAAGGCGGCGATGACCGACAGGCCGGTTGCGGCTTTCAAGTCGGCCAACGCCTCTTTGAGCATCGTGCGGGTGCAGCCGAGCCATGGGCTGCCGTCGAGCTCGACGATGTCGCCGGCGACCATGTCGAACGGCGTCGCCGATCCGGTGCGTGTCGTGCGAAAGCGCGCCTTGAGATCGGGGATCAGCCGCAGGTCGCCCGACGAGCCCCAGGGGTTGGGATCGACGATCGAGTTGAACGGCGTCAGCGACAGATTGGCCTGCAGCCAGCCGACCCCGGTCGTGGCGGTCTTCTGCAGCTTGCTTTCGGCAACGAAACGGCCCCGCGTGACGGCGGAGAGATCCGTGGTGACGATTGCAACCAGGGGCTCGACGGGCGATGTCATGCCGTTTTTCCCAAGGCGTTGAAGCGGTCGACGACCGTATCGGTGTCGGCCACCCAGCAGTAGCCGCCGAAGGCCTTGAGCGCGATGTCGTGGCGTTCCTGAGTGATGGTGGCGCAGGCATCCGATACGCAGGTGACGAGATAGCCGCGGTCGGCGCCGTCACGCACCGCCATGTCGACGCATTGATCGGTCAGCACGCCGACCACGACGAGGTAGCGAATGCCAAGGTTCTTCAGGAGATAGTCGACATTGGTCGAGTTGAAGATGCCCGACGACGTCTTCGGCAGCATGATCTCGTCGCCGACCGGCGCCAGCGGCGCCACCGGCAGCCCCTCGGGAAGGCTGGGTGCAACATGGATCGGTGTCAGCTTGTGGTCGAGCGAGCGGTCGCGGCCGTCTTCGGTCAGGCTCTGGATGATGGTGTGCAGCACCTCGACGCCATTGGCCCGCGCCGCGGCCAGCAGGCGCTCCTGGTTGGGGATCGTCCGCGAGGATGTCTGCCGGTAGAAATAATGATCGGGGCCACGCTCCGGATGCGACGGATCGGCGCCCGGCTCCAGCCAGATGCGCTGCATGTCGACGAGCAGCAGTGCCGTTTCGCCGGCACGGAAGGCTTCGTCTCGTTTGGGTAGGGCCTGGGTCATGCTTTGCCGTCCTGCTTTGCTGATTTGGGTCCCGGTGTCTTGCGGGGGCCGGGTGTCTTGCGCGCGCCGTTCTCTTGCGGGTCGCTGTCGAGTGTTACGGCATTGGCATGCCGCACCTTTTCGAGTCGCTCGATGCGGTTGCGGGACTCGTCGCCCAGCGTCGAAACGATATGGGCGACCAGCGCTTCCATCTGGGCGATCGCCGGCGCCAGCGTGTCGTAGGGCGAGGCGACTTCGAGCGGACTGACGATGGTGACTTCGGCAAGATCTGATATCGGCGACAGCCATTGGTCGGTGAACAGGACGATGCGAACATCGAGCGCCGCCGCTTGGCTCGCATAGGCCATCACATCAAGCTGATAGCGGCGATAGTCGAACACGACGAGCACGTCGCGGCGGTCGAGGTCGGCGAGCGTGTCGAAGGTCTGCGGGGAGAGCACACCAAGATCGCGAACCCCGGAGCGAAACTGCACGAGATAGCCGGCCAGCATGCCGGCGATGTGGCGGCTGAACCGGCCGCCTACCATGACAATCTCGCCCTTGACCTCCATCAGCAGGCGGGCCGCCCGCTCGTATGTCTGGATGGGTGTCGCGGCGGTGGCTTTCTGCAAGGCCGTGGTGACGCTATCGAGGTATGCCAGCACGGCGCTGTCGTTGGAACCGCTCTGCCGCTTGGCCTCCATCATCAGCAGCGGCGAGTGCAGTCTTGCCTCGACTTCGGCCAGAAGCTTCGCCTGGAAATCCGGAAACCCTTCATAGCCGAGTTTTACGACCAGCCTCACCACGGTCGGATCGCTGACGCCAGCGCGCCGCGCAAGCGACGAAGCGGTGCCGAGGCCGGAGGTCGGATAGTCCGTCAACAGCAGCCGGACGATCTTCTCTTCCGACGGCGTCAGCGCAAGATCCCCGCGCATCAGAACATCGCGTATCGCCATGGGCCTCCCCGAAATCCATGTTCTCTTGTTTTGTCGAGTTTATTACAGAGATTTAAATCTTGGTCAACAATGAAGAGATGTTGACATTGTGTGATCGCTGGCCCTACCTTGTCGGAAAGCAGCCAAGAGACTGTGGGGAACAGCCATGCGAAACGGAAGCGACGTCATCGTCGTCGGTGCCGGTATTGTCGGATCGAGCGCCGCCTATCATCTGGCCAAGGCCGGTGTGAAGGTCACGTTGGTCGAGCAGACCCACCCCGCCGGCGGCCCGTCGGGCAAATCGTCGGCGCTGCTGCACGCCTTCTACCTGATGCCGGAACTGTCGCAGCTGTCCATCCGTGGCCGAGAGATCCTGGTGTCGCTGCCGGAAATCGCGGGCGAAGGATCCTTTGTCACCGAAATCGGCATGATGTGGGTCTGCGGCAACGACAACAAGGTGAGTTGGACGGCGGCAGCCGAACGCATCCGCGGCGAGGGCGCGCGCATCGAGACATTGTCGCCGCAGGCCTTTGCCGACGCGGCACCCGGCTTTGTCCTGGACAATGTCGCAATGGCGCTGTGGGAGCCGGAATATGGCTACGCCGATGCCTTCGGCGCCACCAACGCCATCGCCCGTGCCGCCCGCGCCAACGGTGCTGGGATCATGCAGAACACGTTGGTCGAGAGCCTCCAGCGGCAGGGCGACCGCATCACCGGCGTCACCTTGACCGATGGAACGGTGCTGGAAGCCGGTACCGTCGTCCTGGCCGCCGGGCCATGGACGCGCCGGCTGCTGGCGACAGTGGGCCTCGATCTGCCGCTGCATGTCGAGCGCCATCCGATGGCCGTGCTGGACGCTGCCGGCAAGGCAAGGCAGGTCATGCCGTTCGCCTGGTGCGACGACATTTCCTGCAACTATGCACGGCCCGACAATGACGGCGTCATCCTGGCCGGCACCTGGGCCGGCGGCGGCACCGGCCTGCGCCATGAGCATGCAGGCCGTCCGCGCCTTGTCGAAAATCCCGACAACTACATGGAAGGTGTCGAGGAAGCTGAATCGGTCGAGATCCTGGAGACCTTCGCCACCCGCTTGCCGGCCATGGCCGAACTTGGCATCCGCCCCGGCTATGCCGGGCTCTACGACATGAGCCCCGACGATCTGCCTGTCATCGGCGCCATGCCTGGGGTCGAAGGGCTGGTCGTTTCTGCCGGATCCTCCGGCCACGGCTTTAAGACCGGTCCAGCCGTCGGCGAGGCCGTGGCCAGGCTGGTCACCGAGGGAGCACAGCCGATCCTGGCGCCGTTTTCGCCCGATCGCTTCAGGGCCGCGTGATGGCGTCGCCGACGATGAGCGAGAGCAACTCACGCGGCCTCATGCCGGCCGCGTTTCGCAACGCCACCGCCGATGCCCTGTGCATGGTCGCGGTGCTGCTGCTGGTGGCGCTTGCCGCCTTTGTCTTCGGCAGCGCCGCCATGCAACGTGTGGTCACCTATGCAGCGATCATGCTGACGGCGGTGCTTGGCCTGCAGATATTCTCCGGCAACAGCGGCATCGTCTCGTTCGGCCAGGCCGCCTTTGTCGGCCTCGGCGCCTACGCTACGGGCATCCTCACCATGCCGACCGCATTGCAGCGAACGGCGCTGCGCGACCTGCCGCAATTCCTCGCAGGCCATCAACTCTCCTTTGTCGCGGCGCTGGCCGTCGTCCTTGCTCTCGCGGTCATCGTCGGCCTGTTGACCGGCACGCCGCTGCTCAGGCTTTCCGGATCGAGCGCTTCGATCGCAACGCTTGCCATGCTGATCATCGTCTACACGCTGCTGGTCGCCGGACGCGAAATCACCCGCGGCAGCCAGCCATTTTACGGCGTGCCGCGCGAGGTCGGGCTGTGGACGGCTGCCGCTGTCGCTTCTGTGGCGCTGGTGGCGGCGAGGTTGTTTCGCGAAACCTCCTTCGGCCTTGCCACCCGCGCCGCCGCCAATGACGAGCGTGGTGCGGCCGCCGTCGGCGTCGACCAGCGCACGGCGCGTCTGGCCGCCTGGGTGGCGGGCGTCGTCGCCGCCATGGCCGCCGGCGCCATGATGGCGCAATTCCTTGGCGCGTTTTCGCCGCGCGATTTCTATTTCGACCTCGGCTTCACCATGCTCGCCATGCTGATCGTCGGCGGCATGACCTCGTCGCTCGGCGCTTTCGCCGGCGTCATCGTCACCATCGTTTTGGTCGAAGTGGTGCGCCGCTTCGAGGGCGGCGGCGAGGTGCTCGGCCTGCATCTGCCTGTCCTGTTCGGCTTGACCCAGGGCGTGCTGGCCATCGCCATGATCCTGGTCATCTGGCGACGCCCGACCGGTCTGTTCGGCGAGCGTGAGCTCAACCTTTTGCGCCGGCCGGGACGCCAGGCCGTGACGGCTTCGGCGGCACCTCCGCAGCATGTCGAGAGTGACCGGCTCACCGCCGACCATCTGTCGCGCCGCTATGCCGGCGTCGTTGCCGTCGATGACGTCAGTTTGAGCTTCGGGACAGACAGCATCACCGGCATTATCGGTCCCAATGGCGCCGGCAAGACCACGCTGCTCAACATGCTGGCCGGTGATGTCCAGCCAAGCACCGGCACGGTGTCTGTCGGCGGCGCGGTGCGGCAGGCTTCGGCCTTTCGCTTCGCCCGCTCCGGCGTTGCCCGCACCTTCCAGAACATCCGCGTTTTTCCGCACATGACGGTGCTCGAAAATGTCGTTGTCGCAGCACGCCAGGTGGAACCTGATCTCGGCCATGCCGAGGCGGCGGCGATGAGCGAGCTTGCGCGCATGGGGCTGGAGAGATTTGCCGATCAGCCGGCCGCCAGGCTTGCCTATGGCCAGCGCCGCCGGCTCGAAGTGGCACGCGCCCTGGTGTTGAGGCCACGCTTCCTGCTGCTCGACGAGCCGGCCGCCGGCATGAACGCCGTCGAGACCGCCGAACTGGTCTCGATTCTATCGACGGTTCGCGCGGAGCGCCGCATCGGCGTCGTGCTGATCGAACACGACATGCGGCTGGTGATGAATTTGTGCGAGCGCATCGTCGTCATCGATCATGGCCGCGTCATCGCTGACGGCACGCCCGGCGACGTCCAGAAGAACCCCGCCGTGATCGCCGCCTATCTCGGCAGCCGCACGGCGCGTGCCAAGACCGCAACAGCTGAAAACCAGACCGCATGACCTGCAACGACAACCAATCATAAAAATCCAGAAGGAGAACCGACATGCCAAGCCTCTATCGCCTCCATCGCGCCGCCCTGTGCGCTGCCGTGTTCGGCATCGCCGCCATTTCGACGGCCAGCGCCGAGGAGATCATCATCGGTGCCGCGACCGCGCAGACCGGCGGCCTTGCCCCTTACGACCAGCCGGCACTTGCCGGCCTGCGCATGTCGCTCGACGAACTCAACGCCAAGGGCGGGCTCGGCGGCAAATACACCGTCAAGCTTTTGATCAAGGACACGCGCTCCGATACCGCGCAGACCGCCACCGTCGCCCAGGAGCTGATCGACGCCGGCGCCAAGATCATGATCACGCCGTGCGATGCCGATCCCTCGATTTCCGCCGGCCAGCTCACCCAGCCGCTCGGCATTCCGACCCTGACGCTGTGCGGCTCCGCCCCGGTGCTGACCGGCGCGGTCGGCGACGTCATGTTCGGCACCTATCCGGCCGACAATGTGCAGGCGACGGCGGTCGCCGACTTTGCCGTCTCCGAAGGCAAGAAGAAGGTGTTCCTGCTGACCTCGCCGGACTCCACCTACACCGCCAATCTGCCGGAATATTTCGGCAAAGTGTTCGAGAAGAAGGGCGGCGCCATTGTCGGCCGCGGCACCTTCAGCATGGGCCAGCCCGACTTTTCCGCCGAGATCACCAACATCAAGGGCCTGGCCGACAAGCCCGACCTGATCATGACGGCGGCCTACGAGCCGGATTTCCCGGCCTTCATCCAGCAATTGCGCGGCGCCGGCGTCACCATCCCGGTCTATGGCGCCGATGCCATCGGCACGCCGACCATCAAGGCGCTCGGCAAGCTGGTCGACGGCGTCGTCTACACCGCGGCCGGCTATGCCGAGCCGGGCAGCAAGCTAGAGGCCTTCAACGCCGCCTTCACCAAATATGCCGGCCACGCACCGGAATCGACCTATGAGGTCAATGGCTACGAGATCGGCCTGATCCTCGACCAGGCGGTCAAGACGGCCGGCTCCGACGACCCGAAGGCGATCCGCGACGCCATCGCCGGCCTCAAGGATTTCGAAGGCATCACCGGCAAGATCACCTATGCCGGCACCGATCGCATGCCGTTGCGGCCAGTGGCGCTGATGCGCTACGAGGGCGGCGAGGGCAAGCATGTCCAGACACTGATCCCCGACGCTGCCGACGTTCCCGCGCCGTGATGTCATGCTGAGCGTCGAAGCCCTGAAAATCCGGTACGGCGAGGTCGAGGCGGTGCGCCGCGTCGACCTCACCGTCGGCAGCGGCGAGATCATCGCCCTGGTCGGCGCCAACGGTGCCGGCAAGAGCTCGACGCTCGGCGCCGTCGCCGGGCTGGTGCCGGCGGCATCCGGCAAGGTGGTCTTCGACGGTGTCGACATCACCGGCCTGGCGCCGGAGGCGATAGCCCGCAAGGGCGTCGCGCTGGTTCCCGAAGGCCGCCGTATCTTCGCCAGCCTGACGGTGGCCGACAATCTGCGTCTCGGCGGCGCGGTGCATCAGCCGGCGGCCGAGGCAAGGCTGCGCGAGGAGGAGATGCTGGAGTTGTTCCCGATCCTGCGCCGCTACCATCGCGTCAAGGGCGGCAATCTGTCGGGCGGCGAACAGCAGATGCTGGCCATCGCCCGCGCGCTGATGGGCAAGCCGCGCATGATCCTGCTCGACGAGCCCTCGCTCGGCCTTGCCCCGCAACTGATCGACACCGTCTTCGACCTGATCGCCGAACTGCGCCGCAAGGGCCTGACCATCCTTCTGGTCGAACAGAATGTGGCGCTGGCGCTCGAAATCGCCGACCGCGCCGTCGTGCTCGCCAATGGCGAAGTGGTGCTGGCCGGCACGGCAAAAGAACTCGCCTCCTCGGACCTCGTCCGCCAGGCCTATTTGGGAGCTTGAGAAGCATGATCGCGCAGCAGATCATCAATGCGGTGAGCCTCGGCGGCGTCTATGCGCTGCTGGCGCTCGGGCTGGCGATCGTCTTTTCCATCGTCGGCCTCATCAACTTCGCCCATGGCGAGCTGATGACGCTGTCGGGCTACGCGCTTCTGGCCTCGCTGGTGCTCGGCTTTCCCTTCCCGGTAGCCGTGCTTGTCGCCGTCTCCTGCGGCGCGCTCGCCGCTGTCGCCATGGAGCGTATCGCCTTCAGGCCGATGCGCGGCGCCAGCGTCACCAGCCTGCTGTTGACCAGCTTTGCCGTCTCCAGCCTGTTGAAGGTCGTATTCCAGAACGGCATTTCGGCGCGGCCGCAAGCTGTCGCCATGCCCGGTTGGATGACCGGCGCCTTCTCCTTCGGCGATTTCACCATCGGCGTCGGTCCCAGCATCTCCATCGTCGTCTCCGCACTGGCGCTGATTGCGCTGGAAGTCTTCCTTCGCCGCTCGGTGACCGGCACGGCGATGCGCGCCGCGGCGGAAGATTTCGACGTCGTGCGCCTGATGGGCATTCCGGCCAGCCGCATCATCGCCACCGCCTTCCTGCTCTCCGGCCTGCTTGCCGGGCTGGCGGCCATGCTGTGGGTGGCGCAGCGTGCCTCAGTCGATCCGCTGATGGGCTTTACGCCGGTGCTGAAGGCCTTCATCGCCGCCGTCGTCGGCGGGCTCGGCAGCTTGCCCGGTGCTGTCGCCGGCGGTTTTCTGCTCGGCATCATCGAGGTTTTGTTGCAGGCGACGCTTCCGGGAGCGATCGCGCCCTACCGCGATGCCATCGTGCTGTCGGGGGTCATCGCGGTACTGCTGGTTCGCCCGCAAGGCCTGATCCCGGCGGTTCGCGCTCAGCGAAGCTGACCTGATGTATACCAAGCCTGAATTTGCGCCGCTGTCGTCGGACGAGGTGTTCGGCCTGATCGAGGCTGCGGCCTTCGCGACGGTGGTGACAGCGGGACCGCAGGGCCTTGTCGTCTCGCATCTTCCCTTCGTGCTCGATCGCGCGCGTGGTGAAAACGGAACGCTGGTCTCGCATCTCGCCAGGGCCAATCCGCACAGCACCTTGATCAGCGAAGGCAGGGAGACGGTCGCTATCTTCCACGGCCCACATGGCTACATCTCGCCGTCCTGGTATCCGCGCAACCCGGTGCGCGACAGCGCGCCGACCTGGAATTTTGCTGTCGTGCATTGCCATGGGCATCCGGTTCCGCTCGACGATCATGCCACCGCCCGGCATCTCTTGCAGCTTGTCGACGTGCTGGAGAAAGATCGCGAGGATCGCTGGCGCATGCGCGAGCTCGGCCCTGGCGGCATGGAGCGGCGCATACCTGGTGTCATAGGGTTTGACCTGCCGATCGATCGGCTCGAGGCCAAGTTCAAGATGGGTCAGGATGAGCGCCTCTACGACACAGGCGGAGCCATCAGGGCGCTGGAGCAAAATGACCCTGCGCTGGCAACGATGATGAAGACGCACAACGCGCATCGCCAGGACTGACCGGCTGCATGCGGCAAGGACAAGAAAAAATGATTCCCAATCTCAACATCGTCCCCTTCGTCAGCGTCGACCACATGATGAAGCTGGTGCTGAAGATCGGCGTCGAGCGCTTCCTCGTCGAACTCTCAGGCTACATCGAGGACGATTTCCGCCGCTGGGAACTGTTCGACAAGACGCCGCGCGTCGCCTCGCACAGCGCCGAAGGCGTCATCGAGCTGATGCCGACCAGCGACGGCGGGGTCTATGGCTTCAAATATGTCAACGGGCACCCCAAGAACATGCGCGAGGGCCGCCAGACGGTGACCGCCTTCGGAATGCTCGCCGATGTCCACAATGGCTACCCCGTATTGCTGTCGGAAATGACCATCCTGACCGCGCTGCGCACGGCGGCGATGTCGGCCCTGGCCGCCAAGTACCTGGCGCCGACTGGCTCCGACTGCATGGCGCTGATCGGCAACGGCGCTCAGGCCGAATTCCAGGCGGTAGCCTTCAAGGCGCTGCTCGGCGTCGACAGGCTGAGGCTTTACGACATCGATCGCAAGGCCACCGAAAAATGCATCCGCAATCTGGCCGGCCTCGGCTTCGACATGGTCGCCTGCGGCACCGCGCAAGAGGCGGTAGAAGGGGCCGACATCATCACCACCGTCACCGCCGACAAGCAGTACGCCACCATCCTCACCGACAACATGGTCGGCTCCGGCGTGCACATCAACGCCGTCGGTGGCGACTGTCCCGGCAAGACCGAACTGCACCGCGATATCCTGCTGCGCTCCGACATCTTCGTCGAATATCCGCCGCAGACCCGCATCGAGGGCGAGATCCAGCAGCTTGCACCAGATCACAAGGTGACCGAGCTGTGGCAGGTGATGTCAGGCGCCGTGCAAGGCCGGCGCGATCCCGGGCAGATCACGCTGTTTGATTCGGTCGGTTTCGCCATCGAGGATTTTTCGGCACTGCGTTACGTCAGGGATCAACTGCGCTCGACCGGCCTCTATCAGGAACTCGACATGCTGGCCGACCCCGACGAGCCGCGCGACCTGTTCGGCATGCTGCTGCGGGCGGCCCAGCAGGGTTGAGACATCGGTCGTTCAGATAGCCGAACCCCACATGGCATCCGGCACCACCACCAGCTTGCCGACGAAATCCTTGGCGATGAAATCCGCTTGCGCATGGTGGAAATCGGAGAGCTTGTAGACGCCGCCGACCAGCGGCCGGATCTTTTTCGCCTCGATGTGCCCGACGATGCGGCGGAAATCCGCGCGCGTGCCTTGGCTCGAGCCATGCAACTGCAATTGCTTCAGGTACATGGTCCTGAGATCGAGCTGCACGACCGGGCCGGCGATTGCGCCAGCCGTGGTGTAGCGGCCCTCGGGCCTGAGAATACGCAGGAGGTCATTGAAGATGGCACCGCCAACGAGGTCGGCGACAACGTCGATCGGCTGGCCTCCGGTCGCCTCGTTCACGGCATGCGGCAGGTCGGCAACGCCACGGGTGATGACAGCCTCTGCGCCGATGTCGCGCACCGCCTGCTCCTTGCCCTTGCCGACGACGGCATAGGGGATGGCGCCGCGCGCCCGTGCCAATTGCACGATGCCGGAGCCGACGCCGCCCGAGGCGCCGGTGACCAGCACGCGCTCGCCGGCCTTGAGCGCGGCGCGCTCCAGCATCTGTTCACCGGTCAGGTAGGCGCAGCAGAAGGTGGCGAGTTCGATATCGCTCATGTCGGTGTCGATGACATGAGCGTTCTCGGCCGGCACGGCCTGATATTCGGCGTAACCACCGTCGCGGCCGTGGCCCATATAGTCGATGTCGGCGAGCGAATCGTCGTCGCGATTGTAGATCGAGAAATCGACCATCACCCGTTCGCCGATACGGTCCGGCGACACTCCTTCGCCGACAGCGGCGACGATACCGACGGTGTCCGTGCCCTGGATGCGCGGGAAAACAAGCGTGTTGCCCTGGCGGCGCCATGTCGACACGGCGGCAGCGTCCTCCTCCGTGCCATAGGCGCCCTGGCGCACCCAGACATCGGTGTTGTTCATCCCGCAAGCGCTGACCTTGACCAGCACTTCACCGGGAGCGGGCGAGGGCACTTTCACGTCGCTGCGGTAGACGAGTTTTTCCGGTCCGCCGTGCCCGGTAAGCAGCACGGCGGCCATGGTGGCGGGGAGGGTCCTGGTCATGGCATTCATAGTCACTCTCAGAGATCGGCAAACACGTTTTTCACCGCATCGGCTGTCTTCGACACGACGATGTCGGCTTCCTCGCGGGTCAGGCAGAGCGGCGGCGCAAAGCCCAGAATGTCGCCCTGCGGCATGGCGCGGCCGATGACGCCGCTTGCGGCAAGCGCCGTCGCCACCTGCGGCCCGATCTTGAGCGAAGCGTCGAAGAACACCCGGTCGTCCTTGTCGGAGACGAACTCCACCGCCGCCAGCATGCCGTCGCCGCGGACGTCGCCGACATTCCTGTGGCCGCCGACCGCCTTGGCCAGTTCGGCGCGGAAATAGGCGCCGGTCTCGCGGGCATTGGTCACAAGATCCATCTCGTCGATCAGTTCGAGATTGGCGACGCCGGCGGCAACGCAGATCGGATGCGCGGAATAGGTCCAGCCATGGCCGAGCGAACCGAGTTTGTCGGAGCCTTCAACCAGCACCTGCCACATCTTGTCCGCGACGATGACGCCCGACAGCGGCGCATAGGCCGAGGTCAGGCCCTTGGCGATGGTGATCAGGTCCGGCTTGATGCCGTAGTGGTCGGAGCCGAACATGGTGCCCAGCCGGCCGAAGCCCGTCACCACTTCGTCGGCGACCAGCAGCACATCGTACTTCTTAAGCACCGCCTGGATCTTTTCCCAATAGAAGGCCGGCGGCGGCACGATGCCGCCGGTGCCCAGGATCGGCTCGCCGATGAAGGCAGCGACCGTTTCCGGGCCCTCAGCCAGGATCATCTCCTCGAGCTTGTCGGCGCAATGCTGCGAAAATTGCTCCTCGCTCATCGAGCGGTCGGCGCGGCGGAAATAATAAGGCGCCTCGGTGTGCAGGATCGGTGCGCGCGGCAGGTCGAAGGCGTTGTGGAACAGGTCGAGCCCGGTCAGCGATCCCGTCATCACGCCCGAGCCGTGATAGCCGCGCCAGCGCGAGATGATCTTCTTCTTCTCCGGCCGGCCGAGCACGTTGTTGTAGTACCAGATCAGTTTGATGTTGGTTTCGTTGGCATCCGAGCCTGAGAGGCCGAAATAGACCCTCGACATGCCTTGCGGCGCGCGGTCGATGATCATCTTGGCGAGCGTGATCGAGGCTTCGGTGCCGTGGCCGACATAGGCGTGGTAGTAGGCGAGGTTCTTCGCCTGGGCGGCGATGGCGTCTGAAATCTTCTGCCGGCCGTAGCCGACATTGACGCAATAGAGGCCGGCGAAGGCGTCGAGGCTCTTCTTGCCATTGTTGTCCCACACAGTGACGCCTTCACCACCGGCCATGATGCGCGTCGGGCTCTCGCCGCGCGCGTGGGTGCCCATATGGGTCGAGGGATGGAACAAGTGGTCGCGATCCCAGGCGGCGAGTTCGTTGGACTGGTCGAGCATTCTTTTGACTCCTGACAAAAGGGTGATTCCGGTGCAGCTTAAGCTACATCGAGGCAGAGATATTTGAGATCGGTGAAAGCCTCGAGTCCGTGGCGCGAGCCTTCGCGGCCGATGCCGGATTGTTTGACGCCGCCGAACGGGATCGGCGCGCCGGTGATCTTGACGCGGTTGATGGCGACCATGCCGTAGTCGAGGGCGCGGCCCATGCGTTGCTGCCGGCCACCATTCTCGGTCACGACATAGGCGACGAGGCCATATTCGGTGGCGTTGGCGCGGGCGATCACTTCGGCCTCGCTGTCGAACGGCGTCACGGCGGCCACCGGACCAAACGTCTCCTCACGCATGATCAGCGCTTGGTCCCTGACATCGGCCAGCAGCGTCGGCTGGTAGAACAGGGGGCCAGCCAGGTGCCGCTTGCCGCCAGTGAGGCAGCGCGCGCCGTGAGCGATGGCATCGGCGACCTGTTCCTCGACCTTCTTGACGGCACGCTCGTGCATCAGCGGGCCGATGTCTGTGCTATCAGCAAGGCCATTGCCGGTCCGCAACGTCTCGATGCGCTTGGCGAAGGCGGCACAGAACCGATCGTAGATCGGACGCTGGACATAGATACGGTTGGCAGCGAGGCAGTCTTGGCCCGACGTGGCGAATTTGGCGTCGACGGCGATATCAACCGCCTTGTCCAGATCGGCATCGGCAAAGACGATCAGCGGCGCGTGGCCGCCTAGCTCCATCACCAGCCTTTTCATGGTCGGCGCACTTTGCGCGGCGATCAGCCTGCCGATCTCGGTCGACCCGGTGAAACTCATGGCTCGGACGCGCGGATCTTCGCACATCCGCCCGACGATGGTCGAAGCCTTGCCGGTGACGATGTTGAAGGCGCCTGCGGGCAGGCCGGCGCGCTCACCGAGTTCGGCCAGAGCCAGCGCCGACAGCGGTGTTTCCGAGGACGGATGCGCAACGATGGTGCAGCCGGCGGCAAGGGCTGCCGCAGCCTTGCGGGTCAGCATCGCCGACGGAAAGTTCCACGGCGTGACGATGCCGACGACACCGAGGGGCTCGCGCCGCACGATCATTTCGGCGTTCGGCAGATGGCTGGTGACGCTCTCGGCGTTCAGGCGTTTTGCTTCCTCGGCATACCATTCGATGAAAGAGGCGGCGTAGTCGATCTCGCCCAGCGATTCCTGCAGCGGCTTGCCCTGTTCCAGCGTCATCAGCAGAGCCAGATCATCCTTGGCGCCGAGGATCAGCTCGAACCATTTGCGCAGGATTTTCGAGCGCTCCTGCGGCAACAGTGCCCGCCACGCCGGGAAGGCGCGCGCGGCCGCATCGATCGCCTTTGTCGTCTGCCGTGCATCTAGCGCGGCGACGAAAGCGACAGTCGTGCCGGTGGCCGGATCGGTGACCTCGAAGCTTTCAGCGGCTTCGCTTGCCGTCCAGTGGCCATCGACATAGGCGAGTTCACGCAGCAGCCGGCGGTCGGTCAGGCGGTCGAGCGCTTCATGGCGATGCGAGCGGGCGAAATGCGCGGACATGGTCGAGACCTCCCGGTTCGGACTGATGCGGGAAGACTATCCGCCCGATGCAGATAGAGAGGCTGTTTGGATGCCTCGAAGGAGAGAGACTCTCTCTTTTGTCCCGCCCCGACAGATGATCTCTCCGCCTTAAGCCGACGCCGGCAGCAGGTCGGCTATGGGCAGCGCGATCTCGTCCTTCACCGTCTTGGTGACGATGTAGGTGAAGTAGCGGTCGATGCCGATTTCCCGTTCGAGCAAGCCATCGACCAGCCGCTGATAGGCGTCGATGTCGCGCGCCATCACCTTCACCACATAGTCGACGCCGCCGCCGACAGACCAGCAGGCGACGATCTCGGGAACATCGCGGATGACGCGCTCGAAGCGGTCGAAATCGGCCTGGCGGTGGTTTGCCAGCGTCACCTCCAT
This sequence comes from Mesorhizobium sp. M7A.F.Ca.US.010.02.1.1, assembly GCF_004023085.1. Classification (NCBI taxonomy): domain Bacteria; kingdom Pseudomonadati; phylum Pseudomonadota; class Alphaproteobacteria; order Hyphomicrobiales; family Phyllobacteriaceae; genus Mesorhizobium; species Mesorhizobium sp. M7A.F.Ca.US.010.02.1.1. Next base: position 134,365 of record NZ_RZRV01000002.1, on the reverse strand, counting down.
CAGGACGGTGGCAACGGGTGCGACGACGCGCATGGCGATCCTGGCGTGATAGCCCGAGACGATGCCGGCCTTCTCCAGCTTGCGCAGCCGCATCCAGCACGGCGTCGGCGACAGGCCGACCTGCTCGGCCAGCGCCAACTTGGTGATGCGTCCGTCGCGCTGGATGGCGTCGAGGATTTTCAGGTCGATCGGGTCGAGTTTCGCGGATGTCATCAGAGCTCACTTTTCGTCCGAGTACCATGACGGCGCATTATTTCGATTGTCAATTGCACTGATTTCGATCTCTAATAAGTCATGACATTGTGGCAACCCGATCCCGCGCTCATCCGGCGCCCGGCCTATCAATCGCTGGCCGACCAGTTCGCGCGCGCCATCCATGACGGGCGCCTCGCCAATGGCGCGCGGCTGCCGACCCATCGACGTCTGGCCGACGACCTCAAGCTTTCTGTGCAGACGGTGAGCCGCGCCTATGAGGAATTGATCCGCCGCGGGCTGATTTCGGGCGAGATCGGCCGCGGCAGCTTCGTCCAGACGCAGCGCCGCGAGCCGGAACCGCCCTATCTGCCGGAGCGGCTCGGCGAAGTCATCGATCTGTCGATCCTGAAGCCGGTCTGCGAGCCGATGCATCTGGAGCGGCTGAAGCAGGCGCTGGGCTGGCTGGCCGAGAACCTGCCGTCGAGTTCGGCACTGTCGTTTCGGCCCAACATGGTGTTTCCGCGCCACCGCGCGGTGGCGGTCGAATGGCTGAAACTGTGCGGTCTCGACACCTCCGCGCAGAACATCAGCCTGACCAACGGCGCCACCGCCGGCATGACGGTAGCGCTGATGAGTGTCGCCCCGCCGGGCTCGACGGTCGCCACCGAGGCGATCGGCCACCATACGCTGGTGCCGTTGGCACGCTATCTCGGCTTCAACCTGGAAGGCCTGCCGATCGACGACAACGGCCTGATCCCGGAAGCGCTGGACGAAGCCTGCCGGCTTTCCGACATCCGCGCGGTCTTCGTGCAGCCCTCGGTGATCAACCCGACGGCGACGTTGATGGATGCGGCGCGGCGCGAGCAGATCGCGGCGGTTGCGCGCAAGCACGACATCGCTATCATCGAGAACGATGTGCTCGGTCCGCTGGTCGAAGACCGGCCGCCGCCGGTTGCCGCGTTCGCGCCGGAGCGCACGCTCTACGTCACCTCCTTCACCAAGATCACCGTGCCCGGGCTGCGCATCGGCTATCTCGTCGCACCCGACCGCTATGTCGCCGCCGTCGCCAACCGGCATCTGGTTTCGAACTGGATGGCGACGCCGCTGGTGGCCGAGATCGCCACAAAATGGGTGACCGACGGGACGGCGATGGAGCTTGTCCACTGGCAGCGCGCGGCTTTGCGGCGCCGGCAGGATATTGCAGCGCAAGTGCTGGCGGGGGTCGGCTATCGCGCCCGGCGAGACGGGCTGCATGTCTGGCTGCAACTGCCGGCCGACCGCGCCGAGGAAAGCTTTGTCGCCCAGGCCCGCCTGCAGGGTGTGGCGATTGCACCCGGCACGTCCTTCCGTATTTCGGCTGCGCCGTGGCATCCGGCGGTGCGTATCTCGCTGGGTTCGACCACCGAGGGGGAACTGCGCGCCGGCCTCGGCGTTGTCACCAAGCTGCTGCTTGGCGATCCGGAACACCTGCTGCTCGCTATCTAGGCTGGGGTTGCTCGGAAATTGTGCGGAATCAGAAATAATTGTCATGATATTATTTTCTCAATTGACATGATTTGGCGCGTTCCGCATCGTTAAGAGCATAGACCTCTCCAGGACGGGGAACTGCAGTGCCCACGCCCATCATCAAGATCGACGCCATTTCAAAAAGCTTCGGCACTTTCAAAGTGCTGGACGGCCTGTCGATGCAGGTCATGCCTGGCGAAAAGCTGGCACTGATCGGCCCGTCGGGCTCGGGCAAGACGACAATCCTGCGCATCCTGATGACGCTGGAGCGCATCGATGGCGGTCATATCCAGATCGACGGTGAGCAGCTCTATCACATGGAACGCAACGGCCAGTTGCTGCCCGCCGATGAGCGACACCTGACAAGGATGCGCCAGAAGATCGGCATGGTCTTCCAGCTGTTCAACCTGTTTCCGCACAAATGCGTCATGGACAATGTCACGCTGGCGCCGATGCTGACCAAGGGCACGCCGCGTGCGGCCGCCGAAAAGCGGGCGATGGAACTGCTCGAGATGGTCGGCATGGCCGACAAGGCGAAAAGCATGCCGGCACAGCTTTCCGGCGGGCAGAAGCAGCGCGTGGCGATCGCCCGGGCGCTGGCGCTGTCGCCAAAGATCATGCTGTTCGACGAGGTGACGTCGGCGCTCGATCCGGAGCTGGTCGAGGAGGTGATGAACGTCATGCGCAAGCTTGCCGCCGAGACCGACATGACCATGCTACTGGTCACCCACGAGATGGGCTTTGCCCATGATTTCGCCGACCGGGTGCTGTTCTTCGATCGTGGCAGGATCGTCGAGGAGGGCAAGCCCGACGAGATTTTCCGCAATCCCAAGCAGGAGCGCACGCAAGGCTTCCTGAAGAAGATCATCGCGGCCGGACATCGCGTCTGACCGCAATGCCCAAGGCGACGAAGTCGTCCCGAGGTGGCGAGAGCCGCCTCGTAACAAAGCAAGACAAGAAACAAGGAGTTGGGAACAATGAAAAAACTTGGCATTCTGGCTGGCGTCGCCAGCCTTGCGTTGGCGGCGGTGCTGGCCGCCTCGAACGTGGGTTCGGCCGATGACAGCAAGCTCGAACAGCTCAAGGCGCAAGGTTTCGCCCGCCTCGCCATCGCCAACGAGCCGCCCTATACGGCGGTCGCCGCCGACGGCAAGGTTTCGGGTGCCGCGCCTGATGTGGCCCGCGAGATATTCAAGCGGCTCGGCGTCGCCGACGTCGCCGCTTCGATCTCCGAATATGGCGCCATGATCCCTGGCCTGCAGGCCGGTCGCTTCGATGTCGTCACCGCCGGCCTGTTCATGAAGCCGGAACGCTGCGCCGCCGTCGTCTATTCCGAGCCGGTGCTTTGCGATGCCGAGGCGATGTTGGTGAAGAAGGGCAATCCGAAGGGCTTCAAGAGCTATGAGGATGTCGCCAAGGATACGACTGCGACCATCGGTGCGCCGGGCGGCGGCACTGAGGAGAAGCTCGCCCTCAATGCCGGCGTGCCACGCGATCGCGTCATCGTCGTGCCGGATGGCCAGAGCGGCGTGAAGATGCTTCAGGATGGCCGCATCGACGCTTATTCGCTGCCCGTCCTGTCGATCAATGATCTGGTCAAGAAGGCCAACGATCCGAACCTCGAAGTCATCGCTCCGGTGCAGGGCGCACCGGTCTATTGCGACGGCGCCGCCTTCAAGAAGGGCGACGAGGCACTGCGCGACGCCTTCGACGTAGAACTGGCCAAGATGAAGAAATCAGGCGAGTTCGCCAAGATCATCGAGCCCTACGGCTTCTCGGCGGCGGCCGCGATGTCGACCAGCCGCGACAAGCTCTGCGCGGCGAAGTGAAGTAAGGAAGACCCCTTCATCCGGCCCTTCGGGCCACCTTCTCCCGGCTGGGGAGAAGAGGCTGGCGCCGACGCTGGTGGTCTCCTCTCCCCGCCGGGGAGAGGTCGGCCGAGCGTAGCGGAGGCCGGGTGAGGGGGCTTCGACCAAACGTCCAGGTGGAACAGTACATTAGATGACCCAGTGGTCCGGCTATTTCGGCCTGATATTGCAGGGAGCGCTTGTCACCATCGAGCTGACGCTGATGGGGTCGGTGCTTGCGCTGTTCATGGCCTTTCTTGCCGGAATGGGGCGGCTGTCGCGTTTCTTCGTGCTGCGCGCGCTGGCTACCGCCTACATCGAATTCTTCCGCGGCACCTCGATCTTCGTGCAGTTGTTCTGGGCCTATTTCGTGCTGCCCTTCATCGGCATTTCGCTGACCCCGTTGCAGGCCGGCGTGCTGGCGCTCGGCCTCAATGTCGGCGCCTATGCCGCCGAAGTGGTGCGTGGCGCCATCCAGTCGATCGGCCGCGAACAGTATGAGGCCTGCACAGCGCTCAATCTCGGCCGCTGGCAAGGCATGCGCCACATCATCCTGCCGCAGGCGCTGCTGGTGATGCTGCCGACTTTTGGCAACAATGCCATCGAATTGCTCAAGGCGACCGCCGTGGTGTCGCTGATCTCGCTCACCGACCTGACCTTCCAGGCGCAGGTGGTGCGCGCCCAGACCGGCAACACCCTGGTGCCGTTCACCACCATCCTGATCATCTACTTCATCCTCGCCCTGCTCATCTCGTGGGGCGTGCGCTCGCTGGAACGACGCATGGCGCGCGGCCTCGATGGGGTGCGTGCCTGATGGCCAATTCCCTTCTGATAAATTGGGCTTGCTGATGGAGTGGGATTGGAACTTCGTCTGGGAAATCATGCCGACGCTGATCCAGGGGGTGAAGATCACCATCCTGGCGACGCTGCTCGGCTCGGTGCTGGCGGCGATCGTCGGGCTTGGCATTGCGCTTGCGCGCCGCTCGCCCAACAAGGCGCTGTCGCGCACGGTCGGCTGGGCGGCTGAATTAATCCGTGGCACGCCGCTGCTGGTGCAGCTCTATTTCATTTTCTACGTGCTGCCCGACATCGGCATCCTGCTGCCGCCGCTGGTAGCCGGTGTCATCGGCCTCGGGCTGCACTACGGCACCTACACGGCGGAAGTTTATCGCGCCGGCATCGACAATGTGCCGCGCGGCCAGTGGGAAGCGGCCAAGGCGTGCAATCTGAGCGCCACGCAGACCTGGACCAACATCATCATTCCGCAGGCTATCCCGCCGATGATACCGGCGCTCGCCAATTATTTCATCGCCATGTTCAAGGAAACGCCGCTGCTGTCGGCGATCACCGTGCTGGAGCTGATGAACCAGGCCAAAAGCGTCGCCAACACCTACTATCGCTATATCGAACCGATCACGCTGGTCGGTGCCTTCTTCCTGGTCATCAGTCTGTCTTCGGTCATGCTGCTGCGCTGGCTGGAACGCCGCTACGGCAAGATCGAGAGGTAGCCGATGAAACCCTTGCCCGAGATCAAGGTCTATCCGAAGCGGCCGGCGCTGGATGCGCGCCCGCTGGAGCGGCGCGTCGGCCTGATTATCCTGGCCACCGACCATACCAGCGAACCGGATTTCCGCCGCATGGTGGCGGGCGAGCGGGTCGGCGTCTATGTCGCGCGCATTCCCTATGCCAACCCGACGACGCCTGAAAACCTGCGCAAGATGCAGCCGGCGCTGACGGCGGGCGCGGCCCTGATCCTGCCGGACGAGAAGCTCGATGCCATCTGCTATTCCTGCACTTCGGCCTCGGTGGTGATCGGCGATGCCGAGATCGAGGCGGCGATCCAGGTCGCAAAGCCCGGCGTGCCGGTGGTCACACCGCCGATGGCGGGCGTGCGCGGGCTGCGTGCTCTGGGCGCAAACAAGATCAGCATTCTCACTCCCTACACGGTCGAGACATCCAGGCCGATGGCCGCCTATTTCGCCGCGCGCGGCTTCGAGATCGTCAGCTTCACCTGCCTCGGCTTCGAGGACGACCGCGAGATGGCACGCATCGCACCGGCAACGCTTGTCGACCTGGCGCGTGAAGCGACCGACGCCAGCGCCGATGCGCTGTTCGTGTCCTGCACGGCGCTGCGTAGCGCCCTCGCGGTCACCGGCATGGAAAATTCTATTGGACGTCCCGTGGTGACCAGCAACCAGGCGACCGCCTGGAATTGTCTGAGATTGTGCGGGGATGAGGCGCCGCATCCTGAGTTCGGGCGGCTGATGACGTTGCCGTTGGTTCAGTAAGATTATGTCCAGTGTGAGCGAGCACCCCCCTCTGGCCTGCCGGCCATCTCCCCCTCAAGGGGGGAGATTGGCAGTTCATGCGTCACCGCTCTTCCTGCAACATCGACAATTGGCGAAGGTGTTGCAGCCGCTAATCTCCCCCCTTGAGGGGGAGATGGCCGGCAGGCCAGAGGGGGGCGTTTCGTGATGCCCGCCGTCATTCTCACCGACATCCGTACCGCCCGTGAGCGTATCGCTGGTAAAGTCGAGCGCACGCCAACCGTCTTGTCCCACAGCCTCTCGGAACAGTTCGGCGTCCCCGTTCACCTCAAGCTCGAGCATCGCCAGACCACCGGCAGCTTCAAGCTGCGTGGCGCCTCGAACGCCGTCGCCTCGTTGAACGCCGAACAGAAGGCGCGGGGCGTGGTCGCGGCCTCGACCGGCAATCACGGCCGCGCGCTGGCGCATGCGGCGAAGCTTGAGGGCATGCGCGCCGTAATCTGCATGTCGCGCCTGGTGCCCGGCAACAAGCTCGACGAGATCCGCCGGCTTGGCGCGGAAGTCCGCATCGTCGGCGACAGCCAGGACGATGCCCAGCAGGAGGTCGATCGGCTGGTGGCGCAAGAGGGGCTGGTTATGCTGCCGCCCTTCGACCATCCCGACATTATCGCCGGGCAAGGCACGCTCGGGCTTGAGATGATCGAGCAGGTCCCGGATGCCGCCCTCGTTCTGGTCCAGCTCTCCGGCGGCGGGCTCGCCTCAGGGGTTGCTGCAGCCATCAAAGGCGTCAGACCCCGGACAAAAGTCATCGGTGTCTCGATGGCGCGTGGCGCGGCGATGAAGGCCAGCCTCGATGCGGGCCAGCCGGTGCTGGTGGAAGAATTGCCGACGCTTGCGGATTCGCTCGGCGGCGGCATCGGCCTCGACAACCGGCTGACCTTCGCCATGTGCCGCGACCTGCTCGACGATGTCATCCTGCTCAGTGAAGACGAGATCGCCGCCGGTATCCGCCACGCCTATGCGCAGGAGCGCGAAATCGTCGAGGGCGCCGGCGCGGTCGGTATCGCCGCGCTGCTCGCCGGCAAGGTCAGGGCGGACGGGCCGGTGGTCGTGCTTCTTTCCGGCCGCAACATCGATATGGACGCGCACCGCACAATTGTCTGCGGCGAGGCGCCGTCGCTTAAGGAGCGCGCCGCATGAGCCGGATGACCATCCTTACCGAGAAAGAGTTGCGGGCGATCGTGACACTCGATCTCGATGCCGTCGCCTGCATTGAAAACGCTTTCCGCGCGCTCGCTACCCTGCCGGTGGCGATGCCGCCGATCCTGCGGCTCGATATTCCCGAGCATCGCGGCGAGGTCGACGTGAAGACCGCCTATGTGCCGGGCATTGACGGTTTTGCCATCAAGATCAGCCCCGGCTTCTTCGACAATCCGAAGCTCGGCCTGCCCAGCGTCAACGGCATGATGGTGCTGCTGTCAGCCAAGACCGGCCTGGTTGAAGCGCTGTTGCTCGACAATGGCTATCTCACCGACGTCCGCACGGCTGCCGCCGGCGCCGTCGCCGCCAAACATCTGTCGCGGCAGGACTCGTCCGTTGCCGCGATCTTCGGCGCCGGCGTCCAGGCTGGATTGCAATTGGAAGCCCTCATGCTGGTGCGGCCGATTGCCGAGGCGCGCATCTGGGCGCGCGATGCGGCAAAGGCCGAGGCGACCGCCGGAGCCCTGCGCGAAAAGCTCGGCATCGTCGTGCGTGCCGAGCCCGACGCGGCAAACGCGGTTGTCGGCGCCGACATCATCGTCACCACCACGCCTTCGACCGAGCCGCTGATCAAGGCAGGGTTCGTTTCCGCAGGGCAGCACATCACTGCGATGGGCTCCGACGCCGAGCATAAGAATGAGATCGCGCCGGCAATCCTGCGCATGGCCGATCTCTATGTCGCCGACAGTGCCCGCCAGACGCGGCGGCTGGGTGAGCTGCACCATGCCATCGCGGCGGGTGTGATGGCTGGAGATGCGGAGGTGACCGAACTCGGCCAGATCATCGCCGGCGAAAAACATGGCCGGCGCTCGGCCAGCGACATCACCATCGCCGACCTCACCGGCACTGGCGTCCAGGACACGGCGATCGCCACGCTCGCTCGAGACCGCGCGCGGGTGGTGAAGGCGGGAACCATTTTCGAAAGCTGATACCGGCCGCAAGGCCCAACAAACGAGGACCAAGAACAATGCAACCGAACCTGAGATTCTCGCGCGGCGAATACGCGGATCGCCTCGCGAAGACACGCAAAGCCATGGAGGTGAAGGGCGTCGATCTTCTTGTTATCAGCGATCCTTCCAACATGGCCTGGCTGACCGGCTACGACGGCTGGTCGTTCTATGTGCATCAGGCGGTTATCGTGCCGCCTTCGGGCGAACCGGTCTGGTACGGGCGCGGCCAGGACGCCAACGGCGCCAAGCGCACCGCCTATCTCGCGCATGACAACATCGTCGGCTATGCCGACCACTATGTGCAGTCGACCGAGCGCCACCCGATGGATTTTTTGGCCAGCGTGCTTGCGGATCGCGGCTGGGGCAAGCTGACAGTCGGCGTCGAAATGGACAATTACTGGTTCTCGGCGGCCGCCTTCGCGTCGCTGCAGAAGCATTTGCCCAATGCCCGCTTTGTCGATGCCACCGCGCTGGTCAACTGGCAGCGTGCGGTGAAGAGCCCGACCGAGATTGACTATATGCGCAAGGCGGCCCGCATCGTCGAAGCGATGCACCAGCGCATCTTCGACAAGATCGAGGTCGGCATGCGCAAATGCGATCTCGTTGCCGAAATCTATGATGCCGGCACGCGCGGCGTTGACGGTATCGGCGGTGATTATCCGGCGATCGTGCCGCTGCTGCCGTCGGGTGCCGATGCCTCGGCGCCGCATCTGACCTGGGATGACAGACCGATGAAGCGGGGCGAGGGCACCTTCTTCGAGATTGCCGGCTGCTACAACCGCTATCACTGCCCGCTGTCGCGCACCGTCTTCCTCGGCAAGCCGACGCAGGAATTCCTCGATGCCGAGAAGGCGACGCTGGAAGGCATGGAAGCGGGGCTGGCCGCGGCGAAACCCGGCAACGCCTGCGAGGACATTGCCAACGCCTTCTTCGGTGTCCTCAAGCGATACGGCATTATCAAGGACAACCGCACCGGCTATTCGATCGGGCTGTCCTATCCGCCGGACTGGGGCGAGCGCACGATGAGCCTGCGTCCCGGCGACCTCACCGAACTGAAGCCCGGCATGACCTTCCATTTCATGACCGGCCTGTGGCTGGAAACGATGGGACTGGAGATCACCGAGTCCATCCTGATCACCGAAACCGGTGTAGAGTGCCTGGCCAATGTGCCGCGTAAGCTGGTGGTGAAGGATTGAGCCCGATGTCCAGCACCCGCCCGTCGCCGATCGCGCCGACCGTCGATTTCGACCGCGACGGCATCCAGCACGGTTTCCTGCGCTTGCCCTACAGCCGCGACGATTCCGCGTGGGGCTCGGTGATGATCCCGATCTGCGTCATCCGCAACGGCAACGGGCCGGCAGCGCTGCTGACCGGGGGCAACCATGGCGATGAGTATGAGGGACCGCTGGCCCTTTACGATCTCGCCAGGACGCTTGATCCGAAACATGTCAGCGGCACGGTCATCATCGTGCCGGCGATGAACTATCCGGCCTTCCGCGCCGGCACGCGGACGTCGCCGATCGACAAGGGCAATATGAACCGCAGCTTTCCCGGCCGGCCGGACGGAACCGTGACCGAAAAGATCGCCGACTATTTCCAGCGTGAGCTGCTCCCCCGCGCCGACATCGTGTTCGACTTCCATTCGGGCGGCAAGACGCTGGACTTCGTGCCGTTCTGCGCCGCGCATACTTTGCCCGACAAGGCGCTGGAGCAGAAAGCTTTCGACGCGGTCGCGGCCTTCGCCGCCCCGTTCTCGATGCGCATGATCGAAATCGACGTCGTCGGCATGTATGACACGGCAGCCGAGGAGATGGGCAAGGTCTTCGTCAGCACCGAGCTTGGCGGCGGCGGCACGTCGCGCGCGCAAACCGTGCGGATCGCGCGGCACGGCATTCTCAACGTGCTGCGCCACGCCGGCATTGTCGCCGGTGCGGTGGAGAAGACCTCAACCCAGTGGTTGGATATGCCATCGGGCGATTGTTTCTCCTTCGCCGAAGATGACGGCATGATCGAAACCATGGTCGATCTCGGTGAACCCGTCGAAAAGGGCGCGTTGCTGGCGCGCATCCATTCCACCGGCCGCACCGGCATCGCCCCGCAGGAGATCCAGGCAAAAATGTCGGGCATGCTGGCGGCGCGGCATTTCCCCGGGCTGGTCAAGGCCGGCGACTGCGCGGCGGTGGTGGCTGTGCACGTCTGAGCGGTTCCGCCGAGGCTTGCTCCACCCGGCTCGGGTCCTTCGTCACTTGCTCTGCGTCCGTCGCGGCCCTTCGGCGCGGCGGAAAGAAGCAGGATAGCGAGCGGAGTCGACATTGCAGGACGATGTCACTATATAGCGGCGGCTTCGACCCGCGCGCCCGAGGGCCGCACCTCGAAGCAACTGTGAATGTGTAGTGTGTTGCGCCATCTATTGTGACGGAAATCGGCTCGGAAACCGGAAAAAAGCAAATAGAAACAGTGGCGCAGCGCTGGGCGTGACCTAGCCAACGGTACCGACTCCTCCAGAATCAGAAAATGCTCTTGACCCCTCGATTTCCTATGGCTCTGTGGACCTTGGACGGCATTGGCTTGCCGGCCGACCGCGACTCGGCTGGAATGGGGACATGCATCCTTTGCGGGATGTCGACGTTTATGATTACCAACCGGCTTTGCCGCCAGGGAACAGCAGTATGAGTGAACACGCCATCGAATTCTTGCGGGGATGGATCGGCGAAAAGGTCCATTGCCAGTCCTCCCAGGCAAGGATCGACAAGCAGGCCGAAACCCTGGCCAAGGAGTGCGCCGCCGAGGCGGCCGAGGTCGGCATCCCGCTGGAGGACATCCAGGAAGAAGTCGGCGATATCCAGGAACTTATCGCATCCCGGCTTGAGGAAGCGGCCGAGGCCGAGGAAAGCCAGCAGGCTCCGAGAAAAGCCGCGGAATGATCACCTAGAGAAGTTCACCGTTTCACGGAAACAGTGAACTTCTCTAACTCTTTGTTTTTACGCAATCCCGGACGGAAAACCGTTTCACAATTTTCCTGGAATTGCTCTAGCGGCGACGTTGTTTCAGCGCGGGCTTCTGGCCCGCGTTTTTGTCTTCAGCCAAACTTTTCCTTCAGCCACGCCTTCGGCAGCGCCGGCACGAAATTTCCGTCGCGTCCGGTCATATCGTCATTGGCAACCAGCGCGTTGAGGATTGCTTCCTCGACGGTCTGGATCACCGCATCGAAAAACGGATCGATATCGGTGTCCGGAATAAAATCGGCGCTGGCGGTGCGGCCGGAGGGCGCCAGCGCCGCGCTCGCATTGGCGGTTGAGAAGGCGATAAAAATGTCGCCTGAGCTGTGATAGCCGAAGCCGCCGGTCATGGCGACGCCGAGCGGCACCCGGCGGGCCAGCCGCTTCATCTGATGCGGCAGGAACGGTGCGTCGGTGGCGACGACGGCAATGATCGAGCCCTTTTCAGCACGCGGTGTGCCTTCGCGGACCGCCGGCTCGACGAGTTCCGGCCCGACGCGTAGGCCGCGAATGGTGATATTGCGCCGTTTTCCAAAATTAGACTGCACGAAGGCGCCGACGGTGTAGGCACGGCCGTGCCATTCGACGATGCGCGATGCGGTGCCGGAGCCGGCCTTGAAGCCGAAAGTGATCATGCCGGTACCGCCGCCGACGCTGCCTTCCTCGATCGGTCCGCCGGCGGCGCCGTCGAGGGCCTGCGCAACATGCGCTGACGTCAAATGGTGACCGTTGATGTCGTTGAGGAAGCCGTCATAGGTCTCCGCCGCCACCGGCAGCCCCCAGCCGCTGTCGAGTGCCGCCGGCAGCACGCTTTGCATCCAGCGCAGCGTGCCGTCGCGCGAAACACCGCAGGAATGCGTGTTGGTGATGGTGATCGGGAAGTTGAAAGCGCCGGTTTCCTCGACGATGTGCGAGCCGGTCAGTTCGCCGTTTCCGTTCTGGCTGAAGATGCCGGCGAAGACCGGGGTGGCGAGATCCGCCAGCGGTCTGGGCAGGATCGCGGTCACGCCGGTGCGCACCGGTCCCTCGCCGACGACAAGCGCGCCATCGCCCGAAATCAGCGTCGCATAACCGACCGCGACGCCGGGCACATCGGTGATCGCGTTAAACGGTCCGGGCCGCCCGTCGAAGCCGATGCCGAAATTTCGCGCGCGCGGTTTGCCTGAGGGCGTTGTCAGATGATGCGGATTGTTGGTCATGGTGTCAGAACAGGGATCCCTGATTGCCGGGCTCTTTGGCCTTGGCCGCCGGCTTGGCTACGGCTTTCGGTTTTGCCGTGCCGGTGATCGCCACCGCATCGGCGACGCCGTCGGCGAACTCGAGCGAAAGCGCCATTCCCGACGCCACATCGGCAGCCTGCTTGATCACCGCGCCATCCGCATCCCTCACCAGCGCAAAGCCGCGCGCCAGGACGGCCTTGTGCGACAGTGTTGCCATCAGCCTGTCGGCCTGGACGACACGGCCGCGCAAACGCTCCAGCCTGAGCACCACTGCTTGCGTGCCGCGTCTTGTCAAAGCTGTCAGCAAATCCCTCTGCACGCGTTGCCGCCGTGCCGTCGGCTCGATCGTGATGCGGCCTTGCAGCATGGCCAGTTGCTGCTTGTGCCGCTGCAGCGATGCCCTGGCACATTTTGGCAATTGATCCGCCGCTCGGTTAAGCTCCGCACGCCGGGCTCTTGCCAACGTGCGCAATGCCCCTTGTGCTCGCAAAAGATTGCGTTCGTTGGTGCGCCGCGCCTCGGCAATGCGCTGCGACAGCATTGCCGGTGTCAGCTTTACGGCAAAAAACCTTGCACGCTTGCGTTCGGTGGAGACCAACAGGCCCCGGCCGAGCCTGGATGTCGCCTCATCGAGGCGTCGGCGCGGCAGCGCCAGCAATTGATCGGGCGAGGGCAGAGCCCGGGCGGCGGCACGGGCAGCCTGCCCTTTGCGCTCGAAATTGCGCAGGACCGCCGCTTTCAGCCGTGCACCGAGGCTGGCAAGCGTTGCTTCGAGATCGGCCTTCACCGGCACGGCGATTTCGGCTGCACCCGTTGGTGTCGGCGCCCGCACATCGGCAACGAGATCGATCAGCGTCCAGTCGGTCTCGTGGCCGACAGCCGAGATCACCGGAATGCCGGAAGCAGCAACCGCGCGGGCGAGCGCCTCGTCGTTGAAGCCCCAGAGGTCTTCGAGGCTGCCGCCGCCACGCGCCACGATCAGCAGATCGGGGCGCTGGATGGCGCCATCCCAGGCCAGCGCATTGAAGCCGTTGACCGCAGCAGTCACTTCCGCGCCCGACGTCTCGCCTTGCACACGCACCGGCCAGACCAGGATGTGCAGCGGAAAGCGGTCCTTGATGCGGTGGATGATGTCGCGGATGACGGACCCTGTCGGCGAGGTGACGACGCCGATCACGCGCGGCATGAATGGCAGCAACCGCTTGCGGCCGGTGTCGAACAGACCCTCGGCCTGTAGCCGCCGCTTGCGCTCCTCCAGCAGCGCCATCAGCGCGCCGGCGCCGGCAGGCTCCAGATTGTCGATGACGATCTGGTAGTTGGACTTGCCGGGATAGGTGGTGAGCTTACCGGTGGCGATCACCTCCATGCCCTCTTCGGGACGGAATTTCAGCCGGCTCATCGTGCCTTTCCACACCACGGCGTCGAGCCGGGCGCGGTCGTCCTTCAGCGCGAAATAGGCATGACCTGAGGAATGCGGCCCGCGATAGCCTGATATTTCGCCACGCACCCGCACATTGCCGAAAACGTCCTCGACCGTGCGCTTCAGCGCGCCGGAAATCTCGCTCACCGTATATTCGGCGGCGTTGGTGCGTGATTCGGATGCTGCTTCGCTCATCGGCCGATTGGGGAACGGTTGGGCGCCGGCGTCAAGGCGGTTGCGTCGGGCCAGCCGTTCATAACCCGCATACCTGACCCTGCCTACCAGCCGGGCAGAATCTGGTTCGGCTTGGTCCGCCGCAGCTTGGTGAAGGCGAGTGCTGCGAAATCGAATGTCCCGGGGTCTTCGCCGACAGGGACGGAGATATTGTCCAGGCTTTCCGAAATATGGCGGGCGAGCGCATCGACGATCTCCGGCCGCGACGTCTGGCCGCGCATGATACCGATGCGGCAGTCGGGCAGGGCGCCGAAGCCGTCGGCTTCGCTCAGCACCCGCATGCCGGGCCGAAGCGCGCATTCCGGCAGCACCGAGATCGCCAGCCCGGAAAGCACCGCGGCGGTGATGACGGTGGCTGAGAAACTGGTGAACAGGATGCGATAGTCGCGGTTCTGCTGGTCGAGCACATCGACGGCGGCGCGCCGCCAGATGCAGTTCGGCCGGCCAAAGGCCATCGGCAGCGTTTCCTGCTCATGCGTCGCATGGTTGGCCGAGGTGACCCACAGCAGCGGTTCGCGCCGCACCACCTCCGACTGGCCGCGTACGTCGTTGTGAGTCACCAGCGCGAGGTCGAGATTGCCGCGCTTGATATGCTCGACCAGCCCCGGCGTCGGCTCGCAGATGACGGTCAGTTCGACGCGCGGATTGGAGCGCGTGAACCGCGCCATGATCTCGGGCAGGAAACGATCGGCATAGTCGTCGGGCGTGCCGATGCGGATCGTGCCTTCGAGCCGCCGGTCATCGAAGGCAGCCAGCGTCTCACGGTTGAGATAGAGCAGCCGCCGCGCATAGGAGAGCAGCTTGTCGCCTTCCTCGGTCAATCTGTTGGTGCGCCCGTCCTTTTCGAACAGCGGCTTGCCGAGTCGCTCCTCCAGCCGGCGCATCTGCATCGAAACCGCCGACTGGGTCCGGTGCACCTCTTCGGCCGCCCTGGTGAAGCTGCCGGTATCGGCAATCGAGATGAAGGTCTGCAATTGATCGAGATCGAGCGGCGATTTCATCGACATGATCCATCACTAGTGTTGATGGTAAAGATTAGAAACATTCGTTGGATTAATCAATCACTCGATGGCAAATTGCTATTGTCCACATGAAGGCATGTGAATCGAAGCCGGAACGGCCGCTGTCGCCAGCGCCGATGCAAGGCTTTGCCCGTTCGAGTCTGAAGGAGACCGACAATGACCACGTTCGATTTCGCCACCGAGACCTCGCGCATCACCTCGCGTCCGGCCGTTGCGACTCGCGTGGCCAACACTGTCTCCAACGTCTACCGCGCCTGGAAAAACCGCCGCGCCTTCTACCGTCTTGGCGAGATGTCGGACGCCGAACTCGCCGATATCGGCCTGACGCGCGCCGATCTGCACGTCGCCATCGACGTGCCGTTTGGCCGCGACCCGACGGCGATGCTGCGCGAAATCGCCAGCGATCGCGTCGAAACGATCGAGGACATCGCCCGCAAGGTGGCCTGATCTGTTGCTTGTTGTTTAGGTCGTGAACCTTTTCGGGGTTCGATGCGACTGACGAGTATGCAGGCTCCCACTCCCTGCCGGATCCCCCCGGCCCGCCTGCATTCTGCCCGGTCCTCCCAGGACCGGGCTTTTCTCTTTCTACCTCAGCGAAGACCGCCTACCGCCGATCCATATCCCGCTTGAACTGGTCGAAGATCGTCTCCACGCCCTTCTGGTAGTCGTCACGCTGCTGGGCGCCGGTCTCGAACATCTTGCCGAACAGGTCGTCGAACGGATTCGTTGGCCTGCCGCTCGGATTGGCCTGTGGCTGCGGTGCCTGACGCTGCTGTGGGGGCGCTTGAGGCTGTTGCGGCGCCGGCTGTCCGCCGGGGATGCCGCCTAAGCCACCGCCACCTTGCCGCAGCATCTCCTCGAAGATTTTCCCTAGCGGATTGTCTCCGTAGGGGCTCTGTGTCTGCTGAGGCTGCGGCTGCGTCCGCCCTTGCGGCTGCGGCTGAGGCGCGCCACCGCCGAACATGTCCTGCAGCACCTTGCCGAGTGCATTTTCGCCGTAGGGATTGGGCTGCGGCTGCGGCTGGCTTTGCGGCTGTGGCTGAGGCGCACCGCCGCCGAACATGTCCTGCAACACCTTGCCGAGCGGGTTGTCCATCGGGTTCTGGGGCTGCGGCGCCTGGCGCGGCTGCGGCGCCGGGGCCTGCATGCCGCCGCCTTGCCGCATCATCTGCTCGATGATCTCGCCGAGCGGATTGTTGCCGCCGCCGCCAAAACCGCCGGCGGCCTGCATCTGGTTTGTCGTCTGTTTGAACAGCCCGCCCATGACCATCGAGGCGATCGCCGGCAGCATCTGCTGCAGGATCTGCTGATTGACGCCGCTGGCTTGCGCCGCCTGGCTGGCCACGGCGCGCGACAGATCCTTCGAGCCGAACAGGTGCCCGAGAATGCCGTTGCCCTCATCGACGCCCTGCGGCGAGAAGGCCCGGCTTGCGTCCTCGAAATACTTGGCGTGCTGGCCGCTGGCCATCGCCGTCATGAAGGCGCCGAGCCCATAAGGGTCGGCGGTGTTGCGCTGCAGCCCCTGCGAAAAGGCGGGCAGCAATGCGGCGACCGCGGCTTGCGTCTGCTGCATCGAAAGCCCGTATTGCTGGGCAAGGGCCTGCATGCCGTTGCCGTTCTGGGCCTGCGTCAGCATGTCGAACAAGGAAGGCATTGGTCTCTCCTCCGGAAATCCTCGCCGAAGAAGCCTAGTTTGTTTCCACTTCCGATTGAAGCGACTTTTGCCGGCCGGTCAGCTTTGCCAAATCCGAGGGTTAATAGGCGTATTCCATGAAAACCGGCTCGATCGAGCCGCCCCAGCGTGTGTGATAGGCCGACAGCATCTCCTCGGCGCTGGTGGTGCCGCGCGCCACGACTTCGTCCAACGTGTTGAGGAAGGAGGTCTCGTCGTAGCCGTCGCGGTTCTTCTTGCCACGGTTCTTCAGCCCCATGCGGGAAATGACCATCACGTCACGCGCGATCTCGCGCAGCGTGGTGTTGCGGAACGGTGCGGAAATGCCTTGTTCCGGCACCGCGTTGCGCATCGCCAGCGTTTCTTCATACGTCCAGCTCGAGGTCAGCGCCTCGGCGGCATCGAGTGCGGCCTCATCATAAAGCAATCCGACCCAGAAGGCCGGCAGCGCGCAGATGCGCCGCCATGGCCCGCCATCGGCGCCGCGCATCTCGAGGAAGCGCTTCAGCCGCACGTCCGGGAACAGCGTTGACAGATGGTTCGCCCAGTCGCCCATTGTCGGCAGCCCGTCCGGCACTTCATTGCGCGCGGCCCCGGCCATGAACTGGCGGAAGGTGATGTGGGTCATGTCGTGATAGCGGTCGTCCCGGATGACGAAATACATCGGCACGTCGAGCGCCCATTCGACATAGTCGGCAAAGCCGAAATCGGGCGAGAAGCAGAATTCGAGCAGGCCCGAGCGCTGGTTGTCGGTGTCGCGCCAGATGTCGCCGCGCCAGCTCTGCAGACCGTTCGGGTGGCTTTCGGTGAAAGGCGAATTGGCGAACAATGCCGTCGACAGCGGCTGCAGCTTCAGCGACACCTGCATCTTGCGGCGCATGTCGGCCTCGCTCTCGAAGTCGAGATTCACCTGGATCGTGCAGGTGCGGTACATCATGTCGAGGCCCTTGGTACCGACCTTGGGCATGTAGCGCGTCATGATCTCGTAGCGCGATTTCGGCATTTTCGGCGTCTCGGCCAGCGACCATTTCGGGCTGCCGCCGAGGCCGAGGAAGCGGATGCCCATCGGCTCGGCGATCTCGCGCACCTGCGCCAGATGGGCGTTGCCCTCCCGGCAGGTCTGGTGGATCGTCTCCAGCGGTGCGCCGGAAAGTTCGAACTGGCCGCCGGGTTCCAGCGAAATCGCTCCCTGACCGGTCGGTTCGACCAAGCCAATGATGCGGCCGTCATCGACGATCGGGTCCCAGCCGAGCTTTGACTGCATGCCTTCGAGAATGGCGCGGATGCCGCGCTCGCCGCCATAGGGGACCGGTGCATTGCCGTCGACATAGAAGGGGAATTTCTCGTGCTCGGTGCCGATGCGCCACTTGTCGCGCGGCTTGTTGCCTTCGGCCAGATGCTCGACGAGTTCGTCGATGCCTTCGATGGGCCGGAAATCGGTTGTGTCGCGCGCCATGATCAAGCCCTCAGAGGCGGTTGGAGAACCGCCGGCGCTAAATGGACGAAATGTCAGTAGCCGATCAAGCGAAAAATCCTGAGCCACAGGTCAACAGGAATTGAACCTTACCGCGCTCACCGTCCCTTGCAAGAGATGACGTTTCACCAGTCTCCGACTGTCGCCTGCATCACCGCGAGCGCGGCCACCGCCGCCGTGTCGGCGCGCAGGATGCGTGGGCCGAGCGGAATGGCGGTGACGAAGGGCAGGGCGCGCAGCATCTTGCGCTCGTCGTCGGAAAAGCCACCCTCCGGCCCGACCAGCAGCCCAAGCTTCTTTTCCTTGACCGCCTGCAGCGCGGCCAGCGGATTGTTGGTCGAAGCATCCTCATCGCAGAAGATCAGCCGTCGCTCTGTGTCCCAGCCGGTCAGCAAACGGTCGAATTTTTCGGCTTCGTGCACCTGAGGTACCGCCAAGATGCCGCATTGTTCGGCGGCTTCGACGACATTGGCGCGCAGGCGATCGATCGACGGCTTGGCCACTTGCGTGTGCTGGGTGATGACCGGCTGCAGGACGCCGGCGCCCATCTCGACCGCCTTCTGCACGAGATAGTCGAGCCGGCCCTGCTTCAGTGGCGCAAAGCAGTAGACGAGATCGGGCAGCGGCGGCTGCGGTCGCTGCAGCGCCGACACCTTCAGTCGAACCGACCTTTTCGTCTTCGCCGCGATGGCCGCCGACCACTCGCCGTCGCGGCCATTGAACACCAGGATTTCGGCGCCTTCGCCAAGCCGCAGCACATGCAGGAGATAGTGGCTCTGCTGTTGGCCGGCGTCGAACTCGATGCCCGGCGCGAGATCGTCGGGCACGAACAGACGTTGCATCTTGTAATTGGCGCGCATCGCCGAGGAATGAGCGAGCCGGCTGCCGGCGTCAAGCCTCGGCGGTCGGATGCCACACCGGCCGAAAGCCATACCCCAGCACGGCGAGCGTTGTGGCCGGCGTCAGCAGCGAGAGTGTCTTGCCGTTGAGCAGGCCGAAATCGCCGGGATGCCCATACCCGGCAAACGACCAGCGCAGCGTTTTGCCCCGACGCAAAGCATAAACCGTGGCGCCATCCGCGACCATGGCGCCGTCCGGCAGGCCGGCAAGGTCTTCAACCGCAACCACTGGCGGCCTGCCGCCCGAGGCCAGCCGCTCCTTGTGCAGCGGCCTGTCGACCATCGGCGCGCGCGGCTCGGCGATGCCGAAAGCTTCGCCGAAGCGGCTGACGAAATCCCTGGCCCGTTCGCGCTGGCAAAAGAAGCAGGGGCGATGCCCGGCAGCCAGTGCCGTCACCTCGTCGAGGAAGAACAGCTCGGTCCAGCCCGCTTTGCCGCCCTTCCTGTTGCGGCCCATCGGTTCGCGCCGCACATCGCGGAATTGGCAGACGCAGATGATCCAGGCCTGAAGCGCCCAGCGCTTTTTCTTGAGCGTCTTCGTCTCGGGATCGTGGAGGATGCCGCGATTGCCGGTGAACAGGCCGCGATCAGGCACGGCGTGGATGGTACCGAACGGATCGACCCGGTTCTGCAGTGGCATAGTTTTCTCTCCGGACACGCATCTTGGCTGCAATGCGAGCGGCATGATATCGCTCGTCGCATCTTTTTCATGTCAGCAGGGTTTTGTGATGCGGGTGCTGGTGGTCCAGAACTACGACAATACCGGCCTCGGCCAGGTCGGCGCAGCACTTGCGGAAGCGGGTGCCGATCTCGACCTGCGTCTCCCTTACAGGGGCGATCCCCTGCCGGACGACGCGGCCGGTCATGATGCCATGGTGGTGCTCGGCGGTGGCCAGAATGCGCTGGCCGACGATGAGTACCCCTATTTCCCGGCGCTGCTCGAACTGACCCGCGATTTTGCCGACAAGGATCGCGCCGTGCTCGGCATCTGCCTCGGCAGCCAGCTCGTCGCCCGTGCCTTCGGCGGCGAAAACCGCATCGGCGGCGCCAATGAGTTCGGTTGGCGCGGCGTATCGCTGACGGCGGACGCCAAGGCCGATCCGGTGCTGGGGGCGCTGCCGGAGAAATTCCCGATCTTCCAGTGGCATGACGACACCTTCGTGCTGCCCGAGGCCGCCGTGCGGCTCGCCGGCAACGATGTCGCCGAGAACCAGGCGTTTCGCGTCGGACGCGCCGTCTACGGTTTCCAGTTTCACTTCGAGGCCGACCGGCCGATGGTCAAGGACTGGAGCACATCCTTTGCCCCGACCATCGCCGCCCGCCATCCCGACTGGGCCGGCAAGCTCGATGGCGAAATGGCCCGCAACGGACCCGATGCGGATGCCGCGGGTCTGGCCATTGCCCGCGCCTGGGTAGCGACCATCTGAGCGTTGGTCTCTCTGCACCCTCCAGCGTGACATAATTGGCACGCGGCGGTGAAACCGCCTGGGGAAAACCGTTTCATTCTTGGCTTGTGTCCGCCCGCCATCCTAGAAGGCGCGCGCTCTGCATCTTCTGTGCAACGGCTATGAACCTTTGTGTGACCCGCGCGACACACCGTTGATACAGAACATGCCTAGAAGCGCAAAATCGTCGAAACTTTGAAGCGAATTCTCCGTTTCAACGCATTGGTAACCGCCTGGTGCACAGATGCAGAAAGCTCAACAAGAGATGACCTCCGTGAAAGCAGCGCTTCTGTCCTTTGCCATGTTGTCCGCCATCGTGCTGTGCGGTCTCGGCATCTATGCCGCCGACGCAGCCAACAACCACAACGCCGTAGACGGTTACGGCGTCACCGCCTCGCTGCGCTAAAGGCGGGAAGCGTCTTTCGCGTCTTCCGACGCGCGACGCTCAAGCTTCCTTGATCGTCATTGTCAGGATGCGTTTGTCCGCGCCGTCGACGACGAGCGCGCTCAGCATGCCTGACTGCCAGGCAAGCGAGTCGATATTGACGCGGTTGGCCATCACTTCCGCCTCCGGCACCGGGGTGTGGCCGTGCACCACGATCTTCGGATAAAGGTCGGTGTGGTTGTGGAAGACGTCGCGGATCCAGATCAGGTCCTGTGGGTTTTGCTTCTCCAGAGGATTACCCGGCCTGATGCCGGCATGACAGAAGAAGAAGTCCCCGAAAATCGCGGAGAACGGCAGTGACCGCAGGAAGTCGATGTGGCTTTGCGGCACGGCCTCGACCAGGGCCTGATGTCCTTTGCGCACGGCCGATTCAGCCTTGCCGAACCATACGCTGGTGCCTTCACTGATCGCCACGCCGTAGGACTGTGCCGTCTGGATGCCGCCGAACCGGATGAAAAGCCCTTCCGGGTCAGGGGTCTTGAGAAAGTCGAGAAAACCGATGTCGTGGTTGCCGGCCAGCATCAGGTGACGAGGGTCGCGCTCTTGCGCTTCGATCAGGAAATCGATGACGCCCTTCGAGTCCGGCCCGCGGTCGACATAGTCGCCAAGATGGATGATGCGCCAGTCGGCAGGCGCCTCCTGCTCGATCTCGGCCCTGATGCGCAGATGCATGGCGGCCAGAAGGTCGAGCCGGCCGTGGACGTCGCCGATCGCATAGAGACGCATGCCGTCCGGCCCATGCGCGTCGAGAAAATGGATGCCGGGTTCTGCCAATTTTTCGGTGCCTCCGTGGTCAGGCGGTCACGGGACCTGGCGCCGGAGCTGGTCCTTGCCCATGTCGGTGACCAGACGCTTTCCGCATAGCGCCAGCGTGATGTCCATCTCCTTGCGGATGATTTCCAACGCCTTGGTAACCCCTTCCTTGCCAAGCGCCCCCAGGCCGTAAAGAAATGGCCGCCCGATATAGGTTCCCTTGGCACCGAGGCAAAGCGCCTTCAGCACATCCTGGCCGGAGCGGATGCCGCCATCCATATGCACTTCGATCGTGTCGCCGACCGCGTCGGCAATCTCTTCCAGCACGCTGATCGACGACGACGCACCATCGAGCTGGCGCCCGCCATGGTTGGAAACGATGATCGCGTCGGCGCCGGTCTTGGCCGCCATCAGCGCGTCCTCCTTGTCGAGAATGCCCTTGAGGATCAGCTTGCCGCCCCAGCGCTCCTTGATCCAGGCGACGTCCTTCCACGACAGATGCGGGTCGAACTGCTCCGTCGTCCACGATGCCAGCGAGGCCATGTTGCCGACGCCCTTGGCGTGGCCGACAATGTTGCGGAAGGTCCGCCGCTTCGTGCCGGCCATGGCGGCGCACCAGTGCGGGCGGATGGCCATGTCGACGATGTTCGTCAGCGTCAGCTTGGGTGGCGCGGAAAGCCCGTTGCGGATGTCCTTGTGGCGCTGACCGAGAATCTGCAGGTCGAGCGTCAGCACGAGCGCCGAGCATTTCGCCGCCTTTGCCCTGTCGATCAGGTTGAGCACGAAATCCTTGTCACGCAGCACATAGAGCTGAAACCAGAACGGCTTCGTGGTTACCGAGGCGACATCCTCGATCGAGCAGATGCTCATCGTCGACAAGGTAAACGGCACGCCGAATTCCTCCGCCGCCTGAGCCGCCAGCATCTCGCCATTGGCGTGCTGCATGCCGGTCATGCCGGTTGGCGCCAATGCCACCGGCATCGACACTTTTTCGCCGATCATCGTCGACGCCAGCGAACGGTTGTCCATGTCGACGAGCACGCGCTGGCGGAACTTGATCTTCTGGAAGTCCTCTTCGTTGGCCCGATACGTGCCTTCGGTCCACGAACCGGAATCGGCATAGTCGAAGAACATCTTCGGCACGCGCCGGCGGGCGAGGTCCTTGAGGTCGGCGATGGTCAGGATCTGGCTCATGGGTTCCCGTCTCGATAGCTAGGAGCGTTTGCGTGCTGGTTCTGTATCGGTGGCGTCGACGCGCTGTTTCAACCTCAGTCGCGAGACGCGCTGCCAGTCGCCGCTGCGCTCGGCCTCCGCCATCGACCGTTCGACATAGGTGATGTGGTCCATCGCCGCTTGCCGGGCAGCATCCGGATCGCCGGCCTTCACCGCCGCATGGATCGCGCGGTGCTGCGCGAGCAGGGCGTCGCGCGCGCCGGGCACGCTGAACACCAGCAGCCGGTTCTGGAACACGCCCTCCGACAACAGCCGGTAACAGGAGCGCAGCGTGTGCAAAAGGATGATGTTGTGCGCGCATTCGCAGATCGCGTGGTGGAACTCGACATCGATCTCGGCTTCGTCGTCGAAGTCGCCGGTCCGGTGCGCATCGTCCATGCGTGCCATGATCTTGTCGAGCAGCGCCATGTCGTCCGCAGTGGCGCGCCGTGCCGCGTATTCAGCCGCGACCCCTTCGATCTCGCGGCGGTATTCCAGATAATCGGTCACTGCCTTGCGGTGCATCGAGATCAGGTCCGTCACCGGCTTGGTGAAAAGCTGGCCGATGACATCGGCGACATGCGTGCCGCCGCCGGGCCTTGTCGTCAAAAGGCCGCGTCCTTCCAGTGCCTTCAGGGCGTCACGCAGGATCGGCCGGGATACGTCGAACTGGCGTGCAAGCTCGCGCTCGCCCGGCAGCCGGTCGCCGGTGCGCAGCACGCCTTCGAGGATGAGGCTCTCGATCTGCTGCACCACCTCGTCGGCGGTGCGCGAATGCTCGATCCTGGAAAAAATGTCGCTCAACAGAATGCCTGGAAGGTGAACCGGTGTCGCAGAATAGAGCCTGCCTCGCCAACTGGTCAAATTATTTATCCAATTGACAAAAGCGTGCCGATTTTTCGCCCTGATGCCATCATCTTCGGCTAACTTTGCTGTTTGCGTCATAAGGCCATTGGCACTAGAGGGACGCACGTGCAAGAGGGTTCAAGGAACCCAGGGAACAAGCCGTGTCAGACGACCCGTCCGATCTCGAATTCCAGCCGCGCGCCAAGGGCAGCGTCATGGGCTTTCCCGCGCATGAGGGGCGGCCCGGCGCACTCGGCGAGGTTCATGCCCGGCCGCATCCGCTGATCGAAAAGCCACGCGTCCTGATGCAACTCGCCTTCATGACGGAGGGTGGCTCCGGCGTCGACCACGCGGTGCTTTCCGAACTGTCGCGGCGCCTCGGCATCGCCGCGCCCGACCGCCAGGCCCGCCACCATGCCATGAAATGGGGCAAGGGCTCGCTGCGCTGGGAGCGGCACACCGAATTCTCGACCTATTTGTGGGAAGGGCCGCTTTCCGAAAGCGGCAGGACGCCGGAGGACTCCCCGTTCGGCAACGGGTTCTCGCCGCCGGGAACCTGCATCTCCGGCATCAGGCTCGAAATCCGCAAATGGACGCAAGCGAGCGAGCAGCTGATAGCCGGTTTCGATCCGACCAGCCTGTGCTACTCGCTGGTCGAGCGCGGAAACGCCGCCATCGTCACCGATTTTCGCCAGGATGGCGATGGCCTGACCCGCATGCTGCTGCTCGATCGCGGCTT
Source organism: Mesorhizobium sp. M7A.F.Ca.US.010.02.1.1 (assembly GCF_004023085.1). Lineage (NCBI taxonomy): Bacteria > Pseudomonadati > Pseudomonadota > Alphaproteobacteria > Hyphomicrobiales > Phyllobacteriaceae > Mesorhizobium > Mesorhizobium sp. M7A.F.Ca.US.010.02.1.1. Next base: position 109,960 of record NZ_RZRV01000002.1, on the reverse strand, counting down.
GACCCCGGCGCGCACCGGCGCGTTGTCGCAGCGGCTTATCGATATCGAAACCTATCGGACGCTGGCCATGCTCGGCCTGCCGCTGGCGTTGACCTTGTCCGGCCGCGCCCGCCGCATCGAAGACCGGCTGGCGCAGACCACGCTGGAGATGAAGGTCGCCGGGACACGCGACAGCCAGACCTTGCTGGCCGATCTGACCGAACTTGCGGCGGAGCTGGAGGCGGACGCGGCATCGAGCCTTTACCGCTTCGGCGCCAGCCGCGCTTATGACGGCATCGTCGGCGAACGGCTGGAGGCGCTCGAGGAAGAGGCTGTGCCCGGTTATGACACATGGCGCGGGTTCCTGCAGCGCCGTGTGGCACCCGCAATGCGCACCTGCCGCTCGGTCGAGGAGCGGCAGGAAAATCTGTCGCGAAAACTGACCCGCGCCACGACGCTGCTGCGCACCTGGGTCGATGTCGAGGTCGAGAAGCAGAACCGCGACCTGCTTGCCTCGATGAACAACCGCGCCCGCCTGCAACTGCGCCTGCAGCAGACCGTCGAGGGGCTCTCGGTCGCCGCCGTCTCCTATTATGTGGTCGGCCTTGTCGGCTATGTCGCCAAGGGCGCCTCGATCTTCGGCCATGCCTTCGCGCCGGAGATCGTTACCGCTGCTTCGGTGCCTGTCGCCATCCTGCTGGTCTGGTGGGGCGTACGCCGTGTGCGCCGGATGCATTCCGAGCCCGGCAAGCCGCCCGGCGAATAGATCTGCTCACCCTCCCCTTGTGGGGAGGGTCGGCTCATGATCGCAGCGAAGCGAAGATCGTGAGACGGGGTGGTGGTCCTCGTAGAGCGCCGCGCGGACCCCCACCCCGCTCGCTTCGTTCGCGACCCTCCCCACAAGGGGAGGGTGAGAGAGCGGCAGATTGCCGCTGAGGAAGCTTGCCTCAGCCTTGAAGCGGATTCCCCGCCGCCACAGGATTTGCACCCAACGCGCTTCACTGGTAAAAGATTTTGACCAGTCAAGCGAAATGAGGCTGCTGATGTCCGGCTTGGCCATGCCGAAACCAGACGACGCCACGATGCGCCGGCGCGACGAGATCGTCGCCGACATGCGCATCATCGTGCCGGGTGAGGGCGTCGTCGACGCCGCCAATTCCATGCGCGCCTTCGAGAGCGACGGCCTGACCGCCTATCGGCAGCTGCCGCTGGTTGTCGTGCTGCCGCAAACGGTGGCGCAGGTTTCGCGCGTGCTGAAATACTGCAACGACCGCAACATCCGCGTCGTGCCGCGCGGCTCCGGCACCTCGCTGTCGGGCGGCGCGCTGCCGCTCGAGGACGCGGTGCTTTTGGTCATGAGCCGCTTCAACCGCATCCTCGGGATCGATTTCCCCAATCGCGTCGTCGTTGCCCAGCCGGGCGTCACCAATCTCGGCATCACCACCGCCGTCGAGCAGGAGGGCTTTTACTACGCCCCCGATCCATCCTCCCAGATTGCCTGCTCGATCGGCGGCAATGTCGCGGAGAATTCCGGTGGCGTGCACTGCCTGAAATACGGCCTTACCGCCAACAATGTGCTCGGCATCGAGATGGTGCTGATGAATGGCGAGGTGGTGCGGCTGGGGGGCAGTCACCTTGATGCGGAAGGCTACGACCTGCTCGGCGTCATGACCGGCTCCGAAGGGCTGCTCGGCGTCGTCACCGAGGTTACCGTACGCATCCTGAAGAAGCCGGAGACGGCACGTGCACTGCTGATCGGCTTCCCGACCAGCGAGCAGGGCGGTCAGTGCGTTGCCGACATCATCGGCGCCGGCATCATCCCGGGCGGCATGGAGATGATGGACCGGCCGGCGATCCATGCGGCGGAAGATTTCGTTCATGCCGGCTATCCCCTCGATGTCGAGGCGCTGCTGATCGTCGAGCTCGACGGCCCCGGCGTCGAGGTCGATCATCTGATCGGGCTGGTCGAGGCGATCGCCTACAAGAACGGCTCGACCACCTGCCGCATTTCGCAGTCGGAACAGGAACGGCTGAGCTTCTGGGCCGGCCGCAAGGCGGCGTTTCCGGCCGTTGGCCGCATCTCGCCCGACTACTACTGCATGGACGGCACCATCCCGCGCAAGGAGCTGCCGCGCGTGCTCGCCGGCATGCGCGAGCTGTCGGAAAAATACGGTCTCGGCGTCGCCAATGTCTTTCATGCCGGCGACGGCAATCTGCATCCGCTGATCCTCTACGATGCCAACGTACCGGGCGAACTCGACAAGGCCGAAAGCTTCGGCGCCGACATATTGCGGCTCTGCGTCAAGGTCGGCGGCGTCTTGACCGGCGAACACGGTGTGGGCGTGGAAAAACGCGACTTGATGCCGGAAATGTTCACCCAGATCGATCTCGACCAGCAGATGCGGGTCAAATGTGCCTTCGATCCCAACCATCTGCTCAACCCGGGAAAAGTGTTCCCGCAGCTGCGGCGATGCGCCGAGCTTGGGCGGATGCACATTTCCGGCGGCAAACTGCCGTTCCCAGACATTCCGAGGTTTTGAGGGATATGTCGGCGCTTGAACACCCCCCTCTGTCCTGCCGGACATCTCCCCCGCTAGGGGGGAGATTGGATGTCGTTTTGGCTTTCGCCAATCACCAAGGTTTGAAAGGCGCGGTCGTGCGAGCTGCCAATCTCCCCCCTTGCGGGGGAGATGTCCGGCAGGACAGAGGGGGGTGTGAAGAAACGCGGCCGATGTGGCCTTCCCCGCTTCGCTGGGCGAGGAACAGGGGTCGCCCATGACCACCTTCACCCCGACCACCTCATCCGAAGTCCCCTCCACCGTCGCCTGGGCAGCGGCGGAAGGCTCGCCGCTGGAAATCCTCGGCCACGGCTCCAAGCGTGGCATCGGCCGGCCGCTGCAAACCGAACACACGCTCGACCTGTCGAGGCTCACCGGCGTCACGCTCTATGAACCGGCTGAACTGGTGCTGTCGGCAAAAGCCGGCACACCGCTGGCCGAGATCGAAAAGCTGCTGGCGGAAAACGGCCAGCAGCTTGCCTTCGAGCCGATGGACTACGGCCCACTGCTCGGCGGCGAAGCTGGCAAAGGCACAATCGGCGGCGTGCTCGCCGCGAACCTCTCCGGTCCGCGCCGGCTGAAGGCGGGCGCGGCGCGCGATCATATCCTGGGCATCAATGTGGTGTCCGGGCGCGGCGAGGCCTTCAAGTCGGGCGGTCGCGTGGTCAAGAACGTCACCGGCTATGACATGTCCAAGCTGATGGCCAACAGCTGGGGCACGCTGGCCGCCTTCACCGACGTCACCTTCAAGGTGCTGCCGGCAGCCGAGACCGAAGTCACGCTCGCCATCCGTGGCTTGCTCGACGATGCCGCTGCCGCCGCCATGGCCCTGGCGCTTGGCTCGAGTGCTGAAGTGTCGAGTGCCGCCCATCTGCCGGAGCGGATCGCCGCGCGCGTCGCCGGCGGCAGTCTCGGCAGCGAGGCCGCCACGCTGCTGCGTGTCGAGGGTTTCGGCCCGTCGGTTGCCTACCGTATTGCCGCGCTGAAAACGCTGCTCGGCAAGGCCGGGCCGCTGCAGGAGATTGCCGGTGAAACCTCACGGCTGATCTGGCGCGATGTGCGCGATTGCAGGCCCTTCGCCGACAACGGCGAGAAACCGGTCTGGCGTGTCTCGATGACGCCGGGACAGTGCCACCAGATGGTCCTGACACTGCGCATGCAGGCCGCCGTCAGCGCCTTCTATGACTGGCAGGGCGGGCTGGTGTGGCTGCGCATGGAACAAGGCGACCCGGAAGCCGCCCTGCTGCGCGGGCTGTTGAGGAAACATGGCGGCGGCCATGCGACGCTGGTGCGTGCCGCACCTTCGCATCGCGCCGCTCTGCCGGTGTTCGAGCCGCAGCCGCCGGCGCTTGCCGCACTAGCGGTGCGCCTGAAACAGGAATTCGACCCGAAGAATATCCTCAATCCCGGCCGAATGGCCTAGGACATCAGCGATGCAGACCAATTTTTCGCTTGCCCAGCTTGCCGATCCGCATGTCGCGGAATCGGAAAAGATCCTGCGCAAATGCGTGCATTGCGGCTTCTGCACCGCCACCTGCCCGACCTATGTGACGCTTGGCAACGAGCTCGATTCACCGCGCGGGCGCATCTACCTGATCAAGGACATGCTGGAAAACGGCCGTCCGGCCGACAAGGAGATCGTCACCCATATCGATCGCTGCCTGTCCTGCCTTGCCTGCATGACCACCTGCCCGTCGGGCGTCAACTACATGCATCTGGTCGACCATGCCCGCGCCCATATCCAGGAGACCTACAAGCGGCCGCTGCTCGACCGCCTGACCCGCGCCATGCTGGCCTTCGTGCTGCCCTATCCCCAGCGTTTTCGCGCCGCGCTCAAGCTGGCGAAGCTGGGCAAGCCGTTTATGGGCTTGTTCGACAAGGTTCCGGCGCTGAAGCCGCTGAGTGCGATGCTCAAGCTCGCGCCGGCCTCGATCCCGACAGCATCGTCGATAGCTTCACCTGGCATCCATGCCGGGCAGGGGAGCAAAAGAGGCCGCGTCGCCATCCTCACCGGCTGCGCGCAATCGGTGCTCGATCCCGCCATCAACGACACCACGATTTCGCTGCTGACGCGGCTCGGTGTCGAGGTCGTGGTGCCACCGGGCGAGGGCTGCTGCGGGGCGCTGGTTCATCATATGGGGCGCGAGCAGGCCGCGCTTGCCTCTGCGAGGCAGAATGTCGATGCCTGGACGCGCGCCATCGAACAAGGCGGGCTCGATGCCATCGTCATCACTGCCTCCGGCTGCGGCACGACGATCAAGGACTACGGCTTCATGCTGCGGCTCGACCCGGCCTATGCCGACAAGGCGGCGCGCGTTTCGGCGCTGGCCAAGGACATTACCGAATATCTCTCGACCTTCGACCTGCCTGAACCGGCGCGCAAGCCGGGCACGGTCGTCGCCTATCACTCGGCCTGTTCGATGCAGCACGGCCAGAAGATCACCCGCCAGCCGAAGGAACTGCTCGCCAAGGCCGGCTTCATCGTGCGCGAGCCGCGCGAAGGGCATTTGTGCTGCGGTTCGGCCGGCACCTACAACATCCTGCAGTCCGAAATCTCGGCCAAACTGCGCGACCGCAAGGTGACAAACATCGAGGCGACGGGGGCTTCGATCGTCGCCACCGGCAACATCGGCTGCATCACCCAGATCGCTTCCGCCGCCAAGCTGCCGGTGGTGCACACGATAAAACTGCTCGACTGGGCCTATGGCGGACCGATGCCGGAAGGGGTCCCCGAGGAAAGGCTGGTTGCGGCTGAGTAGCGTGGCGTTGCCGCTGTCAGAGTTAACGGCAAGTCTCCCTCATCCGGCCGCTTCGCGGCCACCTTCTCCCCGAGGGGAGAAGAGGTTTGCGCCGGCGGTGACAATCTCCTCTCCCTCGGGGAGAGGTCAGCCGAGCGAAGCGGAGGCTGGGTGAGGGGGCTGGCGCCGCTCTGTGCTTACTCCGCCGCGAGCCTGTCCGCCGTGCCGTAGGTCGCCTCATAGAGCGCGCGCTGGCGGCTGAGCGCGACCATGGTGTTGCGCAGCAGGATGGCGACCGTGATCGGGCCGACGCCGCCCGGCACCGGGGTGATCCAGGAGGCGACCTCGCGGACGCTCTCGGTGTCGACGTCGCCGACGATGCGGCTTGAGCCGTCGGGGCCGATTTCGGAATTGATGCCGATGTCGATGACGGCCGCACCCGGCTTGACCATGTCGGCCTTGATCAGCCGCGGCTTGCCGACGGCGACGAACAGCGCATCGGCACGTCGCGCATGGGCGGCGACCGACCGCGTCATGTGGTGGCACACGGTCACCGTCGCGCCTTCGCTCATCAACAGGAAGGCGATCGGCTTGCCGACGATTTCCGAATGGCCGACGATGACGACTTCCAGCCCCTTGAGGTCGGGGCCGGTTTCCTTGAGCAGTTCGACCGAGGCCGCCGCCGTGCAAGGCGCGAGATCGAGCTGGTTGTAGACGATGTTGCCGATCGAGGCCGGATGCATGCCTTCGACATCCTTGAGCGGATGCACCGCCGCCTGCAGCGTCCTGATCGGGATATGCACTGGGACCGGCCGCTGAATGATGATGCCGGTGACGCGCGGATCGGCATTCAGGCCGTGAATGGCCGCTTCCAACTCGCCTGCCGTGATGGTGGCGGGAAAGCGCCGTTCCTCGAAATCGATGCCGGCGAGCTCAGCCTTGGCGCGCTGGTTGCGTACATAAACATCCACCGCATCGGTGTCGCCGACGGTGATCGAGATCAGCTTGGGCGGAAAACCCTCGGCTTTGGCGATCGCGGCGTCCTCGCGAACGGCGGCGATGATGCGCTGGGCGACCGGGCCGCCCTTGAGATAACGGCTGTCTTCGGACAGGAGCATGGGTGAACTCTTTTGTGGAACTAGCCACCGAGATAGCAAAAGAATGCGGTAAAGGGCAGCACGAAAGCGAACCGCTATGCCCGTTGCGCGACGCGTGGGTGACCTTTGCCCTCGATTTCTGCTCAAAAACGGAAAGGGCAGCGCGGTTTCCCGTGCTGCCCTTCCTGACCGGCCGCATCCCCATACGGCCCGTCCCCCGTTGTCCCTAACCGGCTCGAAAAGCGGACTGCTTTGCCGGCCAAGTGATTCGCAAGACCTACTATATCACCTCGACCGTGGTTCCGACATTGACCCGTTCATAGAGGTCGACGACGTCCTCGTTGCGCATGCGGATGCAGCCCGATGACACCGCACCGCCGATCGTCCACGGCTGGTTGGTGCCGTGGATGCGGTACTCGGTCGTGCCGAGGTAGAGCGCGCGGGCGCCAAGCGGGTTCTCCGTGCCGCCGGCAAGATAGGTCGGCAAATAGCGGCCCTTGGCGGCTTCACGCTTGATCATCTGCGCCGGCGGGCGCCAGTCCGGCCATTCGCGCTTGTTGGTGATCTTGTGCGTACCCGACCATTCGAAGCCCGGCTTGCCGGTGCCGACGCCATAGCGCCTTGCCTTGCCGTTCTTCTCGACCAGGAAGAGGAAATTCTGCGTGGTGTCGATGACGATCGTGCCCGGCTTCTGGCCTCCGTCATAGTCGACTTCCTGCGGCAGGTAGATCGGGTTGATCTGAGGACGCGCGACCATGCGCTTGGCCGGCGGCTGCACCGCCGCCGTCTGCACCCGGTCGGGCTGCGCCGGGCGCAGGCGCCGCTGTTGCTGGACGACCTGGCGGTTCTGGCGCACGATGCCGGGTGCCTGGCCAAGCTGCAGCACCCAGGGTGCGGAAAGGTCGGGGCTCACCATCACCGGCGGCCTGTCGGCATAGCGGTCGCCGGCGGTTGAGGGTGTGACGCCGGCGGCAAACACAGCCACGGCGCCGAGCACGGGAAACAGAACTGTCTTCATCGTAACGCACCTTGATCGTCTGATACAAAACGGGTGGAAACGTCCTCCCGGTTCGGCGATCATTGGCGCGCAAGCAGCAACCGAAACATGAATCGGAATGCGTAAAATGCGGAACTGTCGGTAAACCTTTTGGTGTGGTTACCGCCGGGTTCAGGAATCTGGTAAAGCCGCAGTAAATGCCGCGCAAAAGCGCGTTAACGAACGGATTTTGGCTTATGGACAAGGAAAACACCGGACTGCTCGCCGGTCCCGATGGTGTCGCGCGCTGCTTCTGGCACGGCAATCTGCCCGACTATCTGCACTACCACGATCATGAATGGGGCCGGCCTGTGGCCGACGACCGCAGGCTGTTCGAAAAGATCTGCCTCGAAGGCTTTCAGTCTGGCCTGTCGTGGCTGACCATTCTGCGCAAGCGGGAGAATTTTCGCGAAGCCTTCGCCAATTTCGAATTCGACAAGGTCGCCGCCTTCACCGACAAGGATGTCGAGCGCCTGCTCGGCAATGCCGGCATCATCCGCCATCGCGGCAAGATCGTCTCGACCATCAACAACGCCAAGCGCGCCCGCGAAATGGCCGACGAGTTCGGCTCGCTGGCCGCCTGGTTCTGGAAGTTCGAACCCGGCAAGGAGGAGCGGCCGCAGATCGTCGATCTCGCCCATCTGCGCGCCAACCCGACCACGGCGGTCTCGGTGCGGATTTCGAAGGAGTTGAAGAAACGCGGCTGGAGCTTCGTGGGGCCGACCACTGTCTACGCCTTCATGCAGGCGATGGGCCTGGTCAACGACCATCTCGAGGGCTGCATCTGCCGCAAAGAGGTCGAGAAGCAGCGGAAGGCGTTCAAAAGGCCGAAGTAGCCCCTCTACTTCCGGTAAAGCGAGTAATTTCAGGTGCCGTTGGCGCTGGCCAGCACCAGGCCGGCGACGATCGCCACCACCGTGGCCACGGTCGGATAGATCACCAGCAGGCCGGTCATCAACGCGTCGCGCATGGATGGGCCTTTGCCGGTGTCGGCCGGCACTTCGAACGGGCCGGCAGCCTGGCTGACCATTTTCGGAGCGTGGATGTCGGCCGGGCGCAAGCGCGCGGGCAATTCGCCGGCTTCGCCATCAATAGCGTAAAATCTTGCTGTGCTGACCATGGCCCCGAGCCCTCATTTACCCCGCCTTATCGGCGACGATTGTGTCGGCACGATGCCGCACCCGTGTCGGGATTGTTTCATTTTCGATGCGGTTTTGTTTCACGGAGGTTCGAGCGTGGTGCTGGGTGCCGACCCTTGCCGCTCCCGGCTGCATCAGTTAGGAAACGCGCGCTGCCGAATAGGAAATTTCCTATCCCGCAACGCCACGAAACACCGGATGCTCACTCATGGCCGACAAATCGGAAAAGACGAAAGCGCGGCTGCCGCGCGGTTTTGCCGACCGCAGCGCCGAGGATATCCGCGCCGTCGAGAAGATGATGGCGACGATCCGCTCGGTCTATGAGCTTTACGGTTTCGAACCGGCCGACCAGCCGCTGATCGAATACACCGACGCGCTCGGAAAATTCCTGCCCGACCAGGACCGGCCCAACGAAGGCGTGTTCTCCTTCCAGGATGACGACGACCAGTGGCTGTCGCTGCGCTATGACCTGACCGCGCCGACGGCGCGCTTTGTCGCCGAGAATTACGAGCGGCTGCCCAAGCCTTACCGCAGCTACCGCTCCGGCTGGGTGTTCCGCAACGAGAAGCCAGGCCCCGGCCGCTTCCGCCAGTTCATGCAGTTCGACGCCGACACGATCGGCACGCCGGGCGTGGCCGCCGACGCCGAAATGGCGATGATGATGGCCGACGTGATGGAAGCGCTCGGCATCAAGCGCGGCGACTACGTCATTCGCGTCAACAACCGCAAGGTTCTGGATGGCGTGCTGGAGGCGATCGGGCTTGGCGGCGAGGAGAATGCCGGCCGCCGGCTGACGGTGCTGCGGGCGATCGACAAGCTGGACAAGCTCGGGCAGGAAGGCGTGAAGCTTCTGCTTGGCCCGGGCCGCTGGGACGGCGGCAGGGAGGGCGAAGGCGACTTCGCCAAGGGCGCCGGATTGAACAACGGGCAAGCCGAGGCGGTTCTTCTCGCGACTGCGAGGACTATACAGGCCGGCCAGGATTCCATGGTCAGTTCGAACACCATCTACCAGGAAGGCGTCGGCGAACTCGCCACGATTGAAGCGCTGGTCAGGGCGGCAGGATATGGCGAGGACCGTATCGCCATGGACCGCTCGGTCGTGCGCGGCCTCGAATACTACACCGGCCCGGTTTTCGAAGCCGAGCTTCTGGCCGAAATCCCCAACGAAGACGGCCAGATCGTGCGCTTCGGCTCGGTTGGTGGCGGCGGCCGCTATGATGGTCTGGTTTCGCGCTTTCGCGGCGAGCCGGTGCCGGCGACCGGCTTTTCCATTGGCGTCTCCAGGTTGATGACGGCGCTGAAGAACCTCGGCAAGCTCGACGCCTCGGACGTGATCGCGCCTGTCGTCGTGCTGGTTATGGACAAGGACACCGACAGCCTTGGCCGCTACCAGAAGATGGTGGCGGAGTTGCGCGCCGCCGGCATCCGTTCCGAAATGTATCTCGGCGGCGCCGGCATGAAGGCGCAGCTCAAATATGCCGACCGCCGCAACTGCCCGGTCGCAATCATCCAGGGTGGCGACGAGCGCGCCAAGGGCGAGCTGCAGATCAAAGACCTGATCGAAGGCGCGCGCATGTCGGCCGAAATCACCGACAACGCCGAATGGCGCGCCGCGCGCCCGGCGCAGGTGACGGTGGCGGAAAGCGAGCTGGTTGGTGAGGTGAAGAAGATATTGGCGGCGCAGGCCGCTGATCGCGCGAAAGGTGGCGCTTGAATACCCCCCTCTGGCCTGCCGGCCATCTCCCCCGCAAGGGGGGAGATTGGATGCCGCCGAGGCTTTCGCCAATCTCCGGTGTTGAAGATGGTGCGCCAAGCTCGAAGCTGCCAATCTCCCCCCTTGCGGGGGAGATGGCCGGCAGGCCAGAGGGGGGTGCCTCGCGCCCATCCGATCGATGACCTCCCGCTACCCCGCAATATCAACCGACATCACCAACCTCTTCGCCACCCGCAACACGCATGCGGTCGAAGTCGCCATATTGCAGCCGGCCGACCCGTTCCTCGACATGGCCGGCGAGGATCTACGCCGCCGTATCTTCCTGACCGAAAGCGAAACCGGGCAGACATTGTGCCTGCGGCCGGAATTCACCATTCCGGTCTGCCTCGACCACATAAGCTCGCAGGCCGGCACGCCGCGCCGTTATTCCTATCTGGGCGAGGTGTTTCGCCAGCGCCGCGAAGGCGGCAACGAGTTCTTCCAGGCCGGCATAGAGGATCTTGGCGACCGCGATACCGCTGGGGCCGATGCCCGCTCGGTGGCGGACGCGCATGCGCTGCTGTCGCTGGTGCTGCCTGGTCAGGCGCTGGCCATCACGCTCGGCGACCAGACCATTTTCGAGGCGGTTCTGGCTGCCCTTGGCCTGCCGCGCGGCTGGCGCATGCGCCTTGCCCGTGCGTTCGGCTCGGCGCCGATGCTTGAGGCGGCACTCGCCGATCTCGCCAACCCGCCGCGCAACGGCCAGCTCTCCGGGCCGGTCGCGGCCCTTGTGCTAGACGGTGATCTGGACGGTCTTTCCGCCCATATCGCCAGAGGCATGGAAGAGGCGGGCCTGTCGGCGTCCGCCGGACGCGCGCCGTCCGACATTGCCCGGCGGCTGATCGAGAAAGCCGAATTGCGCAGCGTTCGGTTGTCGAGCGAGGCCTTTTCCGCGCTGAAGGATTTTCTGGCGATCGACGTTCCGCTTGATGGCGCAACCCAGGCGCTGGAGTCCTTCGCCACCGGCGCCGGTCTGTCGCTCGATGTCGCGCTGGAAAAGTTCGCTGCCCGCGCCAAGGCGATCGAAACGCATGGCTTGCCGGCCGATAAAGTCCGCTACGACGCCGCCTTCGGCCGCCCGCTCGATTACTACACCGGCCTGGTTTTCGAAATCGCGGCCGACAATGGCGACCGGCCGCTGGTCGGCGGCGGCCGCTATGACCGGCTGCTGACCCTGCTTGGCGCGAAGACGCCTATCCCCGGCGTAGGCTTTTCGGTCTGGCTCGATCGCATCGAGGCATTGCGGGAGACGGCGCCATGATCACGCTGGCGATCCCGTCGAAAGGCCGCCTGAAAGAGCAGGCGCTGCAAATACTGGCCAAAGCCGGCCTCGCCGTCAGCCTGCCCGGCGACGAGCGCAAGTACCACGCCCGCGTCGAGGGCCTGGACGATGTCGAAGTGGTGTTCCTGTCGGCTTCCGAAATATCAGGCGAGATCGGCCAGGGCGCCGTCGATCTGGGCATCACCGGCGAGGATTTGGTGCGTGAAAACCTCGCCGACTGGGAGACCCGCGCCGAAATTGTCGCCCGTCTCGGCTTCGGCAATGCCGATGTCGTGGTTGCCGTGCCCGACATATGGCTCGATGTCGACACCATGGCCGATCTCGACGACGTCGCCGCCGATTTTCGCCAGCGCCATGGCCGGCGGCTGCGCATCGCCACCAAATACTGGCGGCTGACGCAGCAATTCTTCTCGCAGAAGCACGGCATCCAGGTTTATCGCATCGTCGAGAGCCTAGGGGCTACCGAAGGCGCGCCGGCGGCCGGTCTGGCCGATGTCATCGTCGACATCACGACCACCGGCTCGACGCTGCGCGCCAATCATCTCAAGGTGCTGGGCGATGGCCTCGTCCTGCGCTCGCAGGCCTGTCTGGTGGCGTCGAAGAGGACACGGGCGGCGGCGGATGAGGCACTCTTGCGCGACATCGCGGCGAAGATGGCGTCAGCGGTCGGATAGCGGCGGGCCTTCGCCCGCTGCCCTCAGGGCTCCGAACCCAGCTTCAAAACCCTTACGGCGGTCCGTCTGCGGTGTCGGTAACTTTGCGCCAGGGTTTTTCCTGTATAGGAATTATTTCCTTGACCGGTGCAGTCAGCTATGGTACATTTTTGCCTATGGTGCTGATTTGCGCCAGTGACCCGCCGCCCAGGCGGGTTTTTGCGTTTTGATGTTCGTCAACCAACGAAGGCCCCGAAGCGTCGTGGACCGTATCGTTGCCCGGCCCCGACCATCGGCGGGATTTTCACCACCCCCTCGGGCTGATAGGCTCGGCCAGTCCCGGGAGGAGAGAGCGATGCCGGTCAATCTCGACGAGTTGAAGAATGCCAGCAATTTGCGCGGACGCGGCGCGCGTGCTGGCGGTGTCTTCGTCGCACCCGTTGACAACAGGGCGCATGTCTCTGGCGAACGCAGCGTGCCGCTGCTCGACAAGACCATCCCCGCGCTGTTTTCCGACACCGTCAGCAAATACGGCACGCTCGACGCCGCCGTTTTCGTCGACCAGGACAAGCGCTTCACCTGGAGCGAACTGTCGGACACGGTGGACGCGCTGGCTGCCGGCTTCCTGGCACTGGGGTTGGCAAAGGGCGATCGCGTCGGCATCTGGTCGCCCAACCGCTGGGAATGGCTGGTGACGCAGTTCGCCACCGCCCGCATCGGCCTGATCCTGGTCAACATCAACCCCGCCTATCGGTTGACCGAGCTCGACTATGCGCTGAACAAGGTCGGCTGCAAGGCGCTGGTCACCGCTGCCAGGTTCAAGACGTCAGACTATCTCGGCATGATCGAGACGCTGGCACCCGAGATCGCCAAGGCCACGTCGGGCAAGCTCAAGGCACAGAAACTGCCGGCGCTGAAGATCGTCATCCGCATGGGCGACGAGAATTCGCCCGGCATGTTCAATTTCGGCGACGTGCTGGCCATGGCCGGGCGTGACGAGCATGACAGCCTCGACCGCATCTCGGAGAAGCTGAAGCCGGGCGAGGCCATCAACATCCAGTTCACCTCAGGCACCACGGGAGCCCCCAAGGGCGCGACGCTGACCCACAGCAACATCGTCAACAACGGCAATTTCGTCACTTCGGCGATCAAGCTGACCGCCGACGACCGGCTGTGCATTCCGGTGCCGCTCTATCACTGCTTCGGCATGTCGATGGGCACGATGGGTTGCGTCTCGAAAGGCGCGACCATGGTTTTCCCGGGAGAAGGGTTCGACGCCGGCGCCACTCTGAAGGCAGTGGCTCAGGAACGCTGCACCGGGCTTTATGGCGTGCCGACCATGTTCGTCGCCCTGCTGGATCATCCGGATTTTTCCGCCTTCGATCTCTCCAGCCTGCGCACCGGAATCATGGCCGGTTCGCCATGCCCGATCGAGGTGATGAAGAAGGTGGTGTCGCTGATGCATATGGAACAGGTGACCATCGCCTACGGCATGACCGAGACCAGCCCGGTCTCGTTCCAGAGCGGCGTCGACGACCCCTTGGAAAAGCGCGTCTCGACCGTTGGGCGCATCCACCCCCATGTCGAGGTCAAGGCGGTCGATGCCGATGGCGCTACCGTTGCGGTCGGCGTACCGGGTGAGCTTTGCACGCGCGGATATTCGGTGATGAAGGGTTACTGGGACGACGAAGACAAGACCCGCGAGGCGATCGACAGCGACGGCTGGATGCACACCGGCGACCTCGCCACCATCGATTCCGAGGGTTATTGCAACATCGTCGGCCGGGTCAAGGACATGGTCATCCGCGGTGGCGAGAACGTCTACCCCAGGGAGGTCGAGGAATTCCTCTACCGACACCCCAAGGTCAAGGAGGTTCAGGTGTTCGGCATTCCCGACGCCAAATATGGCGAGGAGCTGTGCGCCTGGATCGTGCTCAAGCCCGGCCAGATCGCCACCGAGCAGGAGGTCAAGAACTTCTGCGCCGGCCAGATCGCCCATTACAAGATCCCCCGCCACATACGCTTCCGCACCGAATTGCCGATGACGGTGACCGGCAAGCCGCAGAAGTTCTTGATGCGCGAGGCGATGGTGGAGGAACTGGGGCTGGTGGCGCAGAAGACGGCGTGAGCGAAGGCGGCGCTTCGGTTTGTCCGGCGCGCTGGGTGCGGTCAGGTCGCGATCCTGCTGCATCATTTGGAGCGCGTTGTTTGTGAGGGGGCGAACGCCGGCCGTCGGGCCTGCCGGATGTTTTCCAAGGCGCTCCACACTCCGCATGGGTTTTCCGCAAGGTTCGCAGAAGCGCATAGGGGCTTGAATGGGTGGTTTCAAACGATCGGTGGTTTCTTATGCGATGCCCTTGGCCGCCTTGGTGATGGCTGTTGCAGTCAGGGCAGGCGGGCTGTCGGCGGACGAAGGTTCGCTGAGCGCCAGGATACTCGTCGGAGCGCTTTCGAGTGCGATTATGTTCACCACCATTTTCGTGGTGCTCGACCACGCCGAGGCGGTGGCCCGGCGTGTAGGAGAGCCCTATGGCACATTGGTGCTGACTTTTGCCGTGACGGCAATCGAGGTGTCGATCATCGTTTCCATGATGCTGCATGGAGAGAACAACCCGACGCTTGCACGTGAGTCCGTCTTCTCAACGGTGATGATTGCATCTACCGGCGTCGTCGGCACGTGTCTTGCGCTCGGCGGCTGGCGTCATCGCAAGCAGGCAATTGTTCGACAAGGGACCAGCGCATATTTGGCGGTTCTGATCGCGCTGACCATCATGACGCTTATTCTGCCGACCTACACACAAGCTACGGGGCCGGGCACATTTTCGGCAGCTCAACTTGGCTTTGTGAGCGTGCTTTCGGTGCTGCTTTATGCAAGTTTTGTGTTCGCGCAGACTGTCCGCCACCGAGAAGACTTTGTCGAAGGGCAGGCCCACGGCGTTGCGCTGCGGACTGCCCCTCACGAAAGCGTCTTTGCCGGCGCATTGCTGCTTTTGATCGGGCTGATTGGCATTGTCATGCTCGCCGAGCAGGTCGCCGCAAGTGTTGAAAACACGCTCGTTGCCTATCAGGTGACACAGGCTGACAGCATTGTGGGGGCATTGATCGCCGGGCTGGTTTTGATGCCGGAGGCCATTTCGGCGGTTCGCGCTTCACTCAACAATGAGCTGCAACGCGGTTTGAATGTCGCGATGGGTTCCGCTTGCGCCACAATTGGTTTGACAATACCGGCGGTCGCAGCCGCCAGCCTGCTGACGGGAAGAGGGTTAACCCTGGGGCTTCCAGCGACTGATGCGGTCCTTTTGGTCTTGGCGCTTTTCATATGCAATGTAAGCTTCAGCACTGAAAGAACGACGTTCTTGACCGGAATGGTCCATCTTGTAGTATTTTTTACTTATGTATTTCTGATATTTATACCATGAGAGCTTTGGTGCAAGCGAAGCGCCAAGGGGGCGGTATCCTTCGTTACCTCACGCCGTGGATTTGAGGTGGTCGATGAAGGCGCGCAGCTTCGGCAGGATCTGGCGCTTGCCGGGATGGTAGAGGAAGACGCCCGGCGTCGTGGCGGCGATGGTGTCTAGGACCGGCTCGAGTTTTCCCTGGCCTATCGGACCTTCGGCGATGGGTCGGGGGATCTGCGCCAGCCCAATGCCCTGCATCGCGGCCCCGAGCAGCGTCGGATAGTCGTGCGCGATCAGCGGGCCTGAGACCATCGCCTCGATCTCCCCGTTGCCGTCGACGAAAGACCAGGGCGCGATGGCGCCGTTCGAACGGCGCAAGCGCAGGCAGGCGTGGCGGCACAAGTCGTCGACGTGCTCGGGGTAGCCATGGCGCTCGAGATAGTCCGGACTGCCGACGACCACGAACGGGAACGACGGCGTCAGCCGCACCGCGACCATGTCGGGCGCGATGAACTGGCCGAGG
This sequence comes from Mesorhizobium sp. M7A.F.Ca.US.010.02.1.1, assembly GCF_004023085.1. Lineage (NCBI taxonomy): Bacteria > Pseudomonadati > Pseudomonadota > Alphaproteobacteria > Hyphomicrobiales > Phyllobacteriaceae > Mesorhizobium > Mesorhizobium sp. M7A.F.Ca.US.010.02.1.1. Next base: position 93,804 of record NZ_RZRV01000002.1, on the reverse strand, counting down.
CGGATGCCGGCATCGAACCCGCCGGTCGCAAGATCGACCATCTCGTCACTCGCGGCGATCTCCAGCTCGACCTCGGGATAGGCCCGGCAGAACGACGCGATCATCGGCTCCAGGATCAAGGGCACGACGGCGCGGGGCACGGACAGGCGCAGCAGCCCGGTTGGCCGTTGGCCGACATCGCGCGCGGCCTCGCCTGCCGCGACGAGCTCCTCGAAGGCAGGTCCGGCAAGATCGAGGAACCGCTGGCCAGCCTCGGTCAAACCGACGCTTCGCGTCGTGCGCACGAACAGCGCCGCACCCGTGCGGGCTTCCAGCGTGCGCACCGCCTGGCTCACGGCGGACGGCGTCACGCCGAGATCGGCGGCGGCACGGCGAAAGTTGCGGCGCCTGGCAACCGCCAGGAAGGTCTCGACCCCCTCCAGCGCACCGTGCCGGACTGTGTAGTTCTGCTTCATAGGTTGTTGTGATTACACCGGGTAGTCGAACTATGGAAGCAGGCTTAGAGGTAACCGACTGAAGCTGGGGCCGCGTGAACCGGCTGCTGACAGGAGGCCAAATGTCCACGGAAATGGTGTTCCAGACCCATCTCGTTCTAGGCTACGTCGCGTGGCTGCTCTGCTTCGGCGCATACGGCCTCCCGTGGCTGAGCTCGCTGGACCGGGTCGCGGCGCAACGTGCCATCGCCACCCTGCACAGCTTCCGTTTCTTCGGGCTCGTCTTCATCCTGCCGGGCGTCGTAAGCCCCGATCTGCCGGCCGGTTTCGCCGTGTTCGCCGCCTACGGCGACTTCGCAACAGGGGTACTGGCGATGCTGGCGCTGCTCACGGTGAGGCTACCCCGGCTCTTCTGGCCGTTCATCGTCGCCTTCAACATCGTCGGGACGGTCGAGCTCGTCGTCGATTATTACCACGCCATCCAGGTCGGCCTCCCTGCACATGCGGAGCAACTGGGCACCGCCTACGCGATCCCGATCATCTATGTACCGCTGCTGATGATCACGCACATCGCCGCATTCTATTTTCTGCTACGCCCTCCGAAGGTCCGGATCCTAACGACGACCGCCCCGGCTGTGCTTTGACGGCAAGAGTATCCCCCAAAGAAAAAGGCGCGGGCTTGGCCCGCGCCTTTGTTCTGTCCAGGCTTTCGAAGCTCAGTCCTTCTCGAAGATGCGCGCCTTCGCAACCACGCCGGCGATGGCGCCGCCGATCAGCGGTGCAACGATGAACAGCCAGAGCTGGCCGATCGCGGCAGTTCCCGAAAACAGCGCCGGGCCGATCGAGCGGGCCGGATTGAGCGACGTTCCGGTCACCGGGATGATGGCGAAGTGCAATCCTGCCAGCGTCAGGCCGATGACCAGTCCGGCGAACGCCGTCGAGTGCTTTTCAGCCGTGACGCCAAGGATCACGGTGACGAAGGTGAAGGTGCCGATCACTTCCCACAGAAATGCCGAGCTGACGCCCCATTTCGTCACATCCCAGCCATTGGCGCCGAAGCCGGTCGTGTGTCCGCCAACCTGGCCGGAAACGATGATCCACAACGCCAGCGAAGCAAGGACGCCGCCGATGACCTGCGCGATCCAGTAGGGGATGAGGTCTTTGGCCGGCAGCCGGCCGGCAAGGAAGACGCCGAGCGTCACCGCCGGATTGAGATGCGCGCCCGAAATCGGGCCGATCGCATAGGCCGCCGCGATGAGGCCGATGCCGAACGCCAGACCGATGCCTTCCTGGCCGAGCGGCAGCGCGCCGCCGAAGCCCGTCACCACAGAAGCCGTACCGATGAACACCAATAGAAATGTGCCTAGAACTTCCGCCAGATAAGTCTTCATTGCCCTCTCCTCGTGTCGATCCACCGGTCCGCCTTTTTTGCGCCGCGAATCACAACCGGAAGAGTATTCGCAACCAGAAAAGTTGGAAAGCAGAGCGGTTGTGCCGGCCGACCTGCTTGTGCGCGCCGGTTGCGCGCTCTAGAGCAGGGCCGGAATAATTTTCTGCGTGACGGAACAAGACCATGCGACTGGGCGGACGGCTGGCTGCGGCCATCGAAGTGCTGGAAGACATCGGCCGGCGCCACCGGCCGGTGGCGGACGCGCTGAAGGATTGGGGCCTGTCGCATCGCTTCGCCGGCGGCGGCGACCGTGCGGCGATCGGCAACATCGTCTATGACGCCTTGCGCCACAAGCGTTCCGCCGGCTGGCTGCTGGGGCAGGACACGCCGCGCGCCATCGGCTTCGGCGCGCTGCTGCTCGAATGGGGCCAGACGGCACAATCGCTCAACGAGGCGCTTGATGGCGACAAGTTCGCACCGCCGCTGCTGACCGCCGCCGAGCTTCAGGCCATCGCCGACCATCGGCTCGCCGACGCGCCGGACGCGGTGCGGGCGGATGTTCCCGACTGGTGCGCGCCGCTTTTCGAGCGAGCCTTTGGCTCGACCTGGGCCGACGAGGGCGCGGCGCTGGCGACGCGCCCGCCGCTCGACCTCAGGGTCAACACCTTGCAGGCCAATCGCGACAAGGTGCTGGCCGAACTGACGGGAACCGGCGCGAAACCCTCGGCAATCGCGCCACACGGCATCCGCATTCCGCCGATCGACGGCGACGGCCGGCACCCGAACGTGCAGGCCGAGCCGGCTTTCCAGAAGGGCTGGTTCGAAGTCCAGGACGAAGGCTCGCAGATCGCGGCCGCCCTTGCCGGGGCCGAAGCCGGCATGCAGGTGCTGGATTTCTGCGCCGGCGCCGGCGGCAAGACGCTGGCACTGTCGGCTTCGATGGAAAATCGTGGCCAGATCTTTGCCCATGATGCGGAGAAAGCACGGCTGGCACCGATCTTCGACCGCATCCGTCGTTCGGAAAACCGCAATGTGCAGGTGGTCACCAAGCCGGCCGAACTCGCGCCGCTCGGCAACCACATGGACATCGTGCTGGTCGACGCCCCATGCACCGGCAGCGGCACCTGGCGCCGCCGTCCCGACGCCAAATGGCGGCTGACGCAGAGACAACTCGATGCCCGCAAGGGCGAGCAGTCGGCGATCCTCGATGCGGCCAAAGCCTATGTCAAACCGGGCGGCCTGCTGGTCTACATCACCTGCTCGGTGTTTGATGAGGAAAACGGTGAGCAGATCGCGGCCTTTCGGGACCGTAACAGCGGTTATGTTCCCGTCGACCACCGCAAGCTCTGGGACAGCCGTTTTCCCGGCCATGAGGCAGCCGCACGCATCGGCGCCAAAGGCGACATCTCGCTGTCGCCGGCGCTCAGCGGCACCGATGGGTTTTATCTCTGTGCGTTACGCAGATCGGCCTGAATCCAATTCCTGACGGATGCGCGGCGCCGGCCGGCAGGCCAGTCGATTGTGCAGTGCAGCAAAAGCATTTGCCTGCCGCCCATGCCTCTGCAATAAGCTTATCCGGGTAAAGGAAGGCAGCGGCAATGGCAGCAAAGATCGTACCCGCCCCGGACTATGAGGATCGCGTCAGGACCTCTTTCGCGCGCCAGAAGGCGATGGCCACGATCGGTGCCGAACTGACGCTGGTGACGCCCGGCATCATCGAGATCGAGATGCCCTATTCGGCGGCACTCACCCAGCAGCATGGCTTTCTCCATGCCGGCGTCATTTCGACGGCGCTGGACTCGGCCTGCGGCTATGCCGCCTTTTCGCTGATGCCGGAAAATTCCGGCGTGCTGACCATCGAGTTCAAGGTCAACCTTCTGGCGCCGGGCAGGGGCGAGCGCTTCCTGTTCCGCGGCTCGGTGACCAAGCCAGGCCGCACCATCATCGTCGCCGACGGCCAGGCCTACGCCTTCGCCGCCGACGGCGAGGCCAAGCTGATCGCCACCATGACCGGCACCATGATGACCGTGGTCGGGCGTGATGGCATAGAAGGTTGAGGAGCGGTCCGCGAAGCGGACGGAAAGCTCCCAAATGGGCTTTCCGAGCAACGAATGCCCGGAGCCCTAGCGGAGGGCTGGGCGCCGGTGAGGGCACGTCGCCGTTCTTACCTCCGGTTGTAGGTGATTGGGTAGAGAGGAATAGATCATGACCGGTAAAGTGTCGCGCCTGTCGAGCAAGGACGTCCTCTTCGTCATGGCGGCGCAGGCCGAATACGGCCCGCATCTCAAGCAACTGTTCACGCCGTTGATGACCGGTGTCGGTCCCGTCGAGGCCGGCGTCAGGCTGGGTGCGGAACTCTCCTGGCTGAAATCGCAAAAGGCACTGCCGGATCTCGTTGTTTCGCTCGGCTCAGCCGGCAGTCGGACGCTGGAGCAGACGGAGATCTACCAGGCGGTTTCGGTCAGCTATCGTGACATCGACGCTTCGCCGCTCGGTTTCGAAAAGGGCGCCACACCCTTCCTCGACCTGCCGGTAACTGTGCCATTGCCCTTCAAGATACCGGACATCAGGCAGGCGACCCTGTCGACCGGCGCAGCGATCATCACCGGTGCGGCCTATGATGCTGTTAGCGCCGACATGGTCGACATGGAGACCTTCGCCTGCCTGCGCGCCTGTCAACTGTTCGACATTCCGCTGATCGGTCTGCGCGGCATTTCCGACGGGGCGGCGGAGCTCAGGCATGTCGGCGACTGGACCGAATATCTTGAAGTCATCGACGAGAAGCTGGCGGACGCCGTCATACGGCTCGAACGGGCGATCGGCGACGGCGCCCTTCGGACGGAACCATCCCATGAAGATGCCAGACCAGCCTGAAAGTCGGGCTACGCAACCCATTGCGCCGACTCGTTTCTTTCTCTAAACGCTCGCCATGAAAACAGCCAATCATCCCGACACCGTCCTGATTGTCGATTTCGGCAGCCAGTTCACCCAGCTCATCGCCCGCCGCATCCGCGAGGCCGGCGTGTTTTCCGAGATCGTGCCGTTCCAGTCGGCCGAAGCGGCATTCAAGCGCATCAATCCGAAGGCCGTCATTCTGTCCGGCGGTCCGGCTTCGACCGGCGATATCGGCAGCCCGCGCGCGCCGCAGATTGTCTTCGATTCCGGCGTGCCGGTGCTTGGCATCTGTTACGGCCAGATGGCCATGTGCGTGCAGATGGGCGGCGTTGCCGAAAGCTCCGATCATCGCGAGTTCGGCCGCGCCTTCGTCGAGATCCAAAAGGACAGCCCGCTGTTCGAGGGCCTGTGGGCACCCGGCCAGCGCCACCAGGTGTGGATGAGCCATGGCGACCGCGTCATCTCCTTGCCCAAGGGCTTCGAAGTGTTCGGCAAGTCGGAAGGCTCGCCCTTCGCCATCTTCGGCAACATCGAGCGCAAGATGTACGGCATCATGTTCCATCCCGAGGTGGTGCATACGCCCGACGGCGCCCGGCTGCTCAGGAATTTCGTCCACAACATCGCCGGCATCGAGGGCGACTGGACCATGCGCGCCTACCGCGAGCACGCGGTCGAGACGATCCGCAAGCAGGTCGGCAAGGGCAAGGTCATCTGCGCGCTGTCGGGCGGCGTCGATTCCTCCGTTGCGGCGCTGTTGATCCACGAAGCGGTCGGCGACCAGCTGACCTGCATCCTTGTCGACCACGGCCTGATGCGCAAGGACGAGGCCGCGGGCGTGGTGGCGATGTTCCGCGAACACTACAATTTACCGCTCATTCTGGTGAACGCGTCGGACCGTTTCATCGACGCCCTCGAGGGCGAGTCGGACCCGGAGAAAAAACGCAAGACCATCGGCCGGCTGTTCATCGAGGTGTTCGAGGAAGAGGCCAAGAAACTCGGCGGCGCCGAATTCCTGGCGCAGGGCACGCTCTATCCCGACGTCATTGAAAGCGTCTCCTTCACCGGCGGCCCGTCAGTGACGATCAAGTCGCACCACAATGTCGGCGGCCTGCCCGCGCGCATGAACATGCAGCTTGTCGAGCCGCTGCGCGAACTGTTCAAGGATGAGGTCAGGGCGCTGGGCAAGGAGCTTGGCCTGCCCGAAAGCTTCATCGGCCGGCACCCGTTTCCAGGCCCGGGTCTTGCCATCCGTTGCCCCGGCGGCATCACCCGCGAAAAGCTGGAGATCCTGCGCGAGGCCGACGCCATCTATCTCGACGAGATCCGCAAGGCCGGCCTCTACGACGCCATCTGGCAGGCCTTCGCCGTGCTGTTGCCGGTGCAGACGGTCGGCGTGATGGGCGATGGCCGCACCTACGAGTTCGTCTGCGCGCTGCGTGCCGTCACCTCGGTCGACGGCATGACGGCGGATTTCTACCACTACGACATGGCCTTCCTCGGCGCCGCCGCCACCCGCATCATCAACGAAGTCCGCGGCATCAACCGCGTCGTCTACGACGTGACGTCGAAGCCGCCGGGAACAATCGAGTGGGAGTAGGAGTTAGTAGTCTGGACTGCTCCGGCGTAGTTTTTCGCAGAAAAAGCAACGATTTGCGGTTTATCTCATTCACTATCGATGCTGCATCATCAACTGAAGTCTCCGACTGTCTAAGTCACTGATTTTTCTGGCCCCGTGCAAACGAGGGCTTCGTTGCGTGTGAAGGGCAGCAGATCAATCTGGCGGTACTTTTGACGGTACTTTTCGTACGTGAATCAACGTCCGAGAAAGGACCGTCACCCGTTTCTCGGCCTGACGCTTTTTGTAGGTCAACCATTTGAAATAAATGGCTTTCCCGGTGACGTTTCGGCGCGAACAGTACTTTAAAGCGCGTCGCGTTGAAACGGATTCATGCGACGCGCTTTAAGTCTTTGTTTTCATGCATGTCGTTGTCCCAAACCGGGGCCACTTTTGGGCGACATGCATCAGCCGCACGTCCTACCGTCAGCGCAAGTCCGCATTTGTGAGATTGGGCGCCGGTGTGTCTTGAGATCGCCTCATTGGCTGACCGCAATCAGAATTCTAGGCGATGCCGCCCAAAAGTTCCTCCGCCCTGGAAACAGCGGCCGCCTGATGTGGCTGCAAGGGTTGGCCGGCATAGCTTTCGAAGACCGGCAGGAACGGGTCGTCGATATGCGTCCTGATGCCGGACAGTTGCTCCATCACCGCCAGGCCGCAATAGGGAACGTAGGAGGCCGAATAGCCGCCCTCATGCGACATCATCAGGCGCCCGCCGCAGAGGTCGTCCGCCGCCTGCATCAGCATCCGCGTCATGTCGCGGTAGCTACCGCTATGCAGCATCATGCGCCCCAGCGGATCGGCCGCCGAGGCGTCGAAGCCCGACGGCACGACGATGAGATCAGGCTTGTAGCGATTGAGCGCCGGTAGCACGACGCGTTCGAAGACGGACATGTAAGCGCCGTGGCCGCAGCCGGCCGGCAGCGGTACATTGATGTTGTAGCCTTCTCCCTTGCCCTCGCCGCGTTCCTTGTGAAGACCGCTGTCATCCGGATAAAGCCCGTCCTGATGGATCGAGATGGTCAGCACCGACGGGTCCGAATAGAAGGCGGACTGGGTGCCGTTGCCGTGATGAACATCCCAGTCGACGCTGGCGACCCGCTCGAAGCCATGTTTGGCCCGGTTCTTCAGGATAGCGACCGGAACGTTGCCGAACAGGCAAAAGCCCATGCCTTGCCCGCGCTCGGCATGATGGCCGGGCGGTCGTACCAGCGCATAGCCATTGTCGACATCGCCGCTCAACACCGCATCCATCACCGCTGCCGTGCCGCCGGCGGCCAGACAGGCGATTTCGTAGCTGCCATGGCCGAAGGGGGTGAGATAGCTCGCATCGCCGCCGCGCCCGTCACTGAGCAGCTTGATACGGCTGATGTAGTCGCGGTCGTGAAACAGGGCGAGGTCGTCCTCGCTCACCGCGACGGAGGCGATCTTGGACAATTTTTCGGTCAGGCCCGAAACCTCCATCAGATTGCGGAATCTGCGTTTCGTGTCGGCATTCTCCGCATGCTCGCCGGGCTCGATGGTCAGGCTCGGCTGAAAGAACTGCGCGGCATTGCCGGTCTCGTGCCAGAGATAGAGTTCGTGGAAATTCCAGCCTGTCGTCATGTTTTGTTTCCTAGCCCGCCAGGATCATTGACGCGGCGCGTTCGGCGATCATGATCGTCGGCGCGTTGGTGTTGCCCGACACCATTTTCGGAAAGACCGAGGCATCGGCGATGCAAAGCCCGTCCAGCCCATGAACCTTCATCGACGTGGGATCGACGACGGCCATCGCATCTGAACCCATGCGGCAGGTGCTGGTCGGGTGATAGAGCGTCGTGCAGTGGCCGCGTATATAGTCGGCGATCTCGGCGTCGCTCTCGCATTCGGCGCTCGGCGTGATTTCGCCGACGAGCATTTCGGCAAGCGGCGACTGCGCCGCGATGCGCCGGCTGATGCGGATGCCTTCGACCAGCGTGGCAATGTCCGAGCCATCCTCGTCGCTGATGAAGTAACGTGGGTCGATCGCCGGATATTCGATTGGATTGGCCGAGCGCAGGCGAATCTCGCCGCGGCTGTCTGGCCGCTGCAGCGTGGTGTGCAGCGTGATGCCGGGCCTGGACGAAAGGAACCGAACATAGTCGCGATGCGGGCTGATGGCGCCGTAAAGCTGCAGGTCCGGCTCGATGTCGGGCCGGCTCTTGACGAAGCCGCCCGCCGCCACCCAGGGTGAGGAACGCGGACCGCTGCGCGATGTCTGCCATTCCGCGAAGTCGCGCTGCAGCGTCTCGTTGGTCCAGGCGCCGACGCCGATCTTGTCCTTGGTATAGAAGGTGATCGGAATGTTGATGTGGTCCTGCAGATCCTTGCCCACGCCCGGGAGGTCGTGCACGGGAGCAACGCCGACCTGGGCGAGTTCGTCGGCCGGCCCGATGCCCGAAAGCAGCATCAGCTGGCAACTGCCGATCGAGCCCGAGGACAGCACCACCTCTGTGTCGGCGAAAGCGGTCTCCGGCACGCCGTTTGCCAGATAGCGGATACCCCTGACCCGGCCCTTCTCCACGATAAGGCCCGTCGCCAGCACGCCGGTTTTCACGGTGAGGTTGGGTCGTTCCCGCGCCGGGCGCAGATAGGCCTTGCCGGTGCCCCAGCGTTCGCCGTTCTTGATGGTGAACTGGAACAGGCCGACACCTTCCTGCTCGACGCCGTTGAAATCGCGATTGTGCTTGTAGCCGGCGGCCTTGCAGGCCTCGATCCAGGCAAGCTCGTTGGCATCGACATGCGCGACATTGCCGATATGCAGCGGCCCGTTGGCGCCGTGCAGCGGGTCGTTGCCGAGTTCGGCATTGCTTTCGCAGGCCTTGAACACGGGTAGCACGTCTTCCCAGGCCCAGCCGGGGCAGCCCATGGCGGCCCAGCCATCGTAATCGGACGGCAGGCCGCGAATATAGATCATGGCATTCAGTGCGCCGGAACCGCCGATCATCTTGCCGCGCGGCCAGAACACCCGCCTGCCGCGGCAGCCGGCCTGTGGCTCGGTGTAATAGCCCCAATCGACGGCTGTGTTGAACATGGTCGGCCAGTCCGAGGGCACGTCCGAGGCGAGCGGCGCCTCGCGTCCTGCCTCCAGTAGCAACACCTTGCGGGCAGGATCGGCGCTGAGCCGGTTTGCCAGCACGCAGCCGGCCGAGCCGGCGCCCACTATGATCGTGTCGAACATCGTCAGTCTCTCACTTTCCAGCCGGGGTCGGGCTTTGCACAATGCTGCTTGCTGCCGGCTTGCTGTCGGGGCTGGTGCGGCGGCGTCCGAGCCAGTCGATGAGATCGCCAAAACGGCCGACCAGCCCCTTGGGCATCAACACCACCGACAGGGCGATGATCAGGCCGAGCCCGAGCGTGCGGAACTCGCCGCTCTCTCGCATCAATTCGTCAGCCAGCACCAGAACCACCGTCCCGACCAGCGGTCCCCAGAACGTGCCGACGCCGCCGACCACGACGATGGCGATGATGAACATAAGTTGCGACATCGACAGCACACCGGGGCCGATCGCCTGGAAATGCGCGGCATAGAAACCGCCGGCCAGCCCGGTGAAGAAGGCGGAGATGCCGAACACCAGAAGCTGCGCCTGGAAGCGGTTGACGCCGCGGGCCACCGCATAGCCCGGATTGTCCTTCAGCGCCCGGAAGGCAAGGCCGATCGGGCTTTTGACGATCGCGTAGGTGAAGACCATGGTGAGCGCGAACAGCACCGCGATGATGGCGTAATTGCCGACCAGCCACTGCGCCCGGAGCAAGGCCCTGGTGCCGAGGTCGCCGAAGCGGGCAAAGCCGACGGCGCCGCCGGTGAACTGGCGGCAGACGGAGCCGACCATGACGAAACATTCGGTGTCGGTGACGATCAGCAGATACATCGTCTGGGCGATCGCCAGCGTCAGCAGCGCCACATAGACGCCGGTCAGGCGAAGGCAGGCGAGGCCGACGACCAGCGAGAACAGCACGGCGCCCAGCGCGCCAGGCACAAGTGCTGCCCAGACGTTCCAGCCGAAATAGAAACAGAGCATCGCCGTCGCATAGCCGCCAAAGGCGAAGATCGCCATTTGCGCCAGCGAGAAGATGCCCGAGAAGCCGAACAGGAGGTTCCACTGCGAGGCGATCGTCGCATAGAACAGCGCCAGCACGATCTGGCCAAGGATGTAGCGGCTGTCGACCAGGAACGGCAGCGCGATCGCCGCCGCGATCAGCATCAGGCTGATGGCAAGATCAGTCCTGGCCGAGCGGGACATGGTGGAACGGGACATGGGACGTGTCTCTGTCATGATGCCCCTCACATGCGCCGGATTTCGGCGTGGCCGAAAAGGCCGGACGGCCGCCAGATCAGCACGGCGATGACGACGAACAGCAGCGATGGAAAGCCCCACCTGGCGCCCAAGGCGTACTGGACGAAGGATTCGAGCAACGCCAGCCCAAGTGCTGCTGCGATGGCGCCCGGCAGATTGCCGAGACCGGCGACCACGCACATGATGAAGGCCTTCAGCATCGGGTCGTTGCCGAGTGGCGGCGACAATTGCGTCATCGACGAGACCATGACGCCGCAGATGCCGGCGAGCGCGCCCGACAGCATCAGCACCTGCAGGTAGACGCGGTTGACGGCGACGCCCATGAGCTGCGCCGCGTCGCGGTTCTGCGCCGTCGCCCGGATCGCACGGCCCATCCGCGTGCGGCCGAGCGCCGCCGAGACGACCACCATCATCACGACCACCACCGCGATGATCAGAAGGTTCTGCCAGGGCAGCGTCAGCGGCCCCAGGCGTAAGGCACCGGCGATCGAAACCGGCTGCTTCAGCGGCTGCCCGCCATAGGTCAGGAGAATGGCATTCTCGAGGGCGATGCCGATGCCGACCGTGGCGATCATGACGTTGGCTTCGAATGTCGATTTGTCATTCTGCAGGAGATTGCGAACGATCGCGAAATAGAGGATGGCGCCGGCCAAAGCACCCGCGACGATGGCACCGGCGAAACCGATCGCGACCGGCAGGCCGAGCGAGGTGATCACCGTGAAGGCGACGTAGCCGCCAAGCGTCAGCATCGCCGCATGGGCCATGTTGAGCATGCCCATCGAACCCCAGACCAGCGACAGCCCGACCGTCGCCAGCGCATAGAGCGCGCCCGAGGTGAAGCCGGCGACGAGAATGGCCAAGAGAACGTCGGTCATGGCGTCAGCCTCCGAGGTAGGTTGCGAGGAGTTCGTCGCGCGCCATCAGTTCGGCGGGCTTGCCTGACCAGACGATGGCGCCGTCGTCGAGCAGATGCAGGCGGTCGGCGAGGTCCTCGACCCGGGCCGGGTTCTCCTCCACCAGCAGGATCGTGCGCCCAGCCTTGCTCAGTTGCGAAATGACGTCGTAGACCTGATCGATGATCAGTGGCGCGAGGCCAAGCGACGGCTCGTCGATCAAAAGGATGCGCCCGCCCATCATCAGGCCGCGGCCTATGCCGACCATGCGCCGTTCGCCGCCCGATAGGCTCGAGGCGATCTGGTTGCGACGGTCGGCAAGCTTCGGCAGAAGCGCGTAGACCTCGTCCAACCGACGCGCGATCTCGGCCTTGTCCGGCGCGAGATAACCGCCCATCAAAAGGTTTTCGAGCACGCTCATCTGCGCGAACAGCATATCGCCCTGCGGCACGTGGGCGACGCCCAGCATCGCCGTCTCATGCGGCTTGCCGGACAGGCGCCGGCCGTCGATGCTGATCTGACCGCCGCGCAGCGGCACCAGGCCGGAAATGGTCTTGAGCAATGTCGACTTGCCATGGCCGTTCGGGCCGACGACGGTGATGAATTCACCGGCATGAACGGTCAGCGAAATGCCCTTGAGCACGTCGAGTCCGTCATAGCCGCAGACGATGCCGTCGAGTTGCAGGACAGGTGGTTTTGCGGCTGCGCCCGTCATGGCGTTCCCCCCACCGCCGGATTCGTCATGGCAGCTTTCTCATCGAAGAATTTCTTCAGCCGTTTCTGCGTGCCCTGGCCGAGATAGGTTTCGACAACGGTCTGGTCCTCGGCGACCTTGTCCGGCCGGCCTTCAAATATCACCTTGCCATGGTGCATGATGATCACGCGGCTGGAGAGCGCCAGGAGAAAGCGCATGACGTGCTCGATCAGGACGATGGTCAGTCCCTGGTCGCGCAGTTTCAGCACCATCGCCATGATCTGGTCGATCTCGGCGACGTTGAGCCCGCCCACCGGCTCGTCGAGGAAGAGCATTTTCGGCCGGGTGGCGATGGCGCCGGCAATCATCAGCAGCTTGCGGTCGAGCACCGGCAGCCGCGCCACGGTCTCGTCGGCCTTGGCCGCAAGCCCGACGAAGTCCAGCGCTTCGATCGTTGCCTGCCGGACATCCTCGCCGAGGCGGAAGCCGGCCAGCCTTCGCCGCTGCCGGCCGAAATACGCGGCGATCTCGATGTTTTCGCGAACGGTCAAGCTGTCGAAGGCGGCATTGAGCTGGAAGGTGCGGGCGATGCCGAGTTGGCAGATGCGGTCGGCCGGAAGCGCCGAAATGTCGGTGTCGCCGAAATGCACCCGGCCGCCACTGGCCGGCGTGATCCCGGTCACCACGTCGAAGAAGGTTGTCTTGCCGGCGCCGTTTGGCCCACCAATGCCAACGATCTCGCCCGCATTGACCACCATCGACACGCCGTCGACGGCGGCCAGCGAGCCGAACCGTTTGACCACACTGTCACAAACCAGCATCGGACCGGCGGCCTCAGTCATATTTCTCACCCAATGGAGCCGGTCGGGCAAAGGGCCCGGCCGGTGTCGTTGGTTTCATTTCCGCGTCTGGTCACTTGATCCATGGCGGCAGGATGAAGCTGTCCGTGGCATAGAGCGCCGGCGCGATCAGCTTCGGATCGGTCTTGTAATCCTGATGCTGCAGGAACTGGTGCGGCATGCCAAGCGACGGATCGGCCACCTGCGTCGGATAGCAGAAGGCCGATTGGCCGGCCGGATCGGCCCGGTAGGTGCCGTTGACCCCGCGATAGACCAGGCGCTTCATCGCATTGGCCACCTTGGTGGTCTGCGCCTTGTCCATCGGTTCGCCTGGACCACCGGCGATTGCCGCGGCAAGCGCCCACATCCACAGGCCGTCATAGGTCTGCGATCCCGTGATGTAGGCCGAGTTCGGGCCGAATTTGGCCCGGTAGCTCTCGCGGAACGGCTTGGAGAAGTCGTCCGGCAGGCAGCCGATCACCGTCGAATAGACGACGCCGTTGACCGCCTCGCCGCCGATCTCGCGGAAAGCCGGCAGCGATGGTCCGTACTGCATGTAGATCAGGCTGTTGATCGGCTCGGCGAGGAACTGGACCATGAACTGCGCCAGGTCCTGCGGCAGGAAGTGCGTGACCAGGATCGCCGCCGGCGGGTCCTGGCGGAGTTTCGCCAGCGTTGGTCCCCACTGGTTGGTCGGGAACGGAACGGTCTCGAACAGGCTGACCTCGAAGCCGTATTCGGCGGCCTTGTCGCGGATCGCGTTGGCGATGACGATCGAATATTCGTTGGCAGACGGGATGATGGCGATCTTCTTGTTGGGCGCCTTCCATTTGCCGTCCGCGGCAAGCGTCTTGAGGAAGTTCAGGCAGCCCGGTCCATACCAGAACTCCGGCGGATCGCCCTGGAAGGAGCTGTAATAGCGGGCAGGGTCGGTCTTGAACTTCTCATTGTGCGAAATCAGCGTGTTGTAGTGCATCATGATGACGTCGTTGTCGGCGGCGACGTCCATCTCGATCATGTTGGTGCCGAGATTGTAGCCATTGATGATGACCGGCGCCTCGAAGCGGTCGATCAGGCGCTGCATCGACTGGCTGACGAGGTCGGCGCCCATTTCCTTGGTGTCTTCGATGTGGATCTCGACAGGCCGGCCGAGAATGCCGCCCGCCGCATTGATCTCCTCGGCGGCAAGTTCGAGACCGTTCTTGAACTCGATGCCGTCGGCGGCGGCGATGCCGGACATCGGCAGGGCCGAGCCGACCGGAATGGGCTTGGTGTCCTGGGCGATCGCCGCAGTGTTCATATCGGCAAGAAGCGCGGCACCGGCCGCACCCGCGCCGACCACGCCCTGCAGCATTGCACGTCTGTTCATCATGGCAAAGTTCCCCTTTTGGCGTTGGTTAGAGTCTTTTCTTCATGCGAAATCTTTCACACCAGATCTTTCTGGCGAAACGCGTGGGTCATGGGCACGAAAGCGGCTTCCAGGTCGGCTGCCGCCGAAAGCACGCGGGCATCGTCGCCGCGCGCGCCGATGATCTGGAAGCCGACGGGCAGGCCCGCCTCGGTCATGCCGCAAGGGATGACGCAGGCCGGTTGCTGGCTGAGATTGATCGGGTAGCTGAACGCCGCCCATTCGATCCATCGCGAGAGGCCGCTGCCCAGAGGCACTTCAAGGCCAACGTCGAAGGCTGGAATCGATGTCCCCGGCGAAACGATGAAATCATAGTCGTCTAGCAGCCGGTCCATGGCGGCGCCGAATTCGGCGCGCTCCAACTGTGCGGCGACGAGCGTATGGACGTCGAACGCCGCCCCAGCCTGCGCGATCTCCAGGAAGCCCGGATCGATGCCCGCCCGTTCGCTCGGCGGAACCAGCGCCAGCCGCGCCGCGGCGCCGGTGAACCAGTGATGCTGGAACAGATCGAGGAGATCGCCACCGGGAAGGTCAATCGGCTCGACCGTCGCGCCGAAGGCGTCGAAACACGCCAAGGCGTGGGAGACGACGGCGGCGATCCCGGGATCCAGCGCTCCTGAAGGCGGCTTCGACCAGTAGCCGATCCGGGCGCCCCGCAAAACTTCTTCGATCCGACCAAGCGGCGCCAGCGTTCCCACGCCTTGCTGCCAGTCGCTGATATCGCGGCCGGACATGGCGCCGGCCATGACGGAAAGATCGAGTGCTGTCCGCGCCATCGGTCCGATATGGGCGACGGTTCCGAACGCGCTGGACGGATAGGCGGGCACGCGACCGAAGGTCGGCTTCAATCCGGCGATGCCGGTGAACGAGGCCGGAATGCGGATCGAGCCGCCGCCATCGGTGCCGAGATGGAAGACGCCGGCGCCGGTGGCGGCGGCCACCGCCGCTCCGCCGGAGGAACCGCCGGGAGTCTTTTGCGCATTCCAGGGATTGCGCGTGATGCCGCAGAGGCCGCTGTCGGTAATCGCCTTCCAGCCGAATTCGGGCGTCGTCGTCTGCCCGATGAAGACCGCACCCGCTCTGCGCAGCAGGGCAACGGCGGGGGCATCCTTGTCATAGGCGGCGGAAGTCGTCGTCCTGCTGCCGTAACGCACGCTCCAGCCCTCGACCCAGACGATGTCCTTCAGCGTCGTCGGTATGCCGTCGGCCGCCGACAGCGGCTCGCCTGCCCGCCATCGTTTCTCGGAAGCACCTGCGGCCTCGATCGCACCCTTGCGGTCGATCATGGTGAAGGCGTTGAAAAGCGGATTGATCGCTTCGGCGCGATCCAGCGCCGCCAGCGTCACCTCGACGGGCGACAGCGATTCAGCGCGGTAGGCGGCGCTAAGCTCCGCAGCAGCCAGGCGGCATAGATCATCGGCGTCGGCAATGGGAGACAGCCCATTCGGCATGCAGTTCGAACCCCTCACTTCATGGCCGCTCTTCCGGCAGCCTTGTCAGCCCGGGCAATCTGGCGGGTTTTTTCATCACCATAAAATGTATTGTTGTGGGGAATATTCGCTATTTAATGTAACAAAGAGCCATGAATCTGACCATTCGGCAGTTGCGCTATGTCTGCGAAGTCGCCCGCCTGGGCAGCGTGCTGGCGGCCTCCAGATCGCTCTACATCTCGCAATCCTCCATCCTCGCGGCGATCACTCTGGCCGAGGCCGGGATGGGGGCGCGCATTTTCGACAGGCGGCCGGCGCGCGGCGTCTCCATCACGCCGGCCGGCCAACGCTTCGTCGCCGCCGCCCGCATCATGCTGGCGGCGGAAACGGAGTTCAACCGGTCGATCGGAGACCTCAACGGGCGCGTGCCGAAGGTCCTGCGCATCGGCTGCTTCGAGCCGTTCGGCGCGCTGTTCATGCCGGAGATGCTGCGCAGCTACCTCGACAACGTCGGCGATGTCGAGATCGACCTTGTCGAGGCCGACCAGGTCCAGTTGCAGGAACGGCTTGTCGCCGGCCAGATCGATCTGGCCATTCTCTACGACATCGGTCCAATCGGTATCGACAGCGTCACCCGCATCTGCAAGGTACCGGCGCATGCCGTGCTCAATGCAGACGATCCCCTTGCCGCGCGCGACGGCATCTGGCTGGCGGAACTGGCGGCACGGCCGCTGGTGCTGCTCGACCTGCCGCACACGGCGACCTATCTCCTGACCCTGTTCGACGTGCTGGCGAAACGGCCGGAGGTGCGCTTTCGCACGCGCTCCTACGAAACGGTGCGCTCGGCCGTCGCATCCGGCTTCGGCATGGCCGTCCTCAACATGCGGCCGATCGGTCGCGCCACCGCCGATGGCGAGGAGATCGTTCGAAGACCAATCCTCGATGAACTGCCGCCACCGACGCTGATCGTCGCTGACATGTACGGTTCGGCAAAGCCACTCTTCGTGCGTGTCTTCATCGACATGTTCCATCGCTTTTTCAGCGCGGTGGGCCCTTCGGGCTTTTCGGTGACGACGCCGGAGCGCGAACCTTTTCTACTGGTCGCCAGGGAGGATGGCTGAGCCGCCCCCTTGGCGTTGCGGACATTTACAGGACTGGCGTTGCAACCGCGCCGGAGGTGCGGGTTCCTGATCGAGGTGTTCGAGATCGACGGGCGGCCCGGCGACAACTCTTCGGTGCGCGCCCACGTTTTCACCCGCACCAATGCTCAGTCGCCTGCTCGCAGGTTGGAGCGGAGACGGCACTTTTCGAGACGGCTTGGGCACGCCGTCGAACGCCGCAAAGTGCAAGAAATCGCCTACCGGCGCGACAAATGACGAAACCGGCGCGTAGATTGCATGAGCACTGGCCATTGCCGCTAAACTGAAGTTTTGGCGCAACCACTCGGTTGCGGGCGCGTTTGTGAGCAAGGGCATCGATTGGAGGGATAGATTCGTCAACAGTTCCAAGCACAAGCGCCCGGATTACGAAACTCGCTGCGGTGCGCTGGCTCGCGCTGTGGTTATGCTTGGGAACCTGTTCCAGCTGCTCGGGAGCCCAGTCGGCGCTTGATCCGGCCGGAGAGGAAGCGCGCCAGATCGCTGACCTTTTCTGGCTCATGGCCATTGCTGGCGGTTTTATCTGGCTGACGGTCATCGGTCTTCTGGTCCACGCGACACGTCATGAGCGCACTCCCATAGACGAGCGTATTGCAAGCCGGCTGATTTTCTGGGGCGGGGCAGCCATTCCTTCGCTACTCCTCTTTCTCTTGCTAGGCTATGCGCTTTGGTTGATGCCTGGACTGAGACCTTTCGCACGAGCCGGCGAAGCCAATGGTCTCAGGATCGAAGTGACTGGTGAGCAATTCTGGTGGCGGGTCGCCTACCACCTGGCTGACGGCGGAGTTCCTATTCTTTCCGCCAACGAGATCAGGCTGCCGGTTGGCGAGCGCGTCGAGTTCTTGCTGAAAAGCACCGACGTCATCCATTCCTTCTGGATTCCCGCGCTCGGTGGCAAGATGGACATGATCCCGGGTCGCGTGAATCGGCTCTCGTTGCTGGCTACCAAACCTGGCACCTACCGCGGCCCTTGCGCGGAATATTGCGGGACCTCGCACGCGCTGATGACCTTCACGGCCGTCGCCATGCAGCCCGCTGCCTTCCGGGAATGGCTGGCTGTGCGGGCGAACCCTTCGCCCGGCGCATCCTTGCCCGGACGCGACATATTCCTTCGCAACGGCTGCGGCGCGTGCCACCGCGTTGCGGGCACACAAGCTGAGGGTGGTGTCGGCCCGGATCTCTCGCATATGGGTTCGCGGGGAACGATTGGTGCCGGCGTTTTGCCCACCGACGATGAGGCCGTTCGTAGCTTCATCGCCCATCCGCATTTGATCAAGCCGGGTTCGAAGATGCCCGACTTCAACATGTTGCCCCAACAGGACATCGCCGAAATCGCCTCCTGGCTGAAGGGGCTCGAATGACAACCCTCAAAGCCCGCATCAAGCGAAACGCCTTGCCCTCCGCAGAGAAGATCGAGGAAGAACAGCTGCGCCTCGTCTGGAAGACGCCGATCGGCTGGCGTTACTGGACTTCGGTCAACAATACGCAGGTTGGCCTCTGGTACGGGGGTGCGGCCTTTGCCTTCATGCTGTTTGGCGGCGTGCTGGCGCTTCTTGTGCGCACGCAACTCGCGGTTCCGGGAAACAATTTCCTCTCTGCCGACTTCTATAACCAGGCCTTCACGCTGCACGGCACCGTGATGATGTTCCTGTTTGCCGTGCCCATCTTCGAGGCCGTCGCCATCTTTCTGCTGCCGCCAATGCTCGGTGCGCGTGAACTGCCATTTCCCCGTCTCGGCGCCTTCGGCTTCTGGAGCTTTCTGATCGGCGGTGTCTTCGTTTGCGGTTCGATCTTCTTCGACGCCGCTCCCTCTTCAGGCTGGTTCATGTATCCGCCTCTTGCCACTGACAAGGCATATTCCGGCATTGGTGCCGACATCTGGCTGCTGGGCCTCTCCTTTATCGAAGTCGCCTCCATTGCTGCGGCGGTCGAACTGATCGTCGGCATCATGAAGTGCCGCGCGCCGGGCATGCGCATCAACCTAATGCCACTGTTCGCCTGGTACCTGCTGATCGTCGCGGGCATGATCCTATTCGCTTTTCCGCCGCTGATCGCCGGCGACATCTTGTTTGAGATGCAGCGCATGTTCGACTGGCCGTTCTTCGACCCGACGCGGGGCGGCGACCCACTGCTGTGGCAGCACCTGTTCTGGATCTTCGGGCACCCCGAGGTCTACATCATCTTCTTGCCCGCCATCGCGCTGATGGCGATGATCGTGCCAACCTTTTCGCAACGTCCGATCGTCGGCTATTCCTGGATCGTGCTTGCCGCTGTCGGCACCGGCTTCCTATCGTTCGGCCTCTGGGTCCACCACATGTTCGCGACCGGCCTGCCGCAGATCTCGCTGGCATTCTTCTCGGCCGCCTCGGAAGCGGTCGCGATTCCAACCGGCGTGCAGATCTTCGTCTTCATCGCCACCATGCTGGCCGGACGTGTCATCTTCTCGGTGCCGATGCTGTTTGGCGCCGGCGGGCTCGCTATCTTCGTCATCGGCGGGCTGACCGGCGTGATGGTCGCGCTCGTGCCGTTCGACTGGCAGGCGCACGATACCTATTTTATCGTCGCACATCTGCATTACGTGCTGATCGGTGGAATGCTGTTCCCGCTGGTCGCCGGCGTTTACTATTACTACCCGCTGATCAATGCGCGGATGCTCTCGCCCCGTCTCGGGCGCACCGCCTTCTGGCTGATGTTTGCCGGCTTCAACGTCGCCTTCTTTCCGATGCATCTCAGCGGCCTGCGCGGGATGCCGCGCCGCGTCTTCACCTACCCCGAGGGGATCGGTTGGGACTGGCTGAATCTCATCTCCACGATCGGCGCCTATGTTTTCGCGGCAGGGGTGCTGGTGGTTGTCTTCGATGTTGTACGGCCGAAGCATCGCGAACCTCGCAGCGAGCAGAATCCGTGGAAGGCGGGCACGCTCGAATGGCTGAACGAGCCCGAGGAGAACTGGGGCGTTCGATCCATTCCGATCATCGAGAGCCGGTATCCGCTTTGGGACCAGGCGGATCTGATGCAAAAGGTCAATGAGGGCGCCTATTATCTTCGCAGTGCCAAGGAGAATCGCCGCGAGACGCTCATCACCTCGGTGCTCGACGCCCATCCGCTGCAGTGCCAGCGCGTGGCGACATCAACCACGATCACAATAATCTCGGCCGCATTGCTCGGCGGCGTCTTCGTCGCGCTCACCTTCGAACTCTGGATCCTTGCCCTATTGTCGGGCATCGGCACGCTCTCTGCCATTTTGTGGTGGCTCTGGACCGGCACCGGCGAAACCCCGGAAAAGAAGACCAAGGATGTCGGCCTTGGACTGCGCTTGCCGCTCTATGCCTCCGGCCCGGATTCTGTTGGCTGGTGGGCGATGTTCATTACGATGGTTGGCGACGGAACTGCCTTCGCCAGCCTCATCTTCGGCTATTTCTTCTACTGGACCATCCATCCCGACTTCACTCTGGGGCAGCCGGGTCCCGGTATGCGGTGGCCGATGATCGCGCTCTCTCTCTTCGTCGCCGCATGGGTCGCGATGCTTGGTGCGCGCCGACTGAACGCAAGCGGGTGGATCGACGGCGCACGCGTTGCGCTTGTTGCCGCGTTTCTGCTGACGCTTGCTGCCTCTGCAGCCGGTTTTGCCGGACCTTGGCAGCATGACATGCAGCCGACCGCGCATGTCTATCCGGCGATCGTCTGGATTCTCGTCATCTGGGCGCTTGCTCATGCCGCGGTCGGATCCGTCATGCAGCTCTATTGCCTTGCGCGCAGCCTCGCCGGTCGCCTGACGCGGGAGCACGACATGGAACTGCACAACGTCGCGCTCTACTGGCATTTTATGGCGATCACCGCTGTCATCACCTTCGCCGTCATCGGCCTTTTCCCTGAAGCGATGTGAGACGGTGATGCGCATCATTCCCAAAGAGGTCGAAACGCTCTGGACGCTCTTCACCGCGCCCGTGATCTGGGCCGGACATTTCCTCGCCTGTTACGCACTGGCCGCAATCTGGTGTGCAAAGCGCGGTGACCTCGGTTTCGCTGTCGTCCAGGCTGGCATAGTGGCTATGACGCTGGCGGCACTCGCGATGATCGTCTTGTCCGGGTGGCTCGCCTGGAGGCAGTGGGGCTTCGGCACGAACGATCCGCCGCACGACGATCCCACAGCGACGGACCGCAACCTCTTCCAGGGGTTTGCCACGCTGCTGCTTTGCGGCCTGAGCTTCGTCGCCGTGCTCTACGTGGCGCTGCCGCTGCTCTTCATCGACGGATGCTCCTCATGAGGACGGCAAGCCTGTTGCTGGGCTTCGTCACCCTCGCGCTGGTCTGGGCGGGACCGCTGCTCGATGCGTGGCGTGGCTCGTTCGCGGCCCACATGCTTGCCCACATGGGCGTCGTCGCGATCGCGGCGCCGCTGATCGCGATCGGTATTGCCAGGACGATACGCTCCGTGGCCACCGCCGCTCCCCTTATCGCCTCTCTCGTCGAACTGATTGTCGTCTGGGGCTGGCATGCGCCGGCTGCGCGCCAGTGGGCCGAGACATCGACCATCGCCACCATGATCGAGCAGGTGTCCTTCCTTGGCGCCGGACTGTTCCTGTGGCTGACGTGCGTGGCGCCGCGCAATTCCGATGCGCCGGCTAGGGACGCTGCCGGCGCCTTCGCGTTGCTCCTGACCTCCATCCACATGACGTTGCTTGGCGCGCTGCTCTCGCTCGCCTCGCGACCGCTCTATGGCCTCGGCGATGTGACGTGCTTCGGCCTCGTGCTCGGGGCGGGACAGGACCAGGCGCTCGGCGGCATCATCATGTTGATGATCGGCGCTGCCGCTTACCTCGCTGGAGGCGTCTTCCTGCTTGCCAGGCTCCTAGGCGGCAAAACCGAGAGGCTGGCCGGCTGATGCACGTCAACTGGAAACACTTGGCGATAGGCCTGGCGATTTTGCCGGTCGCCGTGCTTTTCGCGACCTGGATCGGCTTCTTTAACGTTGGTGCCTCGACCGGCCACTGGAAGGTGACCGAGTGGTTCCTCCACTTCGCCATGCGCTCGGCCGTACGGACATACGCACTCACGGTCAAGGTGCCGGACGAGCTGCCGCGCTACGCTATTCAGCCGGCTGCCGGCCATTTCGCGCGCGGCTGCGCCATCTGCCACGGCGCGCCCGGCGAACCGCGATCGCCCGCCGTCCTTGCGATGCTGCCGCAGCCGCCGGACCTTGTCGGTAAGGTCGGCGAATGGACGGACGCCGAACTCTTCCGCATCGTCCAGCACGGCGTGCGCTTCACCGGCATGCCGGCCTGGCCGACGCAGCAGCGCGACGATGAAGTCTGGGCGATGGTCGCCTTCCTGCGCGAACTGCCGATGATGGACGAGGCGCGGTGGCGCGACCTTGCTTATGGCAGTAGCGAACCGCCGACTGGCCAAACACGAGGCCTCGAACGCGCACTCGCCGACTGTACCCGCTGCCACGGCACGGATGGGCTCGGCCGGAGCCCCGCAACGCCCGTCTTGGCCTCTCAGCGCGAAACCTATCTTCTTGAAAGTTTGAGAGCCTACGCTGCCGGCCACCGCCAGAGCGGTGTCATGGGAATTTCTGTCACCGCTGTCGACCCTGCACTCCTCGCCGATCTCGCGCGGCATTTTTCCGCGCTGCCTGCGCCTGCAACGTCGATGCAACCGGACCGTGCCCGGATCGCGCGTGCCGATGAGATCGCGCGACGCGGCATTCCGGAGCGCGACGTTCCGGCATGCCTGGGTTGCCACGGTCGTCCGGACCGCAACCCCATCTATCCGGAACTGTCCGGACAGCCCGCCAAATACATTGCGACCCAGCTCGAGCTTTTCCGCGAGGAAAAGCGCAGCGGCACGCGCTTCGCCCATCTGATGCGCAACGCTGCTAAAAACCTCTCGGACGAAGATATTGCCGCACTGGCCGCCTATTTCGCGCAAATGTCGCGTGCCGCCGCAACCGGAACGCCCTGATGGCGTTACGTCACTGTCCCAATCTCGGGAATATCTGATGCGAAAAATTCTCGGCGTTTTACTCGTTATTGTCCCCTTCGTCGTAATCGCGGGGGCGAGCTTGTTCTTCTTCTCGCGCGAACAGGCCACCGTTCCGATCGAGCAGACCTACGGTCCAAACCCGACGCTCGCCGAACCCAATCCGACCTGGATACCCACGGTCCACGTTGCCGAGGCGACCCCTTGGCCCCAAGGCAAGATGCCGGTCGCCGCCCAAGGCTTCGCCGTCAACGAATTCGCTGGCGGCCTCGACCATCCGCGCTGGCTGCACGTGCTGCCCAATGGCGACGTGCTGGTCGCCGAAAGCAACGCGCCGCCAAAACCTGACGAAGGTTTTTCCATACGTGGCTGGTTCATGAACCTGTTCCAGAGCCGGGCTGGCGCCGAGGTGCGGAGCGCCAACCGTATCTCGCTGTTACGCGACGAGAACGGCGATGGCGTGGCTGAGACCAGGACAGCCCTCCTCAGCAGCCTCTTCTCGCCCTTCGGCATGACGCTGCTCGACGGCAAGCTCTATGTCGCCAATGCCGACGCGGTCGTCACTTTCCCCTATCGCGACGGCACCACCGAGATCACTGCTCCGTCCGAGAAGATCGTCGACCTTCCGGCCGGCCGCAATCACCATTGGACCAAGGACGTCATTGCCAGTCCGGACGGAACGAAGCTCTATGCCACCGTGGGCTCCAACTCCAATGTCGGCGAAAACGGCATGGAGGAGGAAGAAGGCCGCGCCGCCGTGCACGAAATCGACCTCGCGACGCGGCAGACGCGGCTCTTTGCGTCGGGTCTGCGCAACCCGAACGGCCTCTCCTGGAACCCTGAAAGCGGGGAACTCTGGGCGGTCGTCAACGAGCGTGACGAGATCGGCAGCGACCTCGTTCCCGACTACATGACATCGGTCAGGGATGGCGCCTTCTACGGCTGGCCCTACAGCTATTTCGGCCAACACATCGATGTCAGGGCGCAGCCACCACGTCCGGACCTCGTCGGCAAGGCGATCGTGCCCGACTACGCACTCGGGGCGCACACCGGGTCGCTTGGGCTCACCTTCAACACCGCCGACCTGTTCGGCCCGCACATGAAGAATGGCGCCTTTGTCGGCCAGCATGGTTCATGGAATCGCATGCCGCGAAGCGGCTACAAGGTGATCTTCGTGCCGTTTGCCGACGGCAAGCCGTCGGGGCCGCCACAGGACGTGCTCACCGGATTTCTGAGCAACGATGACAAGGCATTCGGCCGTCCGGTTGGCGTCGCCATCGACCGAACTGGCGCATTGCTGATCGCGGATGATGTGGGCAACAAGATTTGGCGGATTATCCCGGCGGCCGACTAGGCCGGCGCGTTGCTTCGGCGCGTGGAAGGGTTGGGCTCATGGGCCAAAACGACCGAGGAGCCGAGCGGATCGTCACCATTTTTGGCGAAACAGGGTTTCTCGGGGGACGATCGAGATGCCGATGGCGCTCGGTCTGGTTGGCGGCGCCACCAGACGCGTCCGCTGCCCACATCGCGCTCAAGATCCTCGGGGTGAAGGGTGCGCAGGAACTGGCCGAGGCGGCGGTGACCGTCGGCCTGGCACAGAACATGGCGGCGATCCCGGCGCTGGCCAACTTATCCTGAATGAGTGTGCGAGAAGAATGCATGGCTCCAAGTTGGCTTGCGGTTTGCGCGCCCAAGGCTGGTTTGATCAACTGCACACCAGGACCGTGACGATAATTGAAACCGTCGCGAGCTCCGGCCCTTGGGCCAAACGGCCACATAAGTTTATTCGTTTTTGACCAATACGCGCCGGCGGATTCCTGTAATCTTCAGAAAAACACCGGGCTAACCGGGGCCAACCAGAAAGGTCGGGGAATGAAATACGTCGTCGATACGATCGGCGGTCCCACAGGCGGTGATGCCTGGCAAGCCGCTGTTACCGAAGCCTATTTTCCGCTCGACACCGAGTATCGGAACCGTCGTGAATTTTCAGGCACGCTGGAAACCTTCTCGCTTGGGCTCGTCAGCGTGTCTAAAATGCGCTGCGATGCCGTAAGCTATCGCCGCCATCGCCGCCACTTCCTCAACGAACGTGACGCCAGCCTGCTCATCACCATCCCGGAGATGTCGGAGGTGAATTTCTCGCAAGGGTCGAGGACCGTCAATTGCGGTCCGGGGGGCTTCCTCGTTGAGAGGGGAGATGCGCCTTACGAATTCTGGCACGGTAAGCCAAACGCGCTGTGGGTCCTGAAGGTGCCGTCGTCGAGCGTTCGGGCGCGGATCGGGTCTGCCGAACGGCTCAGTGCGCTCAGTTTCGACGCAACCCAAGGCGTCGCCGCGCTCTTCCTTGACACGGTGCGAACCACGATCGGCCATGTCGATGAGATCACTGAAGTCGCTCGTGAGATGATGGGCAGGCACATCCTGGAAATGCTGTGCCTGTCGATCGTGAGCGACGATCGCGTGCTGGACAGCAGCATCTCGTCGATCCGGGCCGGCCATTTGCATCGTGCCGAGCAGTATATTCGCGACAATCTGAAGAATTCCGGCCTCGGCCCGCAGGCGGTGGCCGATGCCTGCGGGATTTCCCTGCGTTACCTGCAGGTTCTTTTTCAGGACAGCAACCAGTCGATCAACGGCTTCATCCGCGACGCCCGGCTTGAACTTTGCTCCGAGGAACTGATGTCGGTGACCAACATCAGCAGCGTTGCCGAGATTGCTTACCGCTGGGGCTTTGCCGACCAGTCTCAATTCTGCAAGCACTACCGGACGCGGTTCGGTTGCGCACCGACTGATACCCGTCGCGAAGCAGCGAACCGGGCAGGCCGCGCTTCGACCTCAAGAGAGCGGCACTAGACCGGCGAAATCCGGGCCGATTCCCATAATCTATTGCGACGCCGCCCCGGCAAGGGCGGCGAAAGCCGGGCCTTGCCCGCAAATATCCCGCGAAGGAACTGTCATGAGCAGAATAAGAGTTGCCGTCGATGTCGGAGGGACTTTCACCGACATTTGCATCATGGACGAAGATAGCGGCGCGATCCGCATCGAGAAGACCGCCTCCACGCCTGACGATCCCATGCAGGCGATCATGAATGGCGTGGAGCAGGGCCGCATCGATCTTTCGGAGGTGACGCTGTTCTCTCATGGTACGACGGTCGCCACCAATGCGCTGATCACCCGCCGCCTGCCACGCACCGCAATGGTCTGCACCGAGGGTTTCCGTGATGTTGTCGAGATCCGCCGCGCCAACAAGGAAGACCTCTGGGACACCTACAAAGATGTCGCCAAGCCCTATATCCCGCGCCGCGACCGGCTGACGGTCCGGGAACGGGTCAGTGCCGAGGGCACGATCCTGGAAGCACTGGACGAAGAGGCCGCTCACCGCGTCGCGGAAATTCTCGTGAAACGGCAGGTCAAGTCCATCGCCGTCTGCTTCATGAACTCCTATGTCAACGGCGCCAATGAGCGCCGCATGCGTGAGATTCTGAAGGAGGCCATGCCGGATCTGCCGGTTTCGATCTCCTCGGAGGTGATGCCGGAAATCTTCGAGCACGAGCGTTTTTCCACCACCATGGCCAACGCCGTCTGCGCCCCGGTCGTCGTCGACTACGTGTCGCGTCTCGGAGAAAAGCTTGCCGCGGCCGGATACAAGCGAGATCTCCTGTTGCTGCACAGCGGTGGCGGGGTCATGACACCCGCAAGCGTCAGGGATTTCTCAGCCCGGCTCGCAGGATCGGGCATCGCCGCCGGTGCGATCGCAAGCCGCTTCATCGGAAATCTCTGTGGCTTCCAGAACTCGATCGGCTTCGACATGGGCGGCACCAGCACCGACGTCTCGCTCGCATGGAACGGGGAGTCGCGCATCACAAAAGACTGGTACATCGAATTCGGATATCCGATCCGCTTCCCCTCCATCGAGGTGCTGACCATCGGCGCGGGCGGCGGTTCGTTGGCATGGCAGGACGAGGGCGGCAGCTTGCGCAACGGACCGCAGTCCGCCGGCGCCTTTCCGGGCCCGGCCTGTTACAAGAATGGCAACCGCACCGCCACCAACACTGATGCCAATGTCGTGCTCGGTCGTCTCGGCACCAGCCTTGCGGGCGGCAAGATCACGCTCGACCCCGCTCTGGCCGCCCAGGCGGTTCAGGAGACGGTGGCGGAACCCTTCGGCATGGAACTCCACCAGGCGGCTGAGGCGATCATCGCCGTCGCCAACGCCAATATGGGCAATGCCGTCCGGCTTCTCTCCATCAGCCGGGGCTATGACCCACGAGACTTTGCGCTCGTCGCATTCGGCGGTGCAGGCGCTTTGCACGGAGCGGCCGTGGCGAAGGAGCTTTCGATTCCAACCGTGATCGTGCCGCCCAATCCTGGCGTCACCTCCGCGCTCGGTTGCCTTCTCGTCGACGTGCAGCATGATTTCTCCGAAAGCTTCATGGCCGATGCTTCGACGGTCTCGCCCGCCGAGATGCAGACGGCCTTTGTTCTGATGGAAGAACAGGCGGTTGAGCGCCTGACCCATGAGGGCGTGGCGCGCGAAGACATGGCGCTGCAGCGTACGGTCGAGATGATGTACCAGGGCCAGTGGCGCTCACTCGCGGTGTCAGCCCCGGCGCGGATCGAGAGCATCTGCTCGCTGATAGAGGCATTCCACAACGAGCACGAACGCGAGTTCAACTACCGCCGCGAAGAGGCGCCGGTGTCGATCTTCCGCATCGCGGTCAAGGCGATCGGCATCGTACCGAAAGCCGAGATGCCGCGGCATGAAGTCTTGCCGCACAAGCCACAGCCGGTCGGCCGCCGCGGCGTCTGGTTCGACGGCGTATCTCATGATGCGGCTGTCTATGAACGCGACCAACTCAGCGCCGGCGCTGCCTTTGCGGGACCCGCCATCGTCGAACAGTTCGATTCCACCACCGTGGTTCCGCCGGGAATGAGCGCCACCGTCGACGACTTCCTGAACATTCTCATCGTAACGAAAGGCTGAGACATGACAAAGCTGATTGAAACGAGCCCTGGCCTCGATCCGGTAACGTTCGAGGTGCTGAAAAACTCCTTCATCACCACCGTCGACCAGATGGCAGAACAGATGCTTCGCACCTGCTATTCCTTCGTCATCTACAACCGAGACTTTTCGAACGCCCTGCACGACGCCGATGGCAACTCCGTTGCCCAGGGCAACTACGACATCGCGGTCCATGTCGGCACACTGCACAACACATGCAAGGAGGTGATCCGGGTCTTCGAAGGCGATATGGCACCCGGTGACGTCTACGCTATCAACGATCCCTATGCCGGCGGTACGCATTTCAGCGATGTTCGGCTCGTCCGACCGATCTTCGATGAAGACAAACTGATCGGCTTCTCCCAGTCGAACGGACACTGGTCGGATCTCGGCGGCTCGGTGCCGGGTTCCTTCGACGTCACCGCCCGCGACATGTTTCGCGAAGGCCTGCGGATCACGCCGTTGCGCCTTTTCCAGCGCGGCCGCTTCTGCTCCGACGTCGCCAACATGATCGCGGCCAACACGCGCGATCCCGCGTCGATCATTGGCGACATCCATTCCCAGGCGCAGGCGACGCAGGCCGCCGAGCGCGAACTGTTGCGGCTGGTCAAGAAGTACGGACGCGGCCAGGTCATGCGCGGGATGGAGGAGGTTCAGGACTACGTCGAACGTGCCGTGCGAAAGCGTCTCGCGGAGCTGCCCGACGGCACTTGGGAGACGGTCGACTACATCGACCGGGATCTCGGTGCCGGCGAAGGCATGATCCCGATCCGCATCAAGATGACGATCAAGGGCGACACGATCCACTACGACTTTACGGGAAGCCATTCGACCATTGCCTCGATGTACAATTCCGCCCCGGGCGCGACCTTCTCGGCCGTGGTCGCCGGCATGAAAACCTTCTTTCCGGACCTCCCGCTCAACAGCGGATTTTACCGGATGATCGAGGTGACTGCGCCAAAGAACAGCATCGTCAGTGCGGAATGGCCGGTGGCGGTGACCGGGTTCCTGATGCCGTTCGAAAAGATCATGAACGCGATCTTCGAGATGTGGTCGAAGATCATGCCCGAACGCGCTATCGCCTGCGCCTTCAACCTCGAATATCTGCTGGCCGGGGGACGGGACGCGCGCAAACCCGAAAAGCCGATCTTCATGTTCTACGAATGGCTGCCGGGCGGTTGGGGCGGGCGCAACGGCAAGGATGGTGCCGATGTCACCACCGCCTGCTTCGGAACCGGGTTGATGTCGCAACCGAACGAAGGCAACGAACGGGTGAATCCGACTCGGACGGTCGAGTTCCAGATCAAGCAGGATTCAGCCGGGCCTGGCAAATGGCGGGGCGGCGTCGGCGTGCAGAAGACCTCCTTGCTGCTTGAGGCTGAAAATGCCGTCATGTCCTATATTTGCGACCGCGAGCGCGCTGTCGTCTGGGGTGTCGAAGGAGGCCTGCCGTCGATGCCCCACGGCTTGACCATGAAGCGCGCCGGAGAAGAGACCGAGATCTGGCTCGGCTCCGTATTCTCCGATTACTCCGTCCACACAGGCGACCAGTTCGCTCGTCCGACGGCCGGCGGCGGCGGTTTCGGCGATCCACTGCAGCGCGAGCCCCGCAAGGTGATGGAGGACGTGATCGACGACTACGTGTCTCTGGAGCGCGCCAAGACTGACTACGGCGTGGTGATCCGCGAAATCGACCGCGACCTGTGCCAGTACGAAATCGACGGGACGGCAACCGAAGCCTGCCGTGCCGACATCCGGGCGAAACGGAAGGACTGGGCACGCATGGATCCTGAGGAGGTCGCGCGCAAATATCGCTCCGGCGAGATCGATACGCTCGATGCGGTTCGGCACTATGCCGTGATCCTCGACTGGGAGACTGGCGAACTCCTCCCCAAAACCACCGCCCAGTTCCGTGAGAGCTTTGAGAAACGCACGGTCGCTCACTGGGCCTGAGCGCCAAAGAGCACGCCGCAGAGTTATCTGTTTTTTCGATACGCTACTCAAAGAATTACTATTTCACAGGAGCCTAAAGCTGGAGCAACAATGCTGCAGCGCCGCGAAAGTTGGCTGCTTCCGAGGGGTATGACAGATGGCACCAAGCGTGGAACGATCGTTCACCGCAGCCAGCACACTTGAAGAGGCAATGGCCGCACGCCGGCAAGGCGCGGCGGTGCTTGCCGGCGGCACCTGGATGATGCGTGATCCACGGCGCGGGGTCGACCTTCCCGAGGCGGTGGTCGCACTCCACCGAATACCCGCCTTGTCCAAGGTCGAAATCGAACCGGACCATGTCGTGATCGGCGCAGCCGTTACCCATGCAGTCCTTGGCCGCGCGTTGCACGGGGCAGTGGGCTTCGAAGGTCTGGTTGCCGCGGCGGAGAATGCGGCCAATCCCGGCATCCGAAAGGTCGCCACCGTGGGCGGCAACCTTTGTGCCCCCGACTTTGCCGCCGCCGATCTCGCCCCTGCGCTTCTCGTCTGTGAGGCGGCGGTGGAACTGGAGACGTTCGAAGGCCCAAAACTTCTCGGTATTTCAGATTTCCTCAAAGACAGGCATGCGCTGCTGGCCGAAGCGATTGTGACGAGAATTCATCTGCGCCGCGACCTTGTCGCAAGTGCTCATATCCGCCTGCCGCTTCGGAAAGCCGGCGACTATCCGGTCGCCATCGTCTCGCTTGCGGTAGACAAAGACAAACGATGTCGCATCGCCGTCGGCTCGGTGGAGCCGGTAGCGCGGCGCTGGACGGCGCTCGAACAGGCCATGAGGGCAGGCCCGGCCTATGCGCTCGATCCGGAACGCACCGCCGAGCTTGCACTGGAGCACAATGATTTTCAGGGCCGCGGCGGTAAGGAGGCGGAGGGTTGGTACCGGCGCCAGGTTCTTCCGCCGCTGGTCAAACGCGGTGTTGCCGCACTTCTCAAGACTGGGGGCCTGGCATGACCGTGACATTCCAGCTGAATGGCGAGGACTGCCGCTTTGATGGCGATCCGATGACGCCGCTCGTCGACATCTTGCGGCAGGAACGATTCCTGACGGGGACCAAAGCCGTGTGCCGCGAAGGCTTTTGCGGCGCGTGCACGGTGCATGTCGACGACGAAGCGGTGCCGTCCTGCCTGAAGCCGGTTGGACTGGTCCAGGGATGCGCGGTGACGACCATCGAGGGATTGAGTTTCGGAAGCCAGGCGCTGCACCCGCTCCAGGCCAATTTCGAGGCGGTCGATGCCGTGCAATGCGGCATGTGTTTTCCAGGAATGGTCATGAGCCTTTCGGCGTTCGTGCGTGACAATCCGCATGCGAGCCGTCCCGAAATCAAGGCCGCGATGGCCGGCAACATCTGCCGCTGCACGGGATATGAGCGGATCGTCGACGCCGTGGCCGACTGCCTTGACCAAGCGCGGAAGGCTGGCCAGTTGGTGGGAGGCATACATGTCTGAGCTGTCCGCCACGGTGATGAATCTTCCCCGCCGCGATGCGCAGGACAAGCTGCGCGGGCGGACAAAATACACCAACGACCGGATTCGCCCCGACATGCTGCATGCCGTGCTGCTGCGGTCGACCGTTCCCGCGGGGCGTATCCGCAAGCTCGACGTTTCGGCGGCACTTCGCTGTCCTGGTGTGCGCGCGGTGGCGACCGGCGCCGACGCGCCAGGGCTCTACGGCATCGGCATTGCCGACCATCCGCTCCTGGCCATCGACACGATCCGCTATCACGGTGAACCAATCGCCGTCGTCGCCGCCGAGACGGAGAAGCAGGCGCGGGCGGCACTTGCCGCCATCATGCTCGAGGTCGAGCCGCTGGCACCGGTGCTCACCATGGCCGACGCGCTCCAGCCCGGCGCCCGTCTCGTCCATGAGGGCTGGCGCGGCTACGAGGTGATCACCGAGGGCGGTGCACGTGCCGGCAACATCGCATGGGAGGCAAAATCCAGCCGCGGTGACGTCGATGCGGCCTTCGCCCGTCCCGACATACGCATTGTCGAGAGCAGCTTTACCGTCGGCCGGCAGAGCCATGTGCCCTTCGAACCGCGCGTTGCCATCGGCTCCTGGGAGGACGGCCGTGCTCACATACAGACCTCGACGCAGGTGCCTTGGACCGTGCGCAACGTCACCGGAAGGGTCATGCAGCTTCCGCCCGGGCGTGTGCGGGTCACTGTACCCCCTGTCGGCGGCGGGTTCGGCCTGAAATTCGATGCATCCATCGAGCCTATCACTGCAGTTCTGGCGCGGATGACCGGGCGCACGGTGGTCCTGGAAAATACCCGGCAGGAAGAGATGGCAACCTGCCTCTGCCGCGAGAATGCGGAAATCCGCATCCGGTCCGCTGTCACTGCCGAAGGATACATCGCCGGGCGCGAGGCGGTCGTGCTGATGGACTGCGGTGCGTATGGAGGCGAACAGGTTTTTCTGACGACGATGACGGCGCACACGCTGGGCGGCAATTACAGGGTTGGCGCAACGCGGCTCGTCAGCCGCGCCGTATACACCAACACACCACCCAACGGTGCTTTCCGGGCTTGCAACGGCGTCTACAACACATTCGCTTTGGAGCGACACACCGACGAAATCTGTGATGCGCTAGGCTTCGACCCGATGGAGTTCCGGAAGAAAAATGTCCTGGGAGATGGTGATCTCGGTGCCACGGGCCAGGTTTTCGAGGCCGACGTGCTGGGTCCGATGCTCGATCGCATGGAGACACTGCGCGCCAGTACCGGTACATCAGAGGCCGAGGCCGACGGCAGGCTCTATGGTATTGCAACCACGGTCGGCACATGGTTCGTTTTCGTCGGGCCTTCGGCGGCGACGGTGAATTTGAACGCCGACGGCAGTGCAACACTGGTCACGTCGGGTGTGGAGATCGGATCTGGCACGATGGTGCAATCCCTGCCGCAAATCGTGGCCGGGCAACTCGGCCTCGCTCCCGACCAGGTGATCGTGCGCGAAGCCGACACCGATGCCGCCGGTCTCGATGTCGGCGTTGGCGGCGGACGAACCACCGTGTCCATCGGCGCGGCAAGTGTGGCTGCCTGCGCGGAAGTGCGGGAAAAGCTGCTGCGGACCGCCGGCGAGATGCTCCAGACCCGACCGGAAGACTTGGTGCTGCGGGATGGTCGTGTCGAGATCGCGGGACGTCCCGGCTCCGGCATATCGATCCCCGCTGTCGTCGCCCATGCGCAGGCAACCACCGGCCCGGTCACCGGAAGCGGAGCCTTTACCGCCAGGAACACTCCGGCAATGTCCGGCTGCGCGATGGGGCACTTCATCGATGCGCTCGACATCCCCGTCTTCGTTGTCCACGAGGCCGAGGTGGCGGTTGATCCGGACACCGGTCATGTCGAGGTGCTGGCCTATCGCGTGGTGCAGGATGTCGGCCGCGCACTCAACCCGCGCGCGGTCATGGGCCAGATACAGGGTGGTGTCGTGCAGGGTCTCGGCTACGCCCTGCATGAGGAGGTGA
The DNA here is from genome assembly GCF_004023085.1 of Mesorhizobium sp. M7A.F.Ca.US.010.02.1.1. Classification (NCBI taxonomy): domain Bacteria; kingdom Pseudomonadati; phylum Pseudomonadota; class Alphaproteobacteria; order Hyphomicrobiales; family Phyllobacteriaceae; genus Mesorhizobium; species Mesorhizobium sp. M7A.F.Ca.US.010.02.1.1. The sequence goes on along the minus strand of NZ_RZRV01000002.1, from coordinate 60,290 downwards.
CGATCACCGCTGACGGACGTATCGCGCAGGACGATTTCGAGACCTATCGCCTGCCGCTGGCGCAGGACGTGGTTCCGGTCGCCGCCGACCTCTACGAGGGCGCTCCGTCGATGGGGCCTCTAGGCACCAAGGGCGCGGGCGAGGTCCCGATCCTGGCCGTGGGCGCGGCGATCGGCTGCGCTGTGGCACGCGCTATCGGCAAGCCGGTGCGGCAGCTGCCACTGACGCCGCCGCGCGTGCTTCGACTGCTGCACGAGCGCGAACCGCCGCCGGAATTCCCCCACATCGCCCACGGCTGGGCGTCGAACACTCTGGGCTGAGGCAAGCAAACCATGGTCACCCTGAACTGCGACATGGGGGAAAGTTACGGCAACTGGCGTTTCGGCGACGATGCCGGCATCATGCCCCACATCGATTGCGCCAACATCGCATGCGGCTTCCACGCCTCCGATCCATGGACGATGCTGAAGACCGTGCGGCTCGCGCTTTCGCACGGAAAGCAGGTTGGCGCGCATCCGTCCCTTCCCGATCGCGAGGGGTTCGGCCGGCGCGAGATGAAACTTCAGCCCGAGGAACTGACAGCCGCCTTCCTCTACCAAATCGGTGCGCTGACAGGAATGCTGGCCGCCGAGGGCGGGCAGCTCAGCCATGTCAAGCCGCATGGCATCATCTACGGCATGGCCGCGCACGACGTGGACACTGCCCGGGCGATTGCCGCGGCGGTCAAGCCGTTCGGCGTCCCTCTCTTCGGCCTGGCGGGAACCTGTCACGAGACGGCGGCAGCCGAACTCGGCGTCGCCTTCGTGGGCGAGTTCTTTCCCGATCTTGCCTACGCTCCCGGCGGCAGCCTGATCATTCCGCGCGTCCAGTCGGCCATCGACCTGACGCTTGCCGAGCACCGCATGGTGGGGGCGCTTACCCGACGCGAACTCGTCACGACAGACGGTACGATCCGCCCGGTCGACTTCGACACCGTCTGCATCCACTCCGATCCTCCGAATGCGCGCGACGTCGCCGCGCTGATGCGGCGGATCATCGACACCCATTCCAACAGCCTGCCATGATTCATTTCCCGAATCGTGAAAGCTACACGCATGGGATCGAGGACTATCTTGCACTCACCGCCCGAACCATTTCCCCAAGCCGCTGAGGACTTCCATGGATGCGCTTTCCAACTCTCTCGCCGCCGACATCGCCACCTCCATGCACCCCTACACAAACCTGCGTCAGCACGAGGAATCCGGGCCGCTGATCATCAGCCGCGGTGACGGCATCCGTGTGTATGACGAACGCGGCAAGGAATACATCGAAGGGCTCGCCGGGCTGTGGTCGGTGGGCGTCGGCTTTTCGGAAAAGCGGTTGGCCGACGCTGCCTACCAGCAAATGCTGAAGCTGCCCTACTACCACACCTTCTCCTCCAAGGCGCATGAGCCATCCATCCGGCTCGCTGAGAAACTCGTGGAGATGACGCCGGAAAACCTGACGCGTGTCTTCTTCACGTCGTCGGGCTCGGAAGCCAACGACACCATCGTCAAGATGATGTGGTTCATGAACAACGCGCTGGGCCGGCCAAAAAAGAAGAAATTCCTGGCACGGACCAAGGGCTATCACGGCATCACCGTCGCCTCCGGCAGCCTGACGGGCCTGCCGGTCAACCATCGCGACTTCGATCTGCCGGCGATTCCCGTTCGCCATTTGACCTGCCCGCACTTCTATCGCTTCGGCATGGAAGGCGAAGACGAAGCCGCCTTCACGGCGCGTCTGCTCGCCGAGCTGGAAGCGGCGATCGCGGAAGAAGGGGCTGACACCATTGCAGCCTTTATAGGAGAGCCGCTCATGGCAGCCGGCGGCGTTCTGCCGCCGCCGGTCGGGTACTGGGAAGGCGTGGAGAAAATCTGCCGGGCAAATGATATCATCCTGATAGCAGACGAGGTGATCTGTGGTTTCGGGCGGCTTGGTACGCCTTTCGGCGCTCAGAAATACGGCTTCACGCCTGATATCATGACGGTCTCCAAGCAAATCACGTCGTCTTATATGCCGCTTGCCGCCGTCATTTTCTCCGATGCGATCTATCAGGCGATCGCCGACAACACCGCAACGATCGGCAATTTCGGCCACGGCTTCACGGCGTCGGGTCATCCGGTCGCGACGGCGGTGGGTCTCGAAAACCTCGCCATCTTCGAGGAGCGGGACTTGATCGGAAACGCGGCCCGCCTTGAGACGTCGTTCCAGGCCGGCATCCGCTCGTTCGCCGATCACCCGCTTGTCGGCGAAGCGCGGGGCACCGGTCTTATCGGCGCCGTGGAGCTGGTGGCAGACAAGGCGACGAAACGCCCCTTCGGCAAGGTTGGGCGCGCAGGGAGTATCGCAGCGGGAATCGGCCACGAGGAAGGCCTCATCTTCCGCGCCATCGGCGACCAGCTCGCGCTCTGTCCGCCGATGATCTCGACAGAAGACGATGTGAAGGAAATCATGGCGCGCATGGGCCGGACGCTTGAGCGCCTGACCGGTGCGGTTGCCAAGGAGGGGCTTGAATGACCCGCATGAAAGCCGAACCGGTCGTCCATATCGACGACGAACGCTTTCGGGTCACCGAATGGCGCTTTGCCACCGGGGCCGAGACCGGCTGGCACATCCATGGCCATGACTACGTCATCGTGCCGCTTACGGACGGCAAGCTCGGTCTCGAAGGCCCCGACGGCGCGCAGTCGCAAGCCGCTCTCACTCAAGGGGTGCCCTACTCGCGGCGGACGGGTGTGGCCCACAATGTCATCAATGCCGGCGATGCGCCGCTCGCCTTTCTCGAGGTCGAGGTCGTTGAGGCTGGCGATCTCGCAGCCAGGCGGCTCGCCGTGCTCGACCGGTTCCTCGCGGCCTGGAACGCTCGCGACGTGGGCGCGCTGATGGACTGCATGGTTGAGAATTGCGCTTTCCACGGCTCGGCCGGCCCCGATGCCGAAGGGCGCAAGCATGTGGGGCGTGACGCAGTGCGCGTCGCCTATGCAGCGCTGTTCGATGCCTTCCCGAAAGCCGCGTGGATCAGGGGACGGCACATCGTGACGGGCGACACCGGGCTTTCATCATGGCGCTTCGTCGGCACCACGGCAGCGGGGCAGCAAATCGAAGTCGACGGCTGCGATATCTTCGCTTTCTCGGGGGAGCTCATAGCGCTCAAGGATTCCTACCGCAAAGCGCGAGGGTAGCGAAAATCTGGATTCATCGGGCGACAAGGGCGGTCCAAACGGGCCGCCCTCGGTTTTTGCTCAAAGGCAATATCCTCAAAAGACGAAAGGCCCGGTCATCCCAAAGGAACAGGGCCTTCCGCATATGAAGGGCCGGGCTTACCCGGCCCATCTTCTCCTACTTGAGCAAGGCTTCCATCGGTACCGGCTCGGAAATCGTCCAGTTGCCTACAACACCCGGCTTGCCGGCCTTGGTCTCGACGATCAGGTACCGCGTCTGGTTCTGGTGATGCAGTTCCGGCGTGAAGGTACGAGGCCCGAACAGTGTCGGCTCATTCTTCATCTTTTCCAGTTCCGCGACGACCGCGTCGGCATCGGCCGTGCCTGCACGCTCCACCGCCTTGGCCCAGACGTCGACCATGACGTAACCCGGAAAGACATACTGGCTCGAGGGATCGGCGCCTGTCTTCTGCTTGTAGGTGGCATTGAACTTCAGCACGGCCGGATTGGGATCGTCGCCATAGATCGATCCCTGAACGGGGACGTAGAAGTTCGTCAGATCGGGCACAGCCGAGAGCCAATAGCTACCGTCGACGCCCGATCCATTCAGGATCATGGAATTGATACCCGCGGCGCGAAGCTGCTTGATGGCCGAGACGGCGCCCGGCATCATCGTGCAAAGCATGATCGCATCCGGCTCCTTCGGCAGAGACTTGATGCGGGTGATCTGCGCGGCGATGGAGGCATCCTCGTTCTTGAAGGTGTCTTCACCGACAAGCTTCGCGCCCTGGGCTTCGAGCTTCGGCATCATCCAGTCGAAGCCGTCGCAGATGCCCTTGTTGTAGGCCGTCCAGGTATCGAGCAGACGGTAGAAGTCCTTTGCGCCCTTTTCCTTGAATGCCCACTCGGCCATGGTCGCTCCCTGCACGGCCGCCAGCACCGACGCGGAGAAGCTGTGCGGGCCGACACCCTGGATGCCGGCCTTGACCGATTCCGCGCACAGGAAGAAGGAGATACGGCCTGCGTCCTCGGCCGCGAGCGCAGCCGGCGATCCGAAGTCGTAGTCGCAGGACACGACCACGAGATCCGCACCCTGGTCGAGCACGGAGAGGCCAGCCTTGGCGCCTTCGGCCCGGTCGGACTTGGTGTCGGCCTTGACGACCTTGATCTGCTTTCCAAGCAGACCGCCAGCCGCATTGATCTCGTCGATGCGGATCAAAGCCGCCTCCTGGGCAGGCTTGTCATAGGCTTCCATGAAGCCCGACTCCGCAGTGGCGAAGCCGATGACGATAGTCTTGTCATCGGCCAGGGCCGGGTATGCGATGGACATCGAGGCCAGAGCGGTTGCGACAATTCTCATTTTGTATGCCATGCACGTCTCCTTTTTTGTTTTCCGGTCGGGCTTGTGCCGCCGGTCACTTGTTGCGACTGCTGCGAGGTAAGGTGAGTTCGCGGTTGCCCATGAGTCCGGATGGGCGAAGCGCGAGGATCACGATCATGATGACGCCGAGGGCTATTTCCTGAACCCCTTTCGGGAGGGCGAACGTGGACTCGCCGAGCGATACGCCTGCCTCCAGCCAACGCAGCGCCTGGATGAGGGCGGACAGCAGGACGACACCCAGCACTCCACCCGACAGGCTGCCCATGCCGCCGACGACGAGCATGGAAAGGGTGATGAAGGTGAGACCGAGATAGAATGTATCGGGTGTGACCACGCCGATGGAATGAGCCATCAGCGCACCGCCCAGCCCCATCACCGCGCCTGATACGACGAACGCCACCAGTCTTTCCCTGGGAATGTCGACTCCGGAAGCCGCGGCGGCGGTGGGCTCGTCGCGGGCAGCACGAAGGGCCAGGCCGGACCGGGAGATCGCGTGCGCCCAGGCGATGAAGATTGCGACCACGGCGCCGATGAGATACGGCCAGATCACGCGCACGATCGGAATGCCGACGACCGATGAGGTCGCTCCGGTCACGCTCTCCCAGTTGGAATAAATTGTGTTGATCATGGCGAGCATCGCGAAGGTCGCGATCGACGCAGCGATGCCCGATAGCCGCATCAGCACCCGCCCGAAGATGAGAGCGGCGAGGGCGGCGAACAATGCCGCCAGCACAGCCGATTGCCAGTACGGCAATCGGGTCGCCAGCAGCCATTCGGGCAATCCCGGCAGCGAACCGCGTTTCATCATCGGATTGATGGTGAGCCACGCGGCCGCGTAGGCGCCAAGGCAGGTGAAGCCGATGTGCCCGAAGCTGAGAACGCCCGAGTTTCCGATAAAGATGTATAGGCCCACGACGAGGATGACGCGGACGAACACGTCGATCACCGTCTGGTTGAAGGGCCGCGATCCGGTCATCACCGTGATCAGCGCGATGGCCAGCAGCAGCAGCGAAAGCAGGACCGGAGTCAGGACGGTACGGCGGGCAAGCGCGAAGCGTGCGGGCTTTCGCTCGGTAGCCGCGGCACCGGGAGCGGTAGAGTTGGCTAGGGAGGCGGCGACAGCCATGAAATCAGACCCTTTCCTTGGTGCCGCGCGCGGCAATAAGCCCTTGCGGGCGGAAGAGGAGAACGAGGATGACCGCTCCATAGACAAAGGCATCGCGGAATGGCCGGGCGTCGATGGGCAGCATGACCTGCATGATCACCGAGGCGGCACCCAGCAGGAAGCCGGCGAGCACGGCTCCCCCGAGGCTGCCGAGGCCGCCAATGACGGTGGCGATGAAGGCCATCAACATGATCGAGGCGCCCATCTGGATGTCCAGCGTGCCTGTCTGGGCGCCAAAGATCAGCGCAATGGCGGCGGCCAACGCGCCGGAGAGGGCGAACGCACCCATGATGACCCGGTTCGCACGCACACCCAGCATGCGGGCCATCGAGAAGTTCTCGGCCGCCGCCCGCATCTCCAGGCCGAAGCGAGTTTGACGCAGGAACAATGTCAGGCCGATCAGGATGACCATCGTAGTCACGATCGTTATGAGTTGGAGGAGGGGAAGCCGGGCACCGAAGATCTCCACCGGCTGGGACAGTTCGGGCAGCAGCGAAATCGATTTCGGCCGACTGGAGAACAGCATGAGCAGGAAGTAGCGAATTACGAAACCGAGCGCGAAGGAGGCGATCATCATGGTTGCCGGATTTGCCTGGCGGAACCGCCTGAAGACGACGATTTCGCACAGCACCGACAGCCCGGCCCCGCAGAGGAGGACGAAGGGCACCAGAAGGTACCACGGCAATTGGCCGGCGAAGACGATGGCCATTGCGTCCGTAGACGGCCATAGCAGCGCGAAGACGCAGAAGGCGATGACGTCGCCATGCGCGAAGTTCACCAGCCGCATGACGCCGAAGATGAGGGCGATGCCGAGCGCTCCGAGCGCGTACAGCGAGCCAAGCGAGAGTGCGTCGAACAGGATCTGAAGCATCTCAATTGTCCTCGTAGCCGAAATAGGCAGCCTGGATCGCCTCGCCGTTGCCGAGCGTCCGCGCGTCGCCATCGAGCACGATCTGTCCGCCACGCATCAGGATCATCCTCCCGCCCACCATCATCGCTCGGGCCGAGCTCTGCTCAACGATCAGGAGCGTGAGCTGGCGCTGCGCACGCAGCGCGATCAGCCGCTCGTAGACCTGGTCGTTGATGTTGGGGGCGAGGCCCAGCGAAGGCTCGTCAATGGCTACAAGCCGCGGATTGGTCATCAGCGCGCGTCCGATGACCAGCATTTGCTGCTGCCCGCCGGACAGCAATCCCGCCTGCCCGTGCCGCCTCTCTTTCAGCATCGGGAAGGTCGCGTAGACGGCTTCGAGTTCGTCGGCCGCTCGGCTGCGCCAGCCGCGTTCGCGGGCGTGCATGCCGGTTCCGACCAGGAGGTTCTCTTCGGTCGTCAGCGAGCCGAAGACATCGCGCCCCTCCGGCACCATGGAGAATCCGAGCCGGGCGATGTTTTCCGGCGCCTGGCCGGTGATCTCATGACCTGCAAGGTCGATCCGGCCGCCCGCCACCGGCGTAACACCGGCGATCGCGCGCAGCAGCGAAGACTTCCCGGCTCCGTTCGGGCCGGTGATGAACAGGATTTCTCCCTCGGCCATGGAGAAGGAGACATTTCGGACCGCCGTGAGACGGCTATAGCGAATAGTGATATCGGAAAGGGCGAGCAGGCTCATTCCATCGCCTCCAGCACAGGCAGGTCGGTGTTCGCGGCAGTGCCCATATAAGCGTGGCGCACCTTCTCGCTGTCGCGGATCGCGGCAGGCGGGCCTTCCTCGATGATCGCTCCGGAATCGAGCACGACGATATGCTGGCAGAGGCCGAGCACCAGCCCGACATTGTGCTCGATGAGCAGGACACCACAGCCGAGATCGGCGGCGATGTGTCTTATCAGGGCCGAAAGCTCCCGCGCCTCCAGTGCGCTCATGCCAGCCGCGGGCTCGTCGAGCAGGATGTATGCGGGCCGTCCCATCAGGGCGCGGCCAATGGCGACGCGGCGCTCGTCCGTATATGGCAACGTTCCGGCGATGCGGGTGCTCAGCGCACCGATGCCTATCCAGTCGAGCATCGCTTCCGCTTCGGCGATGGCAGCGCGCCGGCTCATTCCCAGGCCAACGCCGGTTACCTCCAAATTGTCCAGCACAGGCAAGTCGCGGAAGAGCCGCCCACCCTGGAAGGTGCGGGCGATGCCGCGCCGCCGGACCTGATGCGGCTTGAGACCCGTGAGTGCTGCGCCGTCGAGCTTGATGGTGCCTTCCGTCGGTGCCTGGAAGCCGGTCAGCACGTTGACGAGCGTGGTCTTGCCAGCGCCATTCGGGCCGATGAGGCCACTAATGCGGCCGGGCGTAATTTGGAGGTCTACCGATGACAGGGCCTTCAGCCCCGCAAACGATACCGAGACGTTCTCCGCGCTCAGATGACTCATGACCCTTTCCTTCTTTCTACCGACGGAAAGGCGCGAAGCATCCGGCCTTGCGGCCAGTCACGTTGCAAATGTCTTCCCCTGTCGGTTCCGGCGGTCTCTAGCGGACTGCTCGGATGCCAAATTCACGCCGTTGCCCGGCGTCGTCTTGTCGTTTCGCGCACCGGATTTTGTCTTCCGCCACGCACGGTCGGTTTTGGCCGGCCGATCTCCTCGCCACCGGCTCCTCCGCCGGCATTTTTCCGGCTGACGTCAGCCGGCCAGATGTCCTTCAGCACGCGCCAGCGCGGCGCGCTGTTCGGTTCGCGCAGCAAGCGCGTCTTCCAGCGTCACCGGAACGAAGCGCGCCGGGGTGTGCGGCTGGAGTTGGGCGATAAGGTCCATGTCGGCCGATATCACCACGCCCAGCATCATGTACCCGCCACCCGAAACCGCGTCCCGGTGAAGAACGATCGGCTCCGTGCCACTCGGCACCTGGACGGATCCGTAGGGATAGCAGGCATCGACGATGTTCGAGGGGTCGGAGCCCGCACCGAAAGGCTGCTCGCGCTCGACGAACTCCAGTGGCGTCCCGCCCCGGAAGCGATAGCCGATGCGGTCGGCTTCGGGCGCGACCTTCCAGGTTTCCTCAAAGAACCGATTGCCGGCAGCCTCGGTGATCCGATGCCAGTACATGCCGGGAAGCATTCTGAGTTCCGCCGGACTATTGCCCGCGCGGCGCAGATTTGCAGGCAGTGAAAGACCGGCTTTGCCGGAACCTTCGCCGAGGGGAAGCTCATCACCCGCCTTCAGCGTGCGGCCCTGATGGCCGCCGAGTGCGCCCAGAATGTAAGTCGAGCGCGAACCGAGAACCACGGGTACGTCGATGCCGCCGGAGACGGCCAGATAAGCGCGCGCGCCGCCCTTGAGGAAGCCGAAGGAAAGCCGGTCACCGGCCTTCACCGGAAAACTTTCCCAAGTAGGCCGTTCCTCGCCATTGAGTTTGGGTGGGAGCTCTCCACCCGTGACGGCGACGACCGCGGATTGGGTGAATTCGAGTTCGGGGCCCATGAAGGTGGCTTCGAGCACCGCGGCACCCGGATTGTTGCCGACAAGCAGGTTTGCGATGCGTGTGGCAAAGCGGTCCATGCCGCCGCCTTCGGGAATGCCGACATGATAGTGGCCTGGTCGACCAAGGTCCTGCACGGAAGTGGAGAGGCCGGGAGAGATTACCTTAACGGCCATTGATAAGCTCCATCAGCTTTGCATTGGTGCCGTAAATATCGCTGTTGAAGTCCTTCAGGCTGAAGGTGCACTCGCGAACCGTCGGCTGCCACCGATTGGCTTCAATTTCCTCCAGCGTGGCGTCGTAGTCATCGCGGCCAATGGCCTTGAACTTGACGATGTCGCCTGGCTTGAACAGGCACATGTCATCGGAGAGGTAGCGCACCTTCCTGGTCGGGTCGTAGATCGGGGCCGGGGTTATGCCATACATCTGGTAGCCGCCAGCGCCGCGTACTGAATAGATCGCTGCGAAGCAGCCGCCATGGCCAATGGTGAGCTTGGGAGTGTCGGTGCGTGGACGCAAGTATTTCGGCGCCTGAATCTGTTTCTTGCGCTCAACCATCTGGTACAGGAAGGGCAGTCCGGCGACGAAGCCGACCATCGATACGAACCAGGGCTGGCCGGAATAGGCCTCGATAAATTCTTCCACCGTGGCGTAGCCGTTGATGCGGGCCGAATATTCAAGATCGGTGGAGGAGGGGTCCTGATGGCGCTCGCGGAAGCGCAAGCAGGTTTCACGCGTCCATGGATCCTGGAAATAAACCGGCAGTTCGATGATCCGGGTCTTCAGCACCGGGTCCGCCTTCGAGGCCGCCTCTTCCATCGACTTCAGTTCGCTGAGCAAATCCTGCGGCTTGACGATGTCGGGGTTGAAGCGAATCTGGAAGCTGGCGTTGGCAGGGCAGATCTCGGTGACACCTCGGATGCCTGCCGTACGCACCGCGTTCGTCATCGAAAGGCCGGTAAAGAAGGAGGTGAGCGACATTTCCTCGGACACCTCGCCGAAGATATGTTCGTCACCGCCGAAGTTGAATCGTATCGACATCGGTCCTCCTTAACCCGCCAAAGCTGCGGCGTTTTCGATGAGCCAGCCTTCCAGCCAGCGGGTATGCACGTCTCCCGCCCGCACCGCCGGATCGGCGGCCAGCGCAAGAAACAGCGGCTTGGTGGTCTTGAGCCCGCCGATCTTCAACTCGTTGAGCGCGCGGATCAGGCGCACTATCGCCGCCTCGCGCGTCTCTGCATGCACGATCAGCTTGGCAAGCAGCGAGTCATAAAAGGGCGGCACCTGATAGCCTTGGTAGAGCATCGAATCGAAGCGTACGCCCGGACCGCCGGGAATGCGAAGCTCGGCCACTTGCCCCGGGAATGGAGCGAACTCCTTCGCCGGGTCTTCGGCATTGAGCCGGACTTCGATCGCATGCCCCTTGACGGAGACATCGCCTTGCCGGATCCGCAGCTTCTCGCCGCCGGCGATGCGAAGCATCTCCGCAACGAGGTCGATGCCGGTGATCGCTTCGGTGACCGGGTGCTCGACCTGGATACGGGTGTTCATCTCGATGAAGTAAAAGCGATCTGCTTCATCGTCATAAAGATACTCTACCGTGCCGGCACCAGAGTATTTGACCGCCTTGGCCAAAGCGACCGCCGAAGCGCAGAGCTCCTCGCGCAGCCTGTCTGAAAGTGCGCGCGACGGCGCCTCCTCCCAAACCTTCTGGCGTCGCCGCTGCAGTGAGCACTCCCGCTCGTAGCAGTGGATGGCATCGCTTCCGTCTGCCAGCACCTGCACCTCGATATGGCGGGCCTTGCCGATCACCTTTTCCATGTAGAGGCCACCGTCGCCAAAGGCGGCGAGGGCTTCTGCTTTGGCTTGAGGAAAGGCTTGTTCGAACTCGGCGAGCGAGTTGGCGATGCGGATGCCCCGCCCACCGCCGCCTGCCGCCGCCTTGATCATCACCGGAAAACCGGTTGCGGTCAGCACCTCGTGGCCAGCCTTGAGGCCCTCGACCCGGCCAGCCGAGCCAGGCACCACAGGGACACCTGCAGCGGCGGCGGCGGATCGCGCCGAGACCTTGTCTCCCATCATCCGGATCGCATCTCCTGACGGGCCGACGAAGACCAATCCAGCGCCTGTGACCGCGTCGGAAAACGCGGCATTCTCGGCAAGGAACCCATAGCCTGGATGAACGCTGTCGCAACCGGTGTCGCGGGCAGCCTTCAGAATTGCTTCGACATTGAGATAGGACTTCTTTGCTGCTGGTGGGCCGATGTTGACCGCTTCGTCCGCAAGCTGGACGTGGAGCGACTCGGCGTCTGCGGCCGAATACACCGCCACGGTGGTGATCCCCAAATCTTGCGCGGCCCGGATGATCCTGACCGCTATCTCGCCCCGGTTGGCAACCAGAAGCTTTTTCAGCATCAGTCGAGATCCGCAATAGGTGCGCCGGCCATGATGGGGTCTTCATTGTCGGCAATGAAGCGGATGTTCGTACCGGCCGTCTCGGCCCTCACTTCGTGGAACGACTTCATCACTTCGATGAGACCGATTACGTCTCCGGCGGAAACCGCGTCCCCATCCGCCTTGTAGGGCGGCTGGTCTGGCGAAGCGCTCCGATAGAAGGTGCCGGGAAGAGGCGAAAGAATCTGGGCCATAAAAAGCTCCGGAAAACTGCGGACAGACTAATTTGGAACCGCCCGCGCGGGCGGGTTCGGTCGAGTTCAGTGCCAGGGGGCGATTGCGGTGCGCACGGCTCTGGCTATTTCGATGGCGTTCGGCGTATCGGAATGCACGCAGATGGTTTCGCAGCGTACGGGGAAGAAACTGCCGTCCTCTGCCGTGCCCTCGCCCTCCCTGATGGCGCGTACGCACCGCTCGGCCATCTCTGCGGGGTCCTTGGCGTCATGAACGCGTGTCAAGATCAGCTTGCCGGAGGCATCGTAGTCGAGATCGGCATAGAACTCGGCGACGAATGGGATACCGCGCTCTTGATAAATCTTCTCATGCAGGGTGCCCGTCATGCCGAAGAGGGGTACGCCGAAAACCTCTGCGGCGTCACACACGCCATGGGCGATTGCCTCCTGCTGCATGGCCATGAAGTAAAGGCTGCCATGCGGCTTGATGTGGTGGAGTTCCACACCTTCGGCCTTGAGGAAGCCGGCAAGCGCTCCCACCTGGTAAATGATGGTGTTCCTGACTTCTTCGCGGGTCATCCGCATCTCGCGCCGGCCGAAACCCTGAATGTCGGGCAAGCCTGGATGGGCGCCGATCTTGACGCCACTCGCCTTGGCGCTGCGGACGGCGGCGTGCATGTGATCCGGATCAGAAGCGTGGAAACCACAGGCGACATTGGCAACGTCGATGATGGGCATCATGCCCATATCATCGCCAACCTTGTAGAGGCCAAAGCTTTCGCCCATGTCGCAGTTTAGCGTCACCGCCATCGCATTGTTACCCCTCGAAGCTGCCGTCTTTGCGGCGTTGCAGCATTTTTTGCGCATGCGAAGGCGTTTGTGAAATAGTAGTTTATTGATTGTCATATCAAAAAAACAGATAATGGTTCTGGGCCGGAGCGCACCATGACCATCACCTTGAAACAGCTTGATTATTTTATCGCGACCGCCGAGAGCGGACAGGTCAGTCATGCTGCGGTGGAACTCAACATCTCGCAATCGGCGGTCACTGCGGCGATAAAGACGCTTGAGGCTGACCTGGGCGTACGGCTTTTGGAGCGTAACCACGCTGGCGTAAGATTGACGATGGAGGGCGCGCGGTTTCTTGAACATGCGCGGGTTATCACCGGGGCCGTCGCTGCCGCCGTCCGAAGCCCGTTGCGCGATAGGAAAGGCCTGGCGGGCAAGCTGCGGCTGGGCATGACCTACACGGTCGTCGGCTACTACATGTCGCGCCACTACGCCCGGTTTCGAAAGACCTATCCCGAGATCGAGGTCGAGGTGCTGGAACTGCCCCGAGACGCTCTCGAAAGCGGGTTGATGTGCGGGGACATCGACATGGCCGTGATGCTGGTGTCGAACCTGGAGCACACCAAGGAGTTGGCGCAGGAGGTCTTGATGCGGTCCAACCGCCGGCTCTGGCTTTCGGCTGATCATCACCTGCTCGCGCGACAGGAAATCAGCCTCACCGATGTGGCGGCGGAAGATTATGTCATGCTGACGGTTGACGAGGCACGTACGACGGCCGCCCGTTACTGGGATGCCGCGGGGCTTTCGCTCCGCGCCGTCCTTACCACCAGTTCGGTCGAGGCCGTGCGGTCGCTCGTGGCTGCCGGCATGGGGGTCACTGTCCTGTCCGACATGGTTTACCGCCCCTGGTCCTTGGAGGGGCAGCGCATCGAAGTGCGCGGGCTTGTCGAGCCCATCCCCACTATGGATGTCGGCCTGGCCTGGTCGCGTGACAGATCAATCGAACCGGCAGCGGCGGCCTTCCGGGCCTTCATGTCCGTGACCATGGGCGGCGGCGGCTAACCGCCTGCCGTCAGGCAGGCGCTATGGCACAGGCTTGGAATGGTGGCGACGACGCGGATGCCGAACGGTGCGAGTTCCACGGCCATGGCCCGGGTGGCGGCAATCGCCCAGCCCTTGAAGCATTGCACCAAGTCAAATTCGGGCGAGGCGAGACGCCGCCGTTGGCGATCCGGTCGGACATCTCTTCGTCCATCGTCTCGAGCGCCAGGGCGGCTGGGCCACGCCGGCATTGTTGACCAGTATGTCGAGACCGCCAAAGGCCGAGCGGGCCAGGTCTGCCGCCGATGGCGACCTTGCCAGCAAGTCTCATATCTGCTCCTCCATTGCCGGCACCATCGGGGAAGTCGCGTACATTGCACAGTCCGATTATCTGAACGCCCTTTTAGCTTTCTTTGTTTGAGGTCGACCGGCGTGGGAGGCATAGTCGCCACGGAATTGTGAGGAGGAAGGGATGACGCTGAATTTCGACCCGCGGGCGAAGGCCACGGCGCTCTACCACGGCGAATTCCGGCCGATGTTCGTCGGCGGCAAGTGGGTTCCGGCACGGTCCGGCCAGGAGATGCAGGCGCTCAACCCGGCGACTGGCGAAGTGCTGGCCACCGTGCCGCGTGGCTCGGCGGCCGACGTCGATGCGGCGGTGGCCGCTGCGCGCGCGGCTTTCGAAGGGCCATGGTCAAAATTTTCGCCCTATGAGCGGCAGTGCGTGCTTCTGCGCATCGCCGATCTCTTCGAGACCCATTGGGAAGAGCTCAGCGTTTCGGACACTCTCGACATGGGACTGCCGATCACGCGCACGCTCGCCAACCGGCGGCGCGTCATCGGCATGCTGCGCTTCTATGCGGGCATGGCGACCGCGCTGCATGGCGAATCCATAGACAATTCGATCCCCGGCGAGATCGTCAGCTTCACAAGGCGCGAGCCGGTGGGCGTTGTCGGCGCGATCATCCCCTGGAACGCTCCGACCGCCGCTTCGATCTGGAAGATCGCGCCGGCGCTCGCCACCGGCTGCACCATCGTGCTGAAGCCCTCGGAGGATGCCTCGTTGACGCCGTTGCTGATCGCCAGGCTGATGCAGGAAGCCGGCGTTCCCGACGGCGTCGTCAACGTCGTCACCGGCACCGGGGCGGAGGCCGGTGCGTGGCTCGCTAAACATCCCGACGTCAACAAGATCGTCTTCACCGGCTCGACGCTGACCGGCCAGGCCATCGCGCGGGCGGGCGTGATCAACCTCAAGCGCGTTTCCCTGGAACTCGGCGGCAAATCGCCGATCATCGTCTGCCGTGATGCCGACATCGACAAGGCGGTTCCTGTCGCCGCGATGGCGGTGTTCGTGCATTCGGGCCAGATCTGCATCGCCGGATCGCGGCTGTTCGTGGCGCGCGAGATCCATGACGAATTCGTGCGCCGGGTAGCCGAGTTTGCCGGCAGGCTTCGCATCGGCCATGGCATCGAGGCGGAAACCGAAATCGGCCCGCTCATCAATGCCAGGCAGGCCGGCAAGGTGGTGGGCTATATCAAGGCCGGCCGCGACGAAGGCGCGGAACTGATAGCGGGCGGCTCGCGACTGACCGGCGAGATCTACGACGGCGGCAATTTCATCGCGCCGACTGTCTTCGGCGCGGTGTCGGACAAGATGACCATCGCGCGTGAAGAAATCTTCGGTCCGGTGATTTCGGCGATGCCGTTCGACACGCTCGACGAAGCCGTTGCGCGGGCCAATGCGACGCCCTACGGCCTGGCCGCCGGCATTTTCACCAGTCATCTGGGCACCGCCCACAAGCTCGCCCGCCGCATCAAGGCCGGCTCGGTGTGGGTCAACATGTACCACGCCATCGACCCGGCGGTGCCGTTCGGCGGCATGAAGATGTCCGGCTACGGCCGCGAGGGCGGCATCGAACATCTGCATGAATATCTGGAGACCAAGTCGATCTGGATCCAGACCGACTGAGCGTGCGCTGATATTCAGGTGAGGCCGGCCTGCGAATGACGGCGTCCCGCACCATTCTCGGCGCTCGTGCAAGGTGCCTGTCCGAAGGCGCGATGCTCAGTTTGCCAGTTCGCAAATTGGTGCGGATGAGGTTCATCAGCTGTTCGGAGAAGGACTGGTGCACATAGCCCCGCGGTGATGATGCCGACGGAGCGGTGGGCGTCGCGATGGTCGATCGGCACCACTCGCATGCAGTGTGGAGAAAGACGATGAGGAATCGTCGGTTGTGTCCTCTGCCGGATTTCACCTGCCGCAAAGCTCAGCCCGATGCCGGTAGCTGCCGCGATCCCGTGACGGTACTTTCTTGAGTGACGGGAGTGTCTGGCCGGGCAGTCAAGCGGCTCTACTTTCCCCAGCTTCCGTCCTATAGGCCGTTTCCCTCGATCATCGCCATCAGGCAATCGCCAGATTGTGTGCCGCTGATGCCCAGATCACGCACGCTGTTCATGTGGTTTCGGTCATTCAGGCGGAGGTCGCAGACAAGTTGCCCCTGCGCGCGTAAGCGCTTTCCGAAGTCGGCGGCCTGCTGGTGAAAAGGTGACGTTTCCTGATCTCCGACGAGAATGGTCGCTGCCGTCTCCGGGTCATGCCACCGCGTCATCGGGGTGAAGGCAGTTGCCTCCTCATCGGTGATTCCGATTAGCGGCTGGAGGAAGGACGTCTGAAGGGGCTTGAGGTCGTAAAGGCCGCCTAGCAGCAGCGCCGCACGTATGCGCGATGGCATTGGCGTCTTTTCGAACAGGAATGTGGCCAGGTGCGCGCCCGCCGAATGACCACTTACGCTTAGCCGGGCAGGGTCACCGCCATGGGCGGCTATATTGTCCAGCACCCATTGTTTGGCACGCCGGATCTGGTCGACGATTGCCGCCATCCTGACTTCAGGCATCAGCGCATAGTCGACGATGACCGCGATCGCCCCAGCTTTGGTGACTGTGTTCGCTACATAAGAATAGTCGCTCCTGGAGAACATGCGCCAGTAGCCGCCATGGATGAAGATGTGCACGGGAAGATCCCTGCGCGCGCCGGGCGGAAAGAAGAGGTCCAACCTTTCGGCCTTGCCCTCGCCATAGGCGATATCAGCCGACATTGGCAGGATCGCCCGGGTTTCGGCGCTGCGGCTTACTATGTCGGCCACGACATCGTCAAAGTCGGCCACATGGTCGCGCGTGCGGAAAGGGTCCTTTGACATGACTGCCGGTTCAGAAGGTGACGGCAATATATTTAGCCTCCATGAACTCGGCGATGCCGTGGTGCTGGCCGCCTTCGCGGCCAAGGCCACTCTGCTTGACGCCTCCGAATGGTGCGGCCGGATCCGACATCAGTCCTCGGTTGAGACCGATCATGCCGGCCTCGATCCCGGACGCCACCCGCATGCCGCGTCCAATATCGCGTGTGTATATATAAGCGGCCAGGCCATATTCCGTGTTGTTAGCATGTGCGATCGCCTCGGCCTCGGTGTCGAAGCGTGTGATGGGTGCTACCGGGCCGAAAATCTCCTCGTGCGCCATCTCCGCGTCGGGCGGCACATCGGACAGCACTGTGGGCGGATAGAAGAATCCTTCTTCCTCCGAAATTGACCCGCCGCAAAGCACCTTGGCTCCCCGGCCCACCGCGTCCTTGACCAGGCGGTCGATCTTGTCGACAGCCTTTCTGGTGATCATCGGCCCGCATTCGGTGTCGGCATTCGGACCCGCTCCCACCTTAAGTGCCGCCATGCGCTTGCGGAGCCCGTCGGCAAAAGCATCATAGATTCCCGATTGCACATAGAGGCGATTGGCAGCGGTGCAGGCTTCGCCGGCGTTGCGCATCTTGGCGATCATCGCGCCGTGGAGGGCGGCGTCGAGATCGGCATCGTCGAAAACGACAAACGGGGCATTGCCGCCGAGTTCCATCGAACAGGAAATGACATGCTTTGAAGCCTCGCCGAGCAAGGTTCGGCCGACACCCGTCGACCCCGTGAAGGACAGTTTCCTGACGCGTGGATCGGCGAGCATGGCCGAAGTCAGCGGCCCGGGACTGGTCGTGGTCAGCACGTTGACGACGCCGGCAGGCACGCCGGCTTCGCTGTAGAGTGCCGCCAGCGCATAGGCCGTCAGCGGTGTTTCACTGGCCGGCTTCAGGACGACAGTGCAGCCTGCCGCCAGCGCCGGCGCGATCTTGCGGGTCGCCATCGCGGCCGGAAAATTCCACGGTGTGATCAGCACGCAGATTCCGATCGGCTCATAATCGACCACGATCCGGTTGGTGCCGGATGGCGCAGTGCCGAATTCACCGGTGATGCGGACCGCTTCCTCAGCATTCCAGCGGAAGAACTCGGCGGCGTACGCCACTTCGCCGCGCGCGTCGCGCAGCGCCTTGCCATTCTCCAGCGAGATCAGCATGGCAAGCGTTTCCGAGCGTTCGACCATCAGTTCGAAACAACGCCGAAGGATTTCCGAGCGTTTGCGCGGCGCAGTTTCCCGCCATCCCTTAGCTGCTTTGGCCGCCGCCTCGACGGCGGCGGTGGCGTCCTCGACCGTCGCATCGGGAACCGCCGCGATCACCGCCCCGGAGGAGGGATCGACTACATCGATGAGCCGACCGTCGGAGGACGGCCGCCAAGTGCCGTCGATGTAAAGTCCGTGCGAAAAACCGCGCACGTCATAGCCATCCTGGTCGAGTTGCTGAGCGTTCAAATTCATCGCTTTGTTCCGTTTTTCACATAACGCAGGCTGCGAGGTCGCCGTCATGGGCAGCCTGGACGAGGCGTCGCATCGTGCCGAGATCGAAGGCACGCGGATTGTTCTTGATCAGGCGGTCGATGCCGAGCGCTTGCTCGGCGGTCCAGTCAAGCTTGTCGGCGGGGAGGCCCAGATCCGCCAGTGTCGGCGTAATACCGATCGCCGCGAACAATCGCCTGATCTCCTCGATTGTGGCGGCTGCCATCTCGGCGGCGGTTCTGGCCTTGGTCTCCAAGCCAAGTGCCGCGCCGATCTCTGCCATCTCGTGAGCGGCGACGCGGCTGTTATAAGTCATCACGTAAGGCATCATTGTCGCTACGCCCAAACCATGGGCGGTGTGGGTGAGGGCGCCTGCCGGATATTGCACAGCATGCGCCGCCGCCGTGCCGGCGGTGCCGAACGCGCAGCCCGCCGCCAGAGCGCCCATCATGACATCGGCACGCGCGTCGGCATCCGTGCCGTCGCTGCAGGCCTTCTCCAGGCTCCGGCCAAGCAGCTTTATCGCGAGCAACGCGAAATGGTCGGTCAGCGCAGTCTTGCCGATGAAGACATGCTGTTGCGGCAGATTGGGGTCTTCACCGCGCCGCATGGCGGTGAAGGCCTCGATCGCATGGGTCAGCGCGTCAGCGCCGGCGATCGCGGTCAGGCCAGGCGGACAGGTCATTGTCAACTCGGGATCGCACAGAGCGACGGCGGCGATAAGGTGAGGGCTCGATATGCCCACCTTGAGCGTCCGGTCCGGGTCGGAAATCACCGCGACCGGCGTCACCTCGGAGCCGGTGCCGGCCGTGGTGGGCACGGCGATCAGCGGCAGTGTCGGACCCGGCACCTTGAACTCCCCGTAATAGTCCTGGAGCTTGCCGCCATGGCTGAGAAGCAGGGTGGTGCATTTGGCGAAATCGAGACAGCTGCCGCCGCCGATGCCGATCACCATGTCCGGTCTGAATCCCTTCGCTTCCTCGACACAGATGCCGACCGTGTCGCGTGGCACGTCGGGCAGAACATGATCATGCACCAGAACCTCGATCGAGGCTGACTGAAGGGACTTGATGATGTCGGCGAATACCATTGTGCCCGCGAAACGCTCATCGGTGCAGACCAGCGCGCGTCGGCCGAACCGGGCGGCGACCGTCGGCAGCACATGGCGCTGCCCTTTCCCGAACAGGATTTCACGCGGCAACCGCAGGGCGGCGAAGAGGGTCATGATCGGTCCTTTGACGGCGGCTGACTGGAAACGGAGGCATTGAACTGGGCTTGGATCGGACGGTCTAAGAGCGTGTCTCTCGCCCCTAAAAAATATCCGCTTTAAAATCGTATAGGATATAGGATTGCATCGACGGAACCATCGTGTTAGCAGTCCTCACTGTCAAGAGGCAAAATATGCAGACCGCAAACTTACCCGACCCAAGCGACGCCACCATTGGAGCTGGTCGCATCCAGCGCGCCAACAGTCTCGTCGAAGATGTCTATGAAGCCATCTTCGCGCAGTTGATGGCGCTGAAGATCCCGCCAGGCTCACGCATTACAGTCGACAGCCTGGTCAAGGAATTCAACGTCTCGCACACGCCGATCCGCGAAGCCCTTGGCCGGCTCGAAGGCGAAGGCCTCGTGCTCAAGACGCATTTGATCGGCTATCGTGCCGCGCCCCAGATCACCCGGCGCCGTTTCGACGAATTATACGAGATGCGTCTGCTGCTCGAACCGCATGGCGCCGCAAAGGCCGCCGCAATGATGGACGAGGCCAAGCTCAATCTGTTGCTCGAAGCCGCCGGCGTGATGTCACGCCGCGAAGGCAAGGATGATCGCGTACGCTATTCGAACTTCGCCAGGCAGGATGCGATCTTCCACGACAAGATCTTGGAGTTTTCTCAAAACGAACTCATCCGCGAGACATTGAGCCACCAGCACACGCACTTCCACATCTTCCGCCTGATGTTTCATGCACGTGTGACCGAAGAGGCACTTGACGAACACGAGGCGATTCTTGCCGCGTTCGGCTCTGCCGATCCCGATGCCGCCGCAAAGGCGATGCGCATCCATATAGAGCACTCGCGCGATCGCCTGCTCCCGGCATTCGATTGAGGGAACGGATGTCCATTGCCGCGAATATCGCCGGGGAGGGCGGGAGCACGTTGTCCAGCAATGCGCATGGTTCGCTCGAACCGGTGCTGCGCGCCCAGCAATTGTCCAAGCAATACGGCCCGGTGACGGTGTTGTCGGACGTCACCCTAGACGTCCTGCCCGGTGAGATCCACGCCATCATTGGCGAGAACGGTGCCGGCAAGTCGACGTTGATGCGGCTGCTGTCCGGCTATGTCGAGCCAAGCCGCGGCACATTGTCGATGAGCGGACATGCGGTGAAATTTGCCAAGCCCAGCCAGGCACAGGATGCCGGTATTGCCTTGGTCCATCAGGAGATCCTGCTCGCAGAGGGGCTCACGGTCACCGACAATCTGTTTCTCGGGCGAGAGCTTTCGCGTGGCCTGGTCGTGGATGACCGCACCATGCGCCGGCTGGCAGCCGAGAAACTGGCGCAGATCGGTTGCGTGGTCTCGCCGAGGGCACTGGTGCGCGACGTCTCGCTGGCAGACCGGCAGATGGTGCAGATCGCTCGTGCTCTGCTTGACGACTATAAATTGGTTATCTTCGACGAGCCGACCGCCGTTCTGACCGGTGGCGAGGTCGAGCGCCTGCTGGAGATCGTCCTGCGACTGAAGGCTCACGGCACCGCCGTGCTGTATATCAGCCACCGGTTGGACGAGGTGCAACGGGTGGCCGACAAGGTGACCGTTCTGCGCGACGGCAAGATGGTCGGCACCTATCCCGGCAAGACGCTGAGCCAGATGGATATGGCGCGGCTGATGGTCGGTCGCGAACTGGCCGCACTCTATCCTGAAAGGACCGCAGCGCCTTCGGATGTACCGATGCTGAGCGTGAGGAACGCCTCCGTTCCCGGCTATGCGGAGGACGTGTCGTTCACGGTTCACAGAGGCGAGATCCTCGGGTTCGCCGGCATGGTCGGCGCTGGCCGAACCGAACTCTTCGAGGGCATTATCGGCCTGCGCCCGGCGGCCGCCAAGGTCGAACTTGAGGGCAAGTCGATCCATTTCCAATCGCCGCGCGCGGCGATCGACGCCGGCGTCGGTTACCTGACCGAGGATCGCAAGGGCAAGGGACTGCTGCTGCAGGAGCGCCTGGCGCCTAACCTGACGCTGTCGGCGCTCGGTGTGTTCCATCCCGGCCTCTCGATGGGTCGGCGCCGCGAAGCGGAGGCCCTGGAACAGGCCGTGGAGGCATATGACATCAGGCTGAAGAGCCTCGGCGCCAAAGCGGGCCAGCTTTCCGGGGGCAATCAGCAGAAGCTGCTGCTGGCGAAGGTGCTGCTGACCGATCCTTCGGTGGTCATTATCGACGAGCCCACGCGTGGCATCGACATCGCCAACAAGGCGCAGATCTATGCCTTCATCCAGGAGCTTGTGGCGAAGGGCAAGGCCTGCATCGTCATCTCTTCGGAGATGCAGGAATTGATCGGCATCTGCGACCGCATCCTGGTGATGCGCGAAGGCCGCATCACCGGCGAGGTCAGCGGCGCCGAAATGACCGAAAGCAACGTGGCGGTACTGGCGACCAGTGGCCCCAAGCCAGGGCCAAAAGCCAAGGGAGGCACAGAATGGCTGTCATGACCGAATCCGCACCCGGGCGTCGCGCCCTGGATCTCAATGTCAGTTGGACCGACATCGGACCCTTCCTTGCGCTGGCGGCCCTCCTGGTCGTGGGTTACCTCATCAACCCCGATTTCCTGTCCGCCACCAATCTCGCCAACGTCATCACTCGCAGCGCCTTCATCGCCATTATCGCGGTCGGCGCGACATTTGTGATCTCGTCCGGCGGGCTCGATCTTTCCGTCGGCTCGATGGCCGCCTTCATCACCGGCATCACCATCATGTTCATGAACACGGTGGCGCCGCATGCCGGTATCTGGGCTATTCCCGCCGGCATGGCGGTGGCGATCCTGGTCGGCCTGCTGTGCGGGCTTGCCAACGGCCTCATCGTCACGGTCGGCAGGATCGAACCGTTTATCGCCACGCTGGGCACGATGGGGATTTTCCGGGCGCTGATAACCTATCTGACCGACGGCGGCACGATACCGATCGACCGATCGCTGCGCGAGGCCTACCGGCCTGTCTATTTCGGCACGGTTGCCGGCATCCCGGTTCCAATCCTCATATCCATCGCCGTCGCCGCGGTCGCATCCTTCATCCTGTACAAGATGAAATACGGCCGCAAATGCGCGGCGGTCGGCGCCAATGAGGATGTCGCCCGTTATTCCGGCATCTCGGTGATCAGGACACGGACCGTCGCCTATATCGTCCAGGGTGTCTGCGTGGCCATTGCCGCGATCTGCTACGTGCCGCGCCTGGGCGCCGCAACGCCGACGACCGGACAGCTTTGGGAACTGCAGGTCATCACCGCAGTGGTAATCGGCGGCACCGCGCTGCGCGGCGGCAAGGGCCATGTGTGGGGAACAGTCGCCGGCGCCGTCATCCTGGAGCTCATCGCCAACCTCATGGTGCTGTCGGACTTCGTCTCCGAATACCTCGTCGCCGCTGTTCAGGGCGTCATCATCATCATCGCCATGCTCATCCAGCGGTTTTCGAATTCGAAATAGCGCCGCGTCCGGACCACGCGGATCAACGTTCTTGTAGGTCCAAGGGAGAAGACAATGTTCAGTAGAAAATGGATTGCGGCGGCGACACTTGGCGCGCTGCTGCTGGCCGGCCAGGCCATGGCGCAAGACACGAAGGTCATCGCGGTGTCGATACCGGCAGCCGACCACGGTTGGACGGCGGGCATCGTCTATCACGCACAAGCGGCGGCCAAGGAAATCAATGCCGCGTTCCCGAACGTCGAAGTGGTCGTGAAGACGTCGCCGTCCGCGGCGGAGCAGGTCAGCGCGCTTGAGGACCTGTCGGCCAGCCGCAAGCTGGACGCTTTGGTGATCCTGCCTTACAGCTCGGAAGAGCTGACTCAGCCGGTCAAGGCTATCAAGGACATGGGCACGTTCATCACCGTCGTCGATCGCGGTCTGACTGACGCCTCCGTCCAGGATCTTTACCTCGCCGGCGACAATATCGCGGTTGGCACCAACACAGCCAAGTTCATGATCGACAAGCTCGGCGGCAAGGGCGACGTCGTTGTGCTGCGCGGCATTCCGACCGTCATCGACGACGAGCGCATCAAGGGCTTCCAGGACACGATCAAGGGTACGAACCTGAAAGTCCTCGACATCCAGTACGCGCATTGGAACAGCGACGAGGCCTTCAAGCTGATGCAGGACTATTTGGCCAAGTACCCCCATATCGATGCGGTCTGGGCCAATGACGACGACATGCTGCTTGGCGTGCTCGAAGCGGTCAAGCAATCGGGCCGGACCGATATCAAGCTGGCGCTCGGTGGCAACGGCATGAAGGACATCGTCAAGAAGGTGATCGACGGCGACGCCATGACGCCGGTCGAGACGCCATATCCGCCGTCGATGATCAAGACCGCGATCTACATGACCGTCGCCAACCTGATCGGTCAGGCACCCGTCCGTGGCACCGTCAAGCTCGACGCGCCGTTGATCACCCAGGCCAACGCCAAGGAATACTATTTCCCTGACTCGCCATTCTAACCCTATCCGATTTCACCGAAAGGCAGGGCGCGGTCTGCGCCTTGCCTAGCTCAAACACTGAGAGGAAGAGCCATGCCAGGCAAAAAGATACTGATGCTGACCGGTGAGTTCACCGAAGAATACGAAATCTTTGTCTATCAGCAAGCCATGGAAGCCGTCGGCCACACCATCCACGTGGTATGCCCGGACAAGAACGCCGGAGATCTGATCAAGACCTCGCTGCACGACTTCGAGGGCGACCAGACCTACACCGAAAAGCTCGGCCACTATGCGCTGATCAACAAGACTTTCTCGGAAGCTGAGAGGCAGCTCGATCAATATCACGCCGTCTACTGCGCGGGCGGCCGCGGCCCGGAATACATCCGCACCGACAAGCGCGTGCAGGCGATCGTGCGCCATTTCCACGAGGCCAAGAAGCCGATCTTCACCATCTGCCACGGTGTGCAGATCCTGATCGCTGTCGACGGCGTGGTGCGTGGCAAGAAGGTCGCAGCACTCGGCGCCTGCGAGCCTGAAGTGACACTGGCGGGTGGCACCTATATCGACCTGTCGCCGACCGAGGCCTATGTGGACGGGACAATGGTTTCTGCCAAAGGCTGGACGGCGCTTGCTGCGTTCATCCGCGAATGTTTGAAGGTGCTGGGAACGGAAATCCGCCACGCATAAGCTTCTGGAACCGACGCATTTCGCCAAGGGATGCGTCGGTTGCTTTCAACAGCGCATCCATATCCATAAGTTCGATCGGGATCGCGGCTCCCGAGCACAACGATATAGGCGAGATGCTCAAGGGTCGCCGCCTGGTTGCGCTGCTTTCGTCCTTCTTGTTTCACTGATCGCGGTAGTGCTGTTCGACATGCTGGCGCGCGGCGTTGTTTCAGCGTCCGGATTAGAGGTCGTGTCGTCGACCGTGCGGCCCGTCGTCGCCCCGAGGCCATCACGCTCGGTGCCGAGGCCCGGTGAACAAGTTCTCATAAAACCTTCTGACAACCGTTCGATCGGCGCTCAGGCTCGACGTCACTATGAAAGCGGGATGCGCCTGAGTTCAGGCCTGCGTCAGTGAATATGGCATCGCGGATAACCAATAGTCTCTGGCGTCCGGGTTGGTCATCGGCCTAACGAAAAGAACGGCGTCTAGGAACGATTCCGGCCGGCTGCCGTTGCCTAACATTAGCTATCTCTTATGGAATCTGCGAAATGCCGCTGTGTCAGAATCTATGCCCTCTTGAAATGACATTCAAATGCCCGCGTTGCGGATTGGCTTTGCTGAAACCCGGGCGCTGGTTTCAGGTTGCATCCAAATATCGCTGCGAGGGGTGTCACAGCGAAATCCGGATCACTTATCCCGACAAGATTGCACTATTCCAGAAGTATGCGGCTTCGCAACGCGAGGGTCCATCTCCGCCAAAGCATAGCTCAGTCCTGGCCAAGTCATTCAGCGGCTAGGCCATGGTCCTGCCAGGGCAGTCTGAACGCTGACTGCCGGCGGTAGTGCTGCCTGTTGCATGGAACGAAATCCGTTCCTTGCGGTTGGGAGTTCATGCCTCCAGCTATACGCAATTGAGCCGGCCATGCCCTGCAGTCAGGAGCAGTGATGCAAACATACCTGGTAGAGCAAATGGAAGGGGACGACGTAGTTGCGGCGAGTAATGTCAATGCGTCCAGCCCGTTCACGGCGGCGACTATATCAACAGGACGCCAGGTTACCCTGCGGACATGGGAAAACAACTGGGTTCGTGTCACGGATGAGCTTGGAGGAGAAGTATTCGCATATTGCTTCGTTTCAGGCGCCGGCGAAGCGGACAGCAGCGCACAGCCCGACACCTCGGTAAGGTAGTCCCACAGCCCGGGCGGGCGCAGGCTTGCATGCTCAACTTCGAACGATTCAAGCGATCAAGACCGCCTGGCGCATCATCCGAATGATTGATGAAAAGATCATGCCGCGGGGCGATAAGCGGCAACAATCCTAGCGTGGGGCCCTTATGTCTCTGGCGCATTTAGAATCTTCGAGGGCGATTCGAACGGTGCAGACTGACTACCAACCGGTGGTCTCTTGTCGATGGTCAAAAGTTCCCGATCATGCTCTTGACGAGGGCGGGCCCGTTCTACGTCTGCATCAACGGATGGGAACTGGCTTCGTCGACATTCCGGTCTTTGATCACCTGAGGGAAATCGCCGGGCATTATTCCGAAAAATTAGCCGCCAGCGACGGCACCAACCGACTGACCTATTCCGAGCTTTTTCGGGCGGTCGAGGCCTTGGCCAGCCGGATTGAAGCCGTCGTTCCCGACGGAAATGCGGTTGGAATACTTCAGGCCAACTCGGTCTGGTACACAGTTGCGATGCTGGCCAGCATGGCATCCGGTCGACCGTCAGTACCGCTTAACGTGCGAGATCCGGACTCGCGCATCAACGAAATCGTCGCCGACGCGAGGCTCTCCGCCATAATTGGCGACAAAGGCATCCATGGCCTTGATCTGCCCCAGCACGTTGCCCGGATCGAGATAGCGCAATCGTTGCAGGCAACGCTTCGTCCAGCTGAACACCGTACCGTTTCTGTCGATGCACCGGCAATGGTGCTTTATACCTCCGGCAGCACGGGCCGCCCCAAGGGGATTGTCAACAGCCAGCGGAGCTTGCTGTGCCGAGTGCAGCAATATGTCGACGCCTGCCACATCAATGCGCAGGATGTTTTCCTGCCCCTGACCGGCCCGGCAACCATCGCCGGTTGCCGGGAAATCCTTGCTGCTCTTCTTACGGGTGCTACGTTGCAGCTTGTGGAGGTCGAAGCCGTCGGCCTGCGCTCGGTTCGCGGCCGCATGCAATCGGAAGGCGTGACGATCACGTATCTGGTGCCGGCATTGCTTCGCGCTCTCCTGGCGGATGAGCCCGCGGACGCCTTTGGTTCACTCAGGGTTGCCCGAATTGGAGGCGAGAAGGTGTCCTCGGCCGACATCCGCCTGGTGCGCAAGGCTGTCCCGCCAACTTGCCTGGTGCAGATCGGCTATTCATCGACGGAAACGACTGGATCGCAGTGGTTCTTGCCGCACGATTGGCCGGAATTCGATTCCTCAGCTCCCGTCGGTTGGCTGCTTCCGGGAATCAGCTTCGCAATTGTCGATGAAGAGGGTTACCCGGTTCAGCCCGGCAAGATCGGAGAACTGTTGATCAGAAGCCCGTATGTCGCACTCGGATATTGGGAAAACGGGGCAGTTGTTCCGTTTGAAATAGATCCCGCCGACCAGACGCTTCGTATCTTTGCAACGGGCGATCTTGTGCAAATTGGGAGTGATGGCCTGTTGCGGATCATCGGTCGCAAAGGGCGCCAGATAAAGGTCAATGGGCGGCGCGTTGAGCCGGCCGAACTCGAACGGGTTCTGCGTGGCGCGCCGTCGGTGAAGGATGCCGTGGTTATCGTCACCCCGGCGAATGAACTGGTTGCGTTCGCCGTACCGCACGGCAGGGCGGGAGTCAGTTTTTGCGACGAGCTGCGCCAATTTGCCAGGACAAAATTGCCGCCGGCGCTTTGCCCGCTGCGGCTCCATGCAAGCGCCGAGATACCGCGGCTGGCCAGCGGAAAGATCGATATGGCAATGCTGGCTGCAATCGACCTTTCGGTGCGGGAAACAACGCCCCCACCGCAAATCGCCCATGCGGGAAATGAAGTTCCTGCTCATCAGATCGTACGGCGTGCCTGGACCAAGGTCCTTAAAACGCGGGTCGCACTGGGGTGCTGGGATGAAGCGGGGGGAGATTCGCTGAAGCTGCTGCATTGCGTGATGGAAATCGAAAGCGCGATCGGGCAAGAGCTCGGATTGGAAGCCTTCACGGTTGGAATGAGCTTCGATGAGATGGTTGCAGCGGTCATTTCCGCTCAAGGAGGCGGAGAGCACGCGCCCGCCTGGAAACACGAGCCTCCGCTGCTTTTCCTTTTCCCCGGGTCGGTCGGCTATGGTCCGAGCCTTGCTTCGTTCGCATCAGCAATAAGCAAGGTCGCCAGGGTGTCTCCCATCAGATATCCGGCCCTGGGCATGATCCTGCAAGGTCAGAACACTGTCGCCGCAATGGTCGAAGCTGCAATTGATCATATCAACCGCGTGCAGCCGACCGGCTGTGTTCGCCTGCTTGGCCACTCGCTCGGAGGAGCGGTCGCTTTTGAGGTTGCCGCGCGTCTGCTTGATCAAGGGCGAGCGGTAGCGTTCACGGGCATTCTGGATACCAGCCTGGTTGGCGAGCGCAGCAAGCGTTGGGAGACCATTACCCGGACATTTCACCGGATCCGAACCAATCGTATATCGGCTAGTCGGGTGGCGTGTCGCGCGCTTGCCAAGGTCGCGGTCAAAATGCACTGCGAATCCCGGCTTGCCGGCTTCCTCGACCGCTATGCCGAGGGTCAGTTCAATCCGACGAGCTTCAGAACCAAACTGGAACTGCAGGAGGTTCTGCGGGCGCGGGCCTTCTTCCAATGGCTGACAGAACCTAGGCCGATACTGCCGATCACCGGCACCTTGTTCCGTTGCGCGCGGCCCGGAATGCCCCTTGCACTCGGGTGGGATCGGGCATTCGTCCATCTGGACGTCATTCCGATCGCCGGCACCCACATCGACATGGTCGTGGAGCCTCATCTGACCGTCAATCGCCCACTCATCGAAAACGCTGTGACCGAGACCTACTCTTCAATCGAGTCACGCAAACAGGAGGCAGTGTCATCGACCTGATCGGCGAATTCAGCAGCGATGTGCTGGCGCTCGATGCCCGGCTGGAGATCGATCGCATCGTCGAGACTTTGCGCGAACAGGTTCTCGGCACACAACGGCGTCGCGGAGTGGTCGTCGGGCTCTCCGGAGGCATCGACAGTTCGGTCGTCGCAACGGTGTGCGCACGGGCGTTCGGAAAGTACAAGGTACTGGGCCTGTTCATGCCGGAGCGCGATTCGTCAGGCGACTCGTTGAGGCTTGGCCGCAGCGTCGCTGGGCAGCTTGGCATCGACACCATCCTTGAAGATATCGAGCCGGCGCTCGAAGGCATTGGCGCCTACGCCCGACAGATCGAGGCCATCCGAACTGCCGTCCCTGGATATGGCGAAGGCTGGAAATGCAAGCTGGTCATGGCATCGGTGCTGGAGAGCAGCGGCCTCAATATCACGCGCCTTACGGTCGAGGATCCGGACGGAAAGATCGACACCGTGCGTCTGTCGCCGGCGGCTTACCTGCAGATCGTCGCTGCTACCAACTACAAGCAGCGGGTTCGCAAGATGACCGAATATTATCATGCGGACCGCCTCAACTATGCAGTGGCAGGCACGCCAAACCGGCTCGAATACGACCAGGGCTTCTTCGTCAAGCAGGGCGACGGCGTCGCCGATGTGATGCCTATCGTCCATCTCTACAAGACCCAGGTTTACCAGCTGGCGGAATATCTCGGGATTGACACGGAGGTCCGAACAAGGCCGCCGACCACGGACACGTTTTCCATGGCGCAAACCCAGGAGGAGTTCTACTTCGCCTTGCCCTATCAGTTAATGGATTTGTGCCTCTACGGCATGAATCACGGAATTTCGGCCGGCGCGGTCGCCGCCGCCGCCGGCCTCACGGCCGAGCAGGTCGAGAAGGTCTATAAGGATATCGTCAGCAAACGCCGCGCCGCACGCTACCTTCACGCACGGCCGCAGCTGTCCGCTGCGATGGACAGGGATTGACCCATGTGCGGCATCGCCGGAATTGTGGCGCTGAAAGCGGCTGCGGAGCCTCCGTCACGAGCCGCGCTTCTGAGAATGGCAGCCGCGCTCTCCCATCGAGGTCCGGACGAAAGCGGCCTTTACCGCGACAAGCGAGCGGGGCTGGCGCATACCCGCCTGTCGGTCATCGATCTCTCGACCGGACAGCAGCCTCTCGCCGACACAGGCAATACCACCTGGATCGTGTTCAACGGCGAGATCTTCAACTACGTCGAGTTGCGTGACCAACTCATAGCCCTGGGACATCGTTTCCGCACCCGCAGCGATACGGAGGTCGTCGTGCATGCCTACCGCGCGTGGGGCGTGGGCGCGTTCGAGCGGCTGAACGGGCAGTGGGCACTCGCCATCTGGGACTCGCTGACAGGCCGCCTCGTCCTGTCGCGCGACCGGTTCGGCATCTGCCCGCTGCATTTGTGCGAACACGCTGGCCGCCTGCATTTCGCCAGCGAAGTTAAGGCCATCTTCGCAGCCGACCCGGCGATACCGCGGGCCTTCGATCCGGCGGGGGTCGACCAGACTTTCACGCTGTGGACCGTCGTACCGCCGCAAGGCGTATTTCAGGGAGTACAGGAACTTACCCCCGGCCATGTCCGCATCTACGACAATGGCAGCGTTCGTGAGCAGGCTTTCTGGAAACCTTGCTATCCCGAGAGCGAGGACCTGTCCCATGGCACCTTCAGGGGCTCGCTGGAGGATGCGGTGGACGAAGTGCGCGGCGCCTTGCAGGCCGCGACGGCGCTTAGGATGGTGAAGGCGGATGTGCCGGTCGGCTGCTACCTTTCCGGCGGGCTCGACAGCTCACTTGTCGCCATGCTCGGGAGGCGCTTCGCCGGCGCGCCGTTCCAGACTTTCTCGTTGCGTTTTGCTGACGCCGAATATGATGAAACCCGTTACCAGCGGCTGGTTGCAAGTGCGAGCGGCGGCGAGCACCACGAGGTGATGGTTTCGCGCAGTGACATCGCCGACATCTTCCCAGATGTGATCCGTCACGCCGAGCGTCCGATTCTCAGGACGGCGCCGGCGCCGTTGTTCCTTCTCTCGAGGCTGGTGCGCGAACATGGCATCAAGGTCGTGCTGACCGGCGAAGGGGCCGACGAGATGTTCGCCGGCTACGACCTGTTCCGGGAAGGCAAGGTCCGCCGCTTCTGGGGGCGGCAGCCCGCCTCTGCCCGACGCGCGCGACTGCTGGAACGCCTCTACCCTTATCTGAGCCGCTCGCCGGTCAAGCAGCAGGCGATGGCGCGCCAGTTCTTTGGACATGGTATCCATGCATTTGGCGCGCCCGGCTTCGCGCATGATACCCGCTGGCGCACCACCAGCGCCATCAAACGGCTGTTCTCGGCCGACATGCACGCCGAAACGGCGCGTCACGACGTGGTGGCGGACCTGCTCTGCCGCCTGCCCGAAGAGTTTCAACGATGGGGTCCTCTCGCGCAGGACCAGTATCTTGAGATCAGGACGCTGATGTCGGGCTACCTGCTCTCCTCGCAGGGAGACAGGATGCTGATGGCCCATTCCGTCGAAGGGCGGTTCCCGTTCCTGGACGACAGGCTGGTGGCCTTGGCGAATTCGCTACCGGCCGACTACAAGCTGCGCATTCTGGATGAGAAACACGTGCTGAAGCGTGTGGCGAAATCGATCGTGCCCGCGGAAGTCGTGGCCCGCAAGAAGCAACCCTACCGGGCGCCCAACGCACTTTGCTTCATCGGCGATAGCGCACCCGCCTATGTCCGCGAAGCACTCTCGGAGACTGCCCTGCGCGCGGCGAATGTCTTTGATCCGAACTCGGTCGCGCGCCTGCTGGACAAATGCGCTGCCAAGACCGGCGATGGGGATCTGTCCAACTCGGACAACATGGCGTTGGTCGGCGTGCTGTCGACGCAGCTCCTCCATCAGCAGTTTGTCGCAAGCCGCCCTTCGAGCGGGTGTGCGGTCGACCTCAGGATAGATGTCGATCACCTGCACAGGCAAGAGGTGCTGGTATGATGCATGGCGCCGTCCCTCTGCTGCACGACTACCTCAGCCATTCGGCCGGCCGGCTCGGCGACAAGGTGGCGCTGGTGTGCGGCGGGCACCGGCTCGCCTATGATGAGCTTGAGACACGTTCCAACGCGGTCGCCCATCATCTCGTCACGTCCGGGGTCGCCCCCGGTGACCGCGTCATGATCTTCGCCGACAACACCGTCGAGACCGTGGTCAGCTTCTGGGCGGTTCTCAAGGCGAGCGCCGTTGTGTGCGTCGTCAATCCGCTCACCAAGAGCGACAAGCTGGGGTATTTGCTCAACGATTGCCTGCCGGCGGCATTGATCACCGACAAACATTTGCAGCCGATCTTTACTGAGCCGGCGCGTAACTGTCCGTCGCTGCGGCGGCTCATCGTCTCCGGTCAGGTGGACGACGCCGAGCTCCGGGGATTGCCGCATGCCGTGCGCTGGGATGAGGCGGCTGCCGGCCACGGCAAAGCGCCGGCCCGCCGCCGCATCGATATCGATCTCGCAGCCATCATCTACACGTCGGGCTCGACCGGCGAACCCAAAGGCGTGATGCTGACACACAGGAACATGATGGCAGCCTGCGCGTCTATCGCCTCGTACCTCGAGCTTGGCGAAGACGACGTGATCCTCAATGTCTTGCCCCTGGCCTTCGATTACGGCCTCTATCAGATGATAATGGCATTCCGTACCGGGGCGCGGTTGGTCCTCGAGCGCTCGTTTGCCTTCCCCGCACAGATACTTGCGATCATCGAAAGGGAGAGAGTTACAGGCTTTCCCGGCGTGCCGACCATCTTTGCCGCGCTGTCGGATCTCAAGACGCTGAAGGCAAATGATTTTGCAAGCATAAGGTATGTCACGAACACTGCTGCGGCACTGCCGCTCAAGCACATTCGCCTGCTCCAGGAACTGTTTGCCGATGCCCGGATCTATTCGATGTACGGCCTGACCGAATGCAAACGCTGCACCTATCTTCCGCCGGAAGATCTTGCGCGAAAACCGTTGAGCGTGGGGATCGCCATCCCGAACACCGAAATGTGGATTGTCGATGAGGATGACCGAAAGGTCGGTCCCAATGTCGTCGGCCAGTTGGTCATCCGCGGAGCAACGGTCATGAAGGGCTACTGGGGTAAGCCGGAGGCTACCGCGAGGAAGCTCAAGCCTGGCCCTTTGCCCGGCGAGCAGGTTCTGTACACCGGCGACTACTGCCGAATGGACGAGGAAGGGTACCTCTATTTTGTCGGCCGCAGCGATGAGATCATAAAATCGCGGGGAGAAAAGGTGGCGCCTAGGGAAGTCGAAAACGTGCTGATGGAAATCCCGGGAGTACGGGAAGCCGCGGTTGTCGGAGTTCCCGACGACCTGCTGGGGCAAGCAGTGAAAGCGTTTGTCGTCATGGAGCAAGGAACGATCATAGGCGAAAAGCAGCTGCGGATGGAATGTCAGAAGCGGTTGGAAAACTTCATGATTCCGAAGTCCATCCAAATTGTGTCCAGTCTACCGATGACGGACACGGGCAAGCTCAAGAAAATAGCGCTGTCATAAAGCGATACCTGGAAATCATTTGGATCGGAGGCCAATTCAATGCTGAGCACGAACAACAGAATTGACACCTACAGCGATCAGATACGCGCCTTTCTGGCGTCAAATTTCTACGTGGCCGACCCGCGTGCCCTGGAGGTTGAAACGTCGTTGCTCGACCAGGGCATCATAGACTCGACTGGAGTGCTTGAAGTTATCGGCTTCGTCGAGGAGACATTCGGCATCACTGTCGAGGACAGTGAACTTCTGCCTGAGAATTTCGATTCCATCCAGGGAATTGCACGTTACGTGGTGAGCAAGGAAAACTGATCGCCGGGCGATGGTAATAAGGGCGTCTTCCCAACCGAGCGCGCAAACCCATGGCGCGGCTCACGCTGGCGTTCTGGCTCGTGCACAAACCACCCTGGCTTCACCAGCATTGTTCGCAACCGTGCGAATGCTCTCGTAGCCTTTGGAACGTTCAACCAAACTCATGACCTGCCGGTCCTGGCCAAGCCCGACCTCGAAAAGCAGCATACCACCTTGCCGCAGATAGCGCCGCGCCTCCTTGATCACCCGCATGTGAATGCTCAGGCCGTAGGGCCCGGCAGCGAACGCCTCACGTGGTTCAAGTTCCATCAAATGCGCGCGGTCGTTTTCGAGCCGCTTCTCGGAGATGTAAGGCGGGTTGCAAACGACCAGATCGATCGTGCCTTCGAGCTCCAGACCCGAGAAGGAATTGAACAGGTCGCCCTGCAGCACCGAAATGCGTCCGGCCAGGCGAAGATGGGCGACGTTCCGGCACGTGGTTTCTACACAGCTGTCAGTGAGATCGCTCGCCCAGACGCGCGCGGTGGGGACCTTGTATCCAATGGCGCAGGCGAGATTGCCTGCCCCGCAGCACATGTCGACGACACGCGGGACCGGCCGATTAAGTTCACGCAGCACATTGAGGGCGGTGCAGCCGAGCAATTCCGTCTCCGGGCGAGGGACGAGCACGCCGGGCGCGACAACCAACTTCAGTCCCATGAAGTCGGTGCGGCCGGTGCTGTAGGCGCTGGCGACATCTATTTCACCAATCACGACAAACCCGCTTTCTTGATTTTCCCATGCTCGATTTCTCAGGTCGCCCATGTCTTCATGCTGTGAGGCGAGGCATCAGCCTCATCGTTCCCGGCTAGGTTCACGTCCGCGTAGCTACTGGATCGCCGCACTCTGCAGGTCGCTGCTGAACCTCACCTCGATCGTGTCTCCAGGCGCGACCTCAGTGTCCTGGTCGACCGGTCGACTTCTCGACGCGTCGCCGGCCCCGCCGGTTATTGTGATCCGCGCCTGGAAGGTTTCGCCGGCGACCGGCAGTGGAAGAGCGGACGCCCCTGATGGCTGAAGCTTCTGGCTGGCTGCGTGGAGCCTTGCAGTGGTCTCGGCGAGGCGAAGGTCGGTGTCCCTCAACTCGTTCAGAAGGCCGATCCTTCGTTGATTTTCATTGCGTTCCTGCTGCCTGACGAAGTCTTCCTGCTGGCGTCGCGTTCTCATGAGTTCGACCGACGTCTCGAGCGCCCGGCTCGACGACATCAGCACGGCACGTCTGACGTCGGCGAGCCTGCTGTTGGTCAGGTTGCCCGATTCGAACGATTTGGTGACCCGCGCCAGATCGTCCTCATCCTGTTTCACCGCGGCCGCTTCCGTCTGCTCGCGCTTGAGCAGAACCTCGACCTCAGCCTCGGCATCCTTGGCGGTCTTGTCGAGATAGCTTTGCTCCTGTTGAAAATTGTTCAGCGAAATTCTGAGACCCTCCGCTTCCGCCTGCGCGACCGCCGATATCAATGCATTCGACAGGGGCGAACCTTGCGGCGGCTGCATGTCAAATTCTGCCTGGTTCTGAAGTTCGGCGCGGATACGGGCGCCATGAAAGTAGTCCCTGATATAATCCCCCCAGATCGACTCGTAGTCGCGTCGCAGATCAACGGGATCAGGTCCGCTTTGGCTTGCCCGCGACCGCAGAAGGCTGAAACCGCCGGCGACCGCAATCGCCTGCCGGACTGTCATGAGTGGCCGGTAAGCCTGCTGCCCTGGCGTCAGCACATCGCCAGTCACGTAGATCGGCCGGTACTCCGCGATCACGGCCGTGACGTCGCTCGGCTTGATGACGATCATTTGCTCCCGTCCATCAGGCAGACGCTGGTGGACGATCTTGGTTGGCAGCACCGCTTCCATGCGCGTCTGCAATTCAGCCGGCGTCAACCCGCCAACTGGGATCATCCCGAACTCGGGCAGCGCGATCGAGCCATCCATCTGGACAATCGCGCGTTGCGTTCGTTCCGCTATGGAGGCAATTCCTATCTCTACCGTGTCGCCGGGGGAAAGCTTGTAGGCCACCGGCGCTTCAGCCGCGGCTGCGATATCCAGGGCCAGGCAGCCGGCAAGCGCTGCAAAGAAAATTCGGCTAACGAAGGCCATTGATGGCAATCTCCCTTTAATTCAAGCTCGGCTGCTGCGGCCAATCGAGACGGGCGACGAATTCGTAGACCGGCCCACCAGGCACCCCCCAATTGCTCGACCAGATCACTTGCGACCCATCAGGGGACGGTGAGGCATGTGTCTCGCTCCAATAGTCAAATGGAGCGTTTCGCGTCTGCACGATGCGTCGGACCTCCTGACGACCGTCAACACGCAGCGCGATCACTTCGCGCGTGTATGGCGCCCAGTTTGGATGGCTCCGAACCTCATCGGGATTGCCCCCGTAACTTATAAATGCCCATTCGGGCCTGTCCAAAGCACGCAGCGACGTATGCTCGGCCTCACCGTACTTCGTGAGCGACGTGACCTTTCCATCGGACAGCCGACGCTTGATCACCTGATATTCGTCCGGAGCGGATTTGCTGGTTCCGACGTAAATCTCGCTACCATCCGCATCGAGAGTCAAATCGCCATGGCCGGGCCGATGATGGTCCTTCCACCTCTGGCGCAGGGTGCCGTCGACTGCGAAAATGGCTCGCTGCTCGGTGCCGTCGACCAGGTTTTGGAAACACAGGATGTTTTCTCCAAGCGGAGAAATGGTGCAGGAACTGGTCGTTCCGGCAACCTGGGCGAGATCGATGTCCGGGTATTTCAGACGCCGGTCGATGTCGTATGCGAAGACGACGGCAGCTCCATCATCGCGGGTCGCGCGTACGGCAATGCGGTTGCCGTCACGACTAGGATTTCCCTTGGACGGGCCGAATTCGAGATCCCGATATTTCGTTGCGGCATACACTATGTCCTCACGATTGGTGCGGGGAGCCCAAGTCGAGATCTTTTGACCGTCGACACAGATCATCATCTCCGCCTTTCGAGGGCGCCATTCGCACTCACCCGACTTGTTGCGGTGAAACAAAGGGAGGTAGGTTTTCCCGTCGAGGAAACACATGCCGTTGCAGCCGTTCATGAGGACGAGGAGGCTCTGATCCGCATTCCACGCTTGCGCGCTCGAGTATCGGTGACTGCAATATATCTTGCCGCAGACAATTCCGCTGCCAAGAGCTCCGGGCTGGGTAATCCGAGTAAAGCTGATCCCTGTCGCCGGATCAGTGACAGGTTTCAGGTAAGCGGGCAGATCCATTGACGGCTCCGTGCCTGCCGCACCGCTCGGCCGGTTTCCGGCTGTGTGCAGCGCCAGCAGAGCGGCCATCAGCAGCACAGCCGGTATGAGCCGCGGAAAGGTCATGTCATATAGCTCATTTCACGACGGACGCGGCCTTCGCTGAGGCGCGAGCGCCACCACTCGATGGTCCTTTCCAGACCATCACGCAGGCTCGTATGTGCCCGCCATCCGACTTTACTTTCAAGGTTTGAGGAATCGGCGAGCAACGCACGAACCTCGGAGTTCTGCGGCCGCACCCGGCTTTCATCGCGGCGGACCGGTTTCCTGGTGCCACTCAACTCGAGCACCAACTCCAAAACGTCCGAGACACTGGCGGCGCGCTGGCTGCCGGCATTGTAGGCATGGCCAAATTCAAGCTTGGCCGCCCCTGCCGCCACAAATGCCGCCGCAGTGTCTTCCACAAAGGTAAGGTCGCGGATAGGGCTGGTGTCGCCGACCATGATCGCCGAACAGTTCTCGTCCAGAGCCTGCCTTATGATGGTCGGCACGATGGCCCGCTCGCTCTGGCGCGGCCCGTATGTATTGAACGGTCGCAGGATCACCACCGGCACATCGAAGGACCTGGCATAGGACGCCGCCATCATGTCCGCGCCGATCTTGGATGCGGAGTAGGGGGATTGTCCCTGCAACGGGTGGGATTCGTGGATCGGCATGGTCAGAGCGGTGCCATAAACCTCGCTTGTGGACGTATGCACAATGCGCTCGGTTTCCCAGTGGCGTGCCGCTTCGAGGACATTCACGGTACCCAGCACATTGGTTTCCACATAGGATTGGGCAGCCGCATAGGAATAGGGAATCGCAATCAGCGCAGCCAGATGAAACACCACCGCCTGGCCGCGCACGATCCGGTTGATGAAGGCGCTGTCACGAACGTCCCCCCGAATGCACTGCAACTGGCTTCGAACGTGGTCGGGCAAATCATCCAGCCAGCCATGGCTGTCGAACGAGTTGTAGAGGGCCAGTGCCGTGACATCGGCACCTTCGCGCACCAGCGCTTCCGTGAGGTGGGATCCGATAAATCCATCCGCACCCGTGACCAGGACCTTCCTGCCGTGATAGTTCACGACCGTGCACTCCTTCGATCATGTGAGCCGTCAAACTGGCGAACGAACAACAATCCATTCATGCCAAACTCTCCTCACTTGCCAACTCTACCCACTTGCCGCGGGAGGCAGGGACACGCCGAAAACCGCCCTGAAGCCCCGCATTATCCAGACGAGGTCCGATGCAATGGTGCGCCGCGGATAGTAGGCGAGGTCGATCGTTGCCTTGGCCGGGAACAGGACCTCTCGATAAAACAGGAGCGGATCAAGGGAGGGCGGGTAAAAACAGGCTTCGTGACGGAAGAGAACCTGGGTTGGGCCGAGCAGGCCAGGCTTCCACTGTAGGACAGCTTCATTGCCGCCGCGGAAACAATCGGCGAAGGCAAGGCTTTCCGGCCGCGGCCCGACAATTGCCATGTCCCCCGTGAAAACGTTCCACAGTTGGGGCAGCTCATCAAGTTTCGTTGCCGCGAGAAAACGGCCTACCCGCGTCATGCGGCTGTCATCGTTCATGGTCAGCGCAAGGCCGAAAGGATCGGCTGTCGTCTTGAATTTGCGGAACTTGTACATGCGAAACGGTTTTGCGCCGGCACCCAGGCGCGTCTGTGCGAAAAGCACGGGCCAACCGCCCTCGACAAAGAGTGCAACGGCAATCAGGAGCATCAGTGGAGCGAGTACCATTCCCGCTACTGCGGCGAGGATGATGTCCATAGCGCGTCTGGCAATTCCGTGGCTGGTGCCAGCTACGGCGGGGCGATGCATCGTCACGTCGAGTGCGTTCATGCCGCGGCTCCCGCCCGCCCGCTGCCTTCAATCGCCGTGGCCAACGCAACAACCACCGACTCGATCGCACTTGCCGTAATTTGCGGGTGTAGTGGAATCGTCAATTCCCGCTGCGCGAAGTCCTCGGTCTTCGGCAGATGGATTTCAGTGAACATCTGGCGATAAAGCGTCATCTGGTGCACGGGCGTATAGTGGATTGTGGTCTGTATACCCTTCGTTCGCAGATGGTCGATTACCGTTTGCCGGTCGACGTCATGCGGCAGGAGGACAGGCATGATGTGGTAGGCCGAGGTCCGCGGTTTGCCGAACGGGACTGTCACAGCCGAGCAATAATCTGCGATCAGACGCCGATAGAGGACGACCAATATGCGCCGGATTTCATTCCATTCCTGCAGGTTCTGAAGTTGGACCAAGCCGATAGCGGCGCGCAATTCGTCCATGCGATAATTGAAACCGAGCATCGTCACGTCGTATTGCGGCGTGCGGCTGTTCAGCCGCTGATGTGTGCCACTGGTCATCCCATGTCCGCGAGCCTGGCGGATCGCTTCACGGAGCTGTGCATCCCGGGCGATAACGGCCCCGCCTTCCGCGGTGGTCATGTTCTTGTTGCCGTAGAAGCTAAAGGCCGCGGCCGCACCGTAAGTCCCCACCTCCTTAAGGCCGGGAGCATGCGCGGCATCCTCGACGATATGCAGTCCTCGCACACGGGCAAATCTCTGCCATTCTTCCCGGTCGGCGAGGTAGCCGGCAAAATGGACGAGAATGACAGCCTTGGTGCGTCCGGTGCACTTGGCTTCCGCGTCGCTTAGAGACATCAGTGGCACTTCGGCCGACTCTATGTCGACGAATACCGGTGTTGCTCCTACGTAGAGCACTGAATTCGCGGTCGCCACGAAGGTCAGCGAGGGAACCAGCACTTCGTCTCCGGGGCCGATCCCAAGTGCATGGAGAATGAGATGCAGGGCGGCGGTGCAAGAGCTGACGGCGACGCAATCGACCGCATCATGCACGGCCGCGAAGGCCTCTTCAAAGGCTCGCACCTGGTCCCCCATCGTCAGCCACCCACTGTCGACAACTTTGGCCAGGGCTGCCTTTTCCGGAAAGCCAAGAATAGGAGCGCTGACCAAGAGCATTACGACCTCCTCATGTTGGCGCGGCAGGGCGTTCAGCCCTCAAGCGGCCGCTGCCGAGACCTCGATCGATGCGGACTGCTCTTCCCAGGCGATGGTTTGTGCGTTTTGAAAATCTTCAACGCGTCCGATATCCAGCCAAAGCCCGTCATGTTTGTAGACGTGCACATTCGTGCCGTTTTGCATCATCTGCAGCATGAGGTCGTCGAATCCAAAGGCGATGCCGTCAGGTATAAAACGAAAAACGTCTGGATTCATGCAATATATTCCCATACTTACCAGATGAGTCAGCGTCGGTTTCTCGCGGAATACTTTAACAGTGTTGCCGACCTCGTCGATGACGCCGAAGTCCATCTTGATGATGCGGGAAGCTGTGGCTATGGTGACTGGATCCGTATGAGTGCGGTGTGACGCCACAAACCGGCTGAGACTGAGATCGGTAAGTACGTCCCCATTGAGAACAATGAACGGCTCGTCCAGTTCCTCCCTGATCAGGGAGAGCGGGCCAATAGTGCCGAGAGGTTCCAACTCCTGGGTATAGCGTATCCTTAGATTCCACTGTGATCCGTCTCCGCATACGGTGCGGATCAAGTGCCCCAGATAGCCGGTCGTGACGTAGACTTCCTGAATGCCGTTCCGTCGCAGCCACTTCAAAAGCAATTCAAGAACCGGTCGAGCACCGATCGGCATGAGAGGCTTGGGCAAGATGGATGTGAAAGGCCGAAGGCGTGTTCCCATTCCACCGCACTGAATGACCGCTTTCATCTCGTCCTCCTGTTGATACGACTGTCGCGGTGTGATGGGTCCAGCCCACCCGGCCGGAAGGTACGCCAGTGTTGGCTTCGCCTCTCCGGAGTGCAGCGATGGTAAGTGGCGCCCGAGAAGGCGTCGTCGTGCATTTGAATGGCACTTTCCCGGCCTTTTGATTTCAATATTCCAGCCGGCAGGGCATGGCGCGGCAGGGCGATCAATCAGCGCTGGGGAGCTGTAGCCGCTCGACTGGCAACTGCTGTGCGCATGTCCGGCGCCGGTAACGACCTTCTCGGAACGGCATCGCTACCGTTCGTACGAAAAAAACACTTCAATATCTGGCCCTGAAATGCGTGCGAGTGTAAGCTATATTAGAAAGTTGAAATATGTGGATGGGCGGCGGCGAGCGTCGACATACGGGGGATCAGCGGGCGGCTGATCTGTGTTGGGTCACCGTACGGTCCATCCAGACGGAGGTTTCGGCAGCTAGGGACACATGCGGGGCTGCCAAAAGGTGGGTGGTTCATGTATCGTATTATCATCGCCGACGATCACGGCCTGTATCGTCGTGGGCTGCGACTGGCATTGATGGCCGGCATGCCAGACTTGGAAATATTCGAAGCGGCGTGTTTTGAGACCGTCATAAGCCTGCTTGAAGATCGGGCGCCCGTTGATCTCGCCATCCTCGACCTGAACATGCCGGGACTGTCGGGTCAGGATGATCTTCGCGACGTCTTACCGGCTCATCCCGACACACGGTTTGCAATTGTTTCGGGGACCGATTCACGCGCCGAGATTCTGACTGCCCTTTCGATTGGGCTTCATGGCTATATCGTAAAGTCCCAAACGGACGAGGAGGTGGTCCTGGCGGTGAACGAAATCCTGGCCGGCCGTATTTACGTTCCGGCACTTCTTTCACAAAGGCCCAAGGAGTCGGTACGCCTTCCATCCGTGGCTCCCACGCAAATGCCCCACAGGACCACCAGCGTCAACAATCTGGGCAGGCTTACGTCCAGACAGAAGGAAGTCCTCAGGTTGATGGCCGAAGGTTACTCGAACAAAGAGATTGCCCGCTCTCTTGAAATTGCAGAAGCGACGACGAAGATTCATGCCGCCGCCGTCCTGCGCGAACTTGGGGCACGAAATCGGACAGAAGCCGCGGTTCTGCTGAAGACATGGGCCGCCAGAGACGTCAACTAGCGCCGATTGCTTTTGGCGGCAGCCGGACCGAATATTTCAGTCCGTGATCCAGCATCTCAAGCTTGGAAGAGTGGCCCACGATAGGTTCACCGTCAGCTCCAATAATCAACGACCCAAAGCCACGCCGAGCCGAGGTGGAGACCCGGCGCTCTCCCGATTCCGACCATTCGAACACTATGTCGGCGCCGGGCTCTTGGGCTGCGAATTGCCACACGACCTCGATCCGGCCTGCCGGAGTGCCGAGAGCCCCATGCTTCACGGAATTGGTCGTAAGTTCGTGAACGATCATTGCGAAGCTCTCAGCCGAACCCTCTGCCATTTTTACTTCGGGTCCACTGATCGAAATGTTGTGCGTCCCCATATAGGGCTGCAATTCCTGAGCAATGAGGTCACGGAGGGAAGCCGACAGGCTGCCATCGCGTGAAAGAAGCAGATGCGTCGCCTGGAGTGCGCCGATTTTTTCGATCAGTGTCTGCTTGTAACGGGCAATATCGTTGTCGGGGGCACCGACCATATTTACAAGCGCCGTGATCACCGGAAACAGATTGTTGAGCCTATGGCGCTGTTCAAGCATGGCCCGCTCTCGCTTCTTCGCCGCAGCCCGCAGCAGAATGGTTATGCGTCGATCGGTGAGATCCGCGGCGACTCCTATTCGCTGTGAACGACCGTCGCGCAATTCGTCCCGGCCCCGAAGAGCAATCCAGCGGATATGCCCGCCAGCTCGCCTGATGCGGATCTCCGCATCATAGTTGGCGCCTGATGCAAGCTCTCCCGGGGCCGTCAGATTAGGCAAGTCGGCCGGGTGAACGACCGCGGCCAATTCCTGCAATGGACGGCTCGGCGCGGGTGCCAGTCCCATCATTTCCCAGAACGCGGCTGAGCCATTCACGGACCCGCTCTCGAAATCGATACGCCACGTTCCCAACCGGCTGGACGACAGTGCCAGGTCCAACCATTCCTTCTGAGCCCGGAGTGCCTCGCGGGCGGTTCGCTCTCCAGATATATCGTCCACCATTACAAAGATGCTTTGCGGGAGAGCATCGGCTGGCACGGCCAAAGACAGCGCCAATCTTGTCCACAAAACCGTGCCATCCTTTCTCAGGAGACGGATCTCCGAGCCGAAAGAAGTCGTGTCTTTGAGGCGAGTCAACGCTTCCGCCAAAGTGTGGTTGTCGTCAGGATGGACGAGTGCCCTGAGCGGCAGACCCGAAAGCTCCTCCTCGACATACCCTGTCATCTCACAAAGACGTTTGTTGGACCGTTGCAACTCTCCGTTCTCGCTCATGTTGGCAAAGCCAATGGCGGCACGTTCGAATGCCCAGCGATAGCTGTTTTCGGTTGCCTCCAAGGCCACGAGTCTGGCCTCTGCAACCCGCAAAAGGGTGCGGTAGTCCTGCCTCTGCCGGTGGAAAGTCAGGGCGATCATCCCGCCTGCAACCAGCAGCAGAATGGCCCTAATCCAAACCTCGATGTCAATTGGATTGTTCAGGATATCCCGCGCCACTAAGCCGACAGCCGCCATCACAAACGTTGCCGCAAGGGCGACCAGGCGATCTTCGAGATATGAGATGGCAATAATGGTGGGAACAAATTCAAAAAAGCCGATGTCGTATGCGATAGACGCCGGCAGCGCTGTCTCCACTGCAAGTGTCGCGATCAGGAGCGACATCGAGGCAAGGTGGGTTAGCAACTTGCTTGAGCTGTTCGGGTGCAAGCTGAGCGAATGCAAACGCATGTGCCAGATTAGAACCTTCTGACTAGTCCGTCGAGATTAGACCGAAAAGCGTACAGACTAGTCCGACCGCAGGATTGTTCCCGGGGATTGTAGCGCGCATTTTGTCCGATGTCGGGGGCGGATCTGACCGCAACTCTCCAAGCGACCTGACTGACATGTTTAAGGCACC
The DNA here is from genome assembly GCF_004023085.1 of Mesorhizobium sp. M7A.F.Ca.US.010.02.1.1. Classification (NCBI taxonomy): domain Bacteria; kingdom Pseudomonadati; phylum Pseudomonadota; class Alphaproteobacteria; order Hyphomicrobiales; family Phyllobacteriaceae; genus Mesorhizobium; species Mesorhizobium sp. M7A.F.Ca.US.010.02.1.1. Next base: position 16,603 of record NZ_RZRV01000002.1, on the reverse strand, counting down.
TCCTTTTGACTGGGAGGCGTTGCCGTTTTGCGGGAGGTAAGAAAATGGCACTGGTTGGTAGGCAGCATGATGGAATTCTTGGTCGCCAATATGGAAGTTTCGGGGGAAAGCCCGTCTCGGCCTTGAGAACGCAGGGTGGCCATAGTTCCGCCTGGCACCAAGCACCACAAAGGTTCGACGGCGTGGCTGTCGAGCCAAAGCAGAGCAGCCTTGCATCTGTTGTGAGAATGCTTGATCGCATCGGGTGTGGCTATCTGATCCTGAACAGCGACAGGAAGGTCATGGAGTGGAATTCAGCCGCTCAAAACACCTTGGAGCGCGAGGGCGAGGCAGCTGATACGGCCGGCAAGGTGTCGGTTGCTCTGAGGCGGCTGATCGCAAACGTGCCGGGGAATTTTCTTCCTGGCACGCTTTCATGGGTGGTGATCCGCGGTATGGGCGACAGGCCCTTGATTTTGAACGAGAAGGGCATAGCAACGCCTGACGCGACGAGTATCGTGGCGCTGCTGGATCGTGAAAACAGGTCCGGGCCAAATCCCCAGACGCTGCAAAGAATGTTTGGTCTGACGAGTGCCGAAACGCAACTCGCGCTGCGCTTGGCGCAGGGCGATGCCCCTTTGGAGATAGCCCGCAAGCGGCGCTTGAGCCGGACCACGATAAGGTCACAGCTGGCGTCGCTCTTCGCCAAGACCGAAACACGGCGCCAGGCGGAACTGGTAGCTCTTCTTGGGCGCATATGCGTCTTGCCGTGAGGTAACGGCCGTACCATGCGCGCGCGCAACAGGCTTGTGCGCGCGCAATCTGTTGCCGGCGTGCTTGTCCGCCAGCCTCACCCTACCGCCGTCGTGTGCGCACCCGGCCCAATCTTGGGCGGATTGCAAACACGTGGTTAAGCACGTGCCAGCCCGCCACCTTCATGACGGAAGGCCGGAAGATCTGAATCCCGTCCAGGAACGTGGTCAACCAGGACTGCTGGTGGAACCTCATGGGAATACGAGCAACCCGCAATGCCCGCAGCAATGTCTCGGGAGGCGGGAGATGGTTGCGGTCCTTGATGAGATTCCAGTTAAGCTGTTTGACGGCGAGGGTCACTTCGTCGACCTCGCGGAAACTCTTTGACGTTGTAATGCTTGGATGGTTCGTTGCATCGTAAAAGGTAAGCGGATCGCTTATCGCCACCATGTCCCCATGGCTGGCTAGATCCACGAAGAACAGTTGATCCACTCCGGCCGGAATCTCTTTGTGCGTGCGCATCAAGCAGCCGGCACGAATGACGTCGCTGTTGATCAACAATGTGGATGGAATAATCCCCAGGCAGCGTGTCGCGCGCACCAGATAGAGGTCCATCAGGCACTGCTGGCTGGAATAAAGCGAGATCGGTTCCTGCTGCTTGGGGACTTGGCGAAATCGCACTCGCTTGTCCTCGATTATGTTTGCGGCTGACGTCATGAAGGCGACTGAGGGGTACTGTTTGGCAATTTCGGCGAATGTCCTGAGTGCACCTGGCGCAAGCCAGTCATCGTCATGTAGCAACTTGATCCATCGTCCGGAGCAAGCCAGCATAGCGTTGTTGGTGTTCTCCACCTGACCGCGACCTCGACTGTTTTCGATGATGCGGATGCGAGGTTCGCTCCGTGCGTAGTCGGTCACGATAGCCCAGGTCTCGCCCTCCGGCCCCTCGTCGTCGCTCACGACCAACTCCCAATCGGAGTAATCCTGGCCCAAGACGCTGTCGATCGCCCTGCGGATCGTATCCGGTCGACGAAAGGTTGGTATCCCGACCGAGATAAAAGGGCGTGACCACGAGAGATCGGCCCGGTCATGCTGGGTGACCGCAACTGCCGCTTGAAGGTTGTCAACCGACGACGAATTCATGGTGTTTTTTCCTCGAGACATTCATGTTGGATGCACGTTGCAGCGCCTGCTGGTTGAGGGTCGTGGGTCAACAGATACAGTGATGCTGCCATTTTCAGAGCGAAACCCGACGCGCCGCCGGCGGCCATGAAATAGATGACGGTGACTGGCTGCCAGCCCGCCTGGGCGCCGGCGAGCAGCGGGCCAAACACGAGAACCGCCCGTGCGAGGTCGATGACCAGTCTTGTTCCTTGCCGCCGTAACAGAGCGGGAACGTCGCTGAGCGGAGTCGACAACGCCTGTGCCGCGCCCATCAGCGCCAGTGCGGTCATGATTTCCGCAGTGGGCATCCAAGGCTCGCCCAGAAGCGGAACGACCACATAGGGCGCGGCGAGGCCGAGGAGCAAGATCGGCACCGCGGTAAAGGCGGCGGCCAGCAGGAGAAGCCCGCGCGCCACACCAAGCAGGTGTCCACGATTGCTGTTCCGGTTTGCTTCGGCGACAAAAACATTGCTGAGCGGTGTGGCGATCAGCGTCACCGGACCGGTGACCAGCCGCGCGGCCACGCCCAAATATCCGGCAAATGCGGTGCCGAACAGCCCGCCGACAAGGACTGCTGGAAGATTGTTGATTGCTATGCTCGCGAGCGTTGCGGGAATATCGAACAGAGGAAATTTGTATTCCCGCCGAGCCTTTTCCAATACCGCACGCCAAGGTGCCCAGGCGATGCCACGCAAATCCTCCCAACTCATCACCCGATAGCCGATCACCCCGATGAAGACGAACTGGCTTAGAATATGGGCATGGATCATCGCTTCACCGCCGAGTTCGGCGATGCCGAAAGCCAATTGCAGTGCAGCCATGCTCGCCGGCAGGATCAGGCGCCCGAGAGCAAAATCGCGCAAAAGCCCGGCACGCAGACTCCAGCAGTTCATGGCTTCGACCAGACCTGCGCCTCCCATTCCAATCGGAATGAGCCAGGCGAGCGAGCCGAGGCGATTGGGAGCAAGGTTCGACAGCATCTGTCCGGCCGAAAAGGCCAGGACGGTCGTCACGAACACAGCCAAGAGAATAAGCTTGACCGTCACATAGGCCTGCGCGTTCCCCTTGACCCCATAGAGCGAAGCCTCGAAGCGCAATGCCGCGACCCCGGCGAGTATGTTCACGATCGACAGATAAATCGTAAAGATGCCGAAATCGGCCGGCGAATAGAGCCGCGCCAAAACCGGGATTGCGGCAAGAAGGGTCAGCTGGCCGACAATCGCCATTGCCGACACTCCGCTTGCTGCACGAATGATCGAGCCGATCGGGCTCGGCCGAACAACGATGATGGCTGTGCCTGCCGCAGGAACCGTCTTGGGTCTCAGAAGGTCGCTTGGTGCCATCGGTTCGCGCTTCCGAGAGAGGCAAATATCGGGGATTGCCGCAGCCTACGATGCACACCGGACCTTGCCATCATTCACCTGAATGACGCGCTCTGCTGACAGGCTGCACCGTGAATCGTCCTGGCCGCTCCCTGGATGAACCGCCCCAGGATCGTCCGTAGCCCAAGGACGAGCCTGTGGCCGTCATGCTATTTGCTCGCGCAAGAGGTCAGCGCTGTCCTCGAGCCGATATCCGGCATGTTTTTTCAGATTCACTCGCGTGAGGACACTGCCAACAGGTATCGCAAGAGAACCGTTGCCCTGAAGGAGTTCCAGCACCCCGCGAGCGAGGGTGCGTGGCGTTTTCCTCCACCGGATGGCGAAAAGAACCACGTCCGCCCATCCTGGCAGAAATTTGGCTTCCGGCCGCCCCAGCGCCGACGGCAGGTTTATGATCACGATGCGATAGGTCGCGTGCAGATCCGCCATCACTTTGCCTCCGTCCTCGCATGATAGCAGCGCCAGCAGGTCGTCCGACGGAGCGGCGGTCATTACGTCGATCCCGATTTCATGCAGCCTGGCAACGGCACCTTCCAGGTCGCAGCGATTGCAAACATAGTCAGCGAAGGAATGGCGGTTCTTGCGTTCGCTGAACTGGTGCAGGAACTCGAGCGTGAGCTGAACGCCCTTGCGTTCAAGATCGACCAACAGTACTCGACCGCCCAGTCGCGTGCCGGCGAGCGCCAGGCTCCACGCGAGCTCGGTCCCGCCATCCTGCGGCACGCTGGAGGTGACAAGCGCCGTGTACGACGAACGAGCCCTTAGCGCATTTGGTGCCGCCGCAATCAGCAACGACGTCACGGCGCGGCTATATGCGGACCTGCGCTCCCCCAGCACGAGGTTTCGCAGTTGTTTGGCATGCATTCCGCCTGCTTCGGGAATCTGCCCCACACAGGGAACCTTGAGCACCGCTTCTGCCTCGGCCTCGCCACGGAAAGTCCGGTCGAAATGATTGCGCATCGTGACGTACATCGCCCCCAGAATGGCGAATAGGATCATCCCAGGGGGAACAAGGAAGATGGCTGGCAAGGTCTGCGGGATAGTCGGCGGCCAAGCAGCGGACAGGATGGAAATTCCAGCTGAGGGAACTCCGATACGCCGCGTCAAATCCTGTTGTCGACCAAGGAGTTCGTTATATCGCTGGGTCAGCAGGCTGACCTGCGGCTCGAGAGCCCGCAAACCGGAAAGCCGGCTGGCGGTGTCGGCCATGACCGCATCCAGGATGTTCTTTCGGCTTTCAAGAGCGGCGATCTGTGCACGGAAAATGTTTGCATCGGCAGCAATCTTGTCGACGCCTTGTTCGATCTTGCTTTGCGTCGTGGCTCTGAGTTCCTGGTCTGCCGGCGCGAGAGCCTGTCGAGCCGCAAGGTCGGCAAGTTCAGGCGCGCCAATAGCTTCGGCCAAGGCGGTGAGAGAGGCCCCATGCTCTCGAAGCCCCTGGACGTATCGAAGCCGAGATTCCACAGCGGCGAGGTCCGCCTTTGACATCGACAATTGCTGGCTGAGGTCGGCCCGTTCCCTGGCTGCATTGTCCGCCGAGCCTTGGTCGATGGCTCCGTGGCTCAGCCGATATTTCTCAAGGCGGTCTGCCGCTGCCTGCAGATCATTTTGCAGCCCGGGCAAACTGGCGGTGATCGCATCGAGCTCTTGCTGGTCGGATGCCTGCCTTTTCTTCGCTAGGGAGTCGACATAAACCTGAGCGAATGTGTTGGCCACGAGCGCCGCCCGCGCGGGGCTGTCATCGGCAAAAGCGACGGAGATTACTCTCGATCGCAGCTCCTGCCCGACCCGCATGCCTCGCCGCAAAGCTCTCAACTCGGAGGCATCCTCGGCTTGTGGACCGTTGGCTACCTGGTCCGCCCCTGGCCACAGCCAGTCCAGTAGACCGCCGGCAAGTGAGCGTGTCCTTGGGGGAGGGGTGGCAGACGGTTCAAGCCGGGAATTCCTGCTCGCGGAATTGTCCTGTCCGGTTTCCGCCGCACCTGTCTTGCGCAGTGCCGCCATGACGCGGCGCAGGTGATCTTGCGACGATAACATCGTGATGTGGTCATCTATGCTTGAATCAACGAGGTCCTGCGAAGACGGGGCGCCGACGGGCAGTGAACCGCGCGAGGGGGCGTCGACGATAAGCTGGGTTGTTGACTCGTAGAGAACTGGTCGAAGGCTTCCCAGCAACCCCGCCAACAAGCCGCCCAACACAGCGAAGGCAACAATAGACCATTTTCTCCTTGCCAGAATCACGAAGAGTTGGCGCGACGCGGTGGGCGGCTCGACATACTCACGCAATGACCGCACGGGCACTCTGCCTTCGAGAACCGGTGCTGGTAGTTGATTGACCCGTGGCAGCTGGATCGGGCTGATTGCGGAACCTACCATCTTACACTCCTGCCAGGTCGCGTTCATGAGTTGGGCCGGTTTGCTGTGCTTGCCGATTGGCCTTGCTCCGCCAGGCCTGGAACATCAACGCGGACCACAATTCGCGCGAGCGGTTATGGCCATCAATGTGATCGCGCCAGCAGGCGTCGATCTTCGCGGTGTCCAATACGTCACTGCTTTCGGTTCGCATGTCGGCGAGAAGATCGGTGGCCCAGTTGCGCAGCGGACCCCGCAGCCATGCAGCGATAGGGACATCGAAGCCTTGTTTCGGACGCTCGATCAGGTGCTGCGGGAGATAGCGGCGTAGCAATTGGCGAAGGATCCATTTGCCGGCGCCATCACGAACTTTCATGTTGGATGGCAGCCGCCAGGAGAATTCGACAACGCGGTGGTCAAGCAGAGGACACCGACCCTCAAGGCTGTTGGCCATGGTGGCACGGTCCAGCTTCACCAAGATATCGCCAGGCAAGTAGCCCGCCATGTCATCGTACAGAAGACGGGAGAGCAGGTCGTCAAGCGGCGGACCGCCGTAGCCGTGGGTTGGTTCGGTCGGCCGCTGATATCCAAGGTTTTCAGCTTGTGGCCGCGCCAGCCGCTGAAACAATTCGTCTTCGTTCGATGCCGTGAGCAGCCGGGCGAGGCGTTCCATTCGGTCGCTCCGGATAAAATGCCTCGCGCTCGCAGAGAGCGGCAGTTTGCCAACGGCATCGTCACGTCCGGCGCGTGCGAAAAACCCTGCCCCTGCCGCCAAGGTTCGGCGCAGTTGTCGGGGCAGGCGCAGGTGCCGTTTCAGCCGCTCCGCCATAAAGTGGCGGCCGTATCCTGCGAAGCATTCGTCACCACCGTCGCCCGACAGCGCTACGGTGACGTGCTGACGAGCGAGCCTGGCAACGAGCAAGGTCGGTATTTGTGATTCATCGGCGAAGGGTTCATCCCAGACCTGGGGCAACTCGGGAATGACGTCACGTGCGGCGCTTGGCGAGAGGTGAAGTTCGGAGTGGTCGGTACCCAGATGACGGGCAACGGCCGCTGCGTATGGAGCTTCATCAAAGCCGCCCTCTCCGAACGAGATCGTGAAGCTGCGAACCGGCTTGCAGGATTGGGCCTGCATCAAGGCGATCACGGCTGAGCTGTCGATCCCGCCCGACAGGAAGCCGCCCAGAGGCACGTCGGCGATCATACGTTCCCGCACAGCCAGCCGAAGCCGGTTGTCCAGTTCGTCAACCAGATCTTCGTCGGTGCCGATGGCGGGATTCCGTCGCCCATCGGCAGCGACGGCAGCCAGCGACCACCAGCGGTGAATGCATCGGGAAAGACGGTCCGCGCTGCGGTCTTCGGCAAAATTCGCCGCCGTGACGGAAAGGACAGAACCAGGCGGCAGTTTGAACACGCTTCGCCAGATACAGCGATGGTCCGGCACCCATCCCGTCGAAAGCATTGCCGCGGCGGCATCAAGATCAAGGTCGGGAGAAAAGCCCGGAAAGCAATTGATCGCCTTCAGCTCAGACGCGAAAACCAGCGCATCTCGGGTCGATGCGACATAGAGGGGCTTTTTGCCCATTCTGTCGCGGGCCAGATGCAGGGTTCTTGTCTTGAGATCCCACAATGCGAAGACGAACATACCGGCAAAGCGATTGAGGGCGGCCTCAAGCCCCCAATGCTCGATTGCGCAGAGCATCACTTCGGTGTCGCTAGCACCTTGAAAGGTTTGGCCCGCACACTCGAGTTCGCTACGCAAATCGCGAAAATTGTATATCTCACCGTTGAAGGTGATCACGTACCGACCGCTGGCGGAATGCATCGGCTGGTGCCCGGCGGCTGACAGGTCGACAATTGCCAACCGCCTGTGGCCCAGTGCGATTCCAGCTTCGCGGTCGATCCAGAGCCCCTCGCCATCCGGCCCCCGGTGACGCAGCGATGCAGTCATCCGCCCGATCGCTCCAAGTGGCTTTATGTCCAGAGCGTCCGAAGCCAATAGAATTCCCGCGATCCCACACATTAGGCCACCCTCGGTTCAGCAAGCTGCCGCCGAAGTGCGGTCGGATTTCCGGCAACGAGGCAGAAAGCCAGCGAAAACCACACGATCGGGTGGCGGATGATCAGGTGAGGCATGCTGAAGATTATCGTCGATCCCCCGAGCACCAGCAGGGCGTCGAATCCCGCTCGCCAGGCGGAGGACATGGCGGCGCCCACGATCCAGACCAACGCCATCACGGCAAGCAATCCGCCCTGCAGGTAAAGGTCGAGAACGGTGTTATGCGCCTCGAAAGGTCGCTGTAGAAATTGACGGTCGGCCACGGGAGGCCGCTCGAGGTGGGGGCCAGGGCCCAGTCCCAGGGACCCGGATTTCAATCCTTTTTCCACAGCCTCCTGCCACAGATAAAGCCGGAGTTCGAACGTTTCGACGGTCGCTTCCCCGCCTTCGTCTTTGGTAAGGCTCTTCGCAAAATTGGCGACGCTGGTCTCTTCGGTGAGCGCGTACGGCGTCATTGCAAGCGCTAGAGGGAAGGAGCCTGCCAACAGCATAATTGCCGCCAGGCGGGGCATGCTGGCGCGGCCGCTCGTTGCTATCCATGCACGAAGCCGCAATCCGATGAAGATGAGGCAGCTCAGGATGCTGGTATAGAGATAGGTGTCGCTCTTCGTCAGTCGGCCGACATAGAACGTCAGGAGCAGGCATGAGAATGCAAGCAAACGAGCCCATGGGTTGCGCGTGGTCGTGGCAAGATGCAAAGCCAGCGGGCCAAAGAGCGCGCAATAGAGCGCGAGTTGGTTCGGGTTCTCTGACCAGCCACGGAACCGGTCCCAATACCAGGGATCGACGCCGGATTGGTGGATCGCACCATAAGCCAAACCAAGCTGTATCACAAAGGCCCCATTGGCAAACGCGACCACGTACCATGCGCTGCGGCGCAGATGCCGATCGGCGTCCGGCTCCGCCGCGGCCAGGCACGTAAAGCTTGCCAGCAACACATAGGCCATAACGTCATGTACAAACCCGGTCAGATAAAGAACGGTGGTCAGGTAACCGACGATCGTGCCGATCCCCAAAGCGAGCGACAGGAGCAGCCAGAAGCTCGCCAGTTGGACAAAAGCGGGTGTGAGCTGGAGACGACCGCCAGCGAGTATTCGTCCAATCGCCAGCACGATCCAGATCGCGATGAACAATTCGCCATAGCCGAGCGGCAATCCCGGAACGCCTAGTTGCGTCGCATAGGACATAGCAACCCCCAGGGCGAGCAAGGCGTCCCGGATCATTGATGTGCCCCGCCTCGGTGATTTGCGAGGCCGCCTCCAAGCCCAACGGCAGGGAGTGGTCGCATGTGCCCCGCGCGGAGTGTGTTGTCGTAAAGGTCGCAGTACTGGTCGACCACCAGCGGCAGGGCAAATCGCTTCCGGACAAGTTCAACAGAACGGGCGCCCATCGCCTTGGCCGCCGCGCGGTCGGACAGCAAGTCTATTGTTCGCGAGGCGAGGGCATCGGCATCATGCGGCGCAACCAGGTAGCCGTTCCATCCGTCTTCGACGACGTCGCTGCAGCCTGGCATCCTTGAGGCCACGATGGGCAGTCCCGCCAGCCCCGCCTCGAGCAATACACGCGGAACCCCTTCGCGATACTGAGTGGGAAAGGCGAATACATCGGCCATGCCAAGGAGGTCGGCGACATCGCGTCGTGGACCCAAGGCCAGCACATGAGGTGCATGCCGATCGAGTTCCGACTTGTCGATTGCGAATGAGCCTTCGGATTCTCGTGGGCCGACGAGCACAAACCGTGCCGAGGGCCTTGCGGACAGAATGCGAGGGACCGCCTTGAGAAGGGTCGCCACGCCTTTCTGGCGCGTCAAACGGCCGACGAAGATCACCACTTCGGCGGACTGAAGGCCGAGGTCCTTTCGCATCTTCGTTGCTGAGGACCCGAGATGGCGCACCGTTGCGAACGCGCCGACATCGATTCCGGAACTGCGTATCAGTCGCGAACTTCCGCGACCGATCAGCCGAAAGCGCTCGAAGAACAGTTGGTCGTCGCTATTTTGGAATACGGTCGCTGCCGTCCAGGAAGACGCAAGCCATTGCAGTGCGCAATAGACCGGACGCAAGGCCAGGGCTCGAGGCTCCAGCGATGAGAACGTCCATCCCAGTCCGTTGATGGTGCGAATGACCGGAACAGTTCCCCGTACCGAAAGGGGCGTTAACAGATTTGGCTTGGTGTCGAAGCTCTGGATGATGTCAGGCTGAAGCTCCTGCATCAAGCGGCGCATCGTTCCGAGAGTGCGCCATTCCCCGCCTCCGCTTGCAAAGCGGTCGAAGGAGAACCTGTGATGCGAAATGTCATGCCGTAAAAACGGTACGGGAGAACCGCTCGAGACCGCCGTAACGCGAAAGCCTTTCTCTCGCAGCGCGATGAGGAAGGGAACTCTCAAGGCGTGATCCTCGCCTCCCACGCAGACCAGGTGCGGGTTCATCTGCCTCTCCCAAGCGCACATGGCCGATTGGCTCTCGATGCTGCCATGGCCCGGTTTAATCACCTCTGAGCGCATGCCGCCCGAGTGCACGCTAGGGGGACACCAGGTGCCTGTCCTCGTCCGTTTGAATGACACCAGTGATGTTTGGAAGGGTGGCGACCAGCGAGGCGAGATTCCCTCGCGATTGCCGGAGCGTTCATGTGACTCGTGTCTTGCGGGATGAGCGCGGTGCTTGCCTGAGCCGGTACGGGTGGCCGGTCTGCATCACCTTGGTTGTCCAAGGTTTTCGAGTGTCCAATTGCGGCGGCGCGGTGCCTGAGCTCCGCGGTTCGCTGATGGCAAAAAATCTTTGTGGTTGCGCTGGGCCGTCAAGCCGGCCCTCGGCCTGCGTCGCCCGGTCTTCAGGACGGAACCCGCACGTCAGCTGTTGGTCCACACATCCGGAACATCTGTCGGCGAGGCCCAAGGGCCTCGCCGACTTCTTAAAGCGTTTCTTCGCTGGGCTGGTTCAGGTGACCAGAAAAGACGATGCGGTAATCGACAGATGCGGAGAGAGGCTCGCGAAATGGATCTGGTTTGCGCCTCCGACGCCGTCGCTGTCGAAAGAAAGAGCTCCCGTCGAACTGTTGTAGATAATGTGATCGGAACTGTCATGCGCGGCTTTGCCGGCAAAGAAAGCGTCCGACGAGAGGCCCCCCTGATCGAGACCGGCAAAGATGGAATGATCGAGGTGGATTTTGTCCTGGGCTTTGTTGAAATCAGTGATCTTGTCGACGTTTCCAGCACCAAGGGCGGTACTGAACACGAAGGCATCTCTGCCCCCACGCCCGCTCAACGTATCGGCTCCGCCGCCGCCGTCGATCTTGTTGCTACCGGCATTGCCTTGAATGGTCTGTCCGAATTCGTTGCCGGTCAGATTGATGGCGGCCTTGCTGGATGCCTTGGTGGTTGCGAGTTGCTCGATATGCGAGCCAGCCGAAAGAGCGAAGCTCACCGAGGCAAGAACCTTATCGGCGCCGCTTCCTCTCTGCTCCACCACCTTGTCGTGGGCATTGTCGACGTAATAGGTGTCATTGCCGCCATAGCCGGTCATCTTGTCGGCGCCACCGCCACCATTGATCTTGTTGGCGCCGCCATTCCCATAGATGGCTTGACCGAACTCGTTGCCGGTCAGGTTGATGGACGCCCTGCCACCCGAACTGGCGGTGGAGAGCTGCTCGATATGTGAGCCCGCCGTAAGAGCGTAACTCACCGAGGCCACGACCTTGTCGACCCCGCCGCTTGGCGCTTCCATCACCTTGTCATGGGCATTGTTGACGAGATATTTGTCATTGCCCGTGGTCGCGTGAAAAACGTCTGCGCCGCGCGTGCCATGGAATATATGATCGCTGTCCGACGGGGCCGGCGCGGCGGGAGCAGGGGCGCCGGCGTCGCTTGGCGGCGTGGTCGGGGTATCGATCGGATCGCTTGCTGGAGGGGCGGCAGAGCCACCGGTGCTTTGGAGGTTGTGCTGCTGGAAGAAGGCCTGCAGTGCCGGCGAATTCTCCAGAGCTGTGTCTCCGTTCTGCGAGCCCCAGGCATAGGCATAATCGAAGGCAGGCGACGGAACCAGTGCTGCCCAATGATCTATCATCGTTTGCATCTGTTCCGTCGTTGGCATCTGATGCTTCCCGCCCGTGTCGGTCGTCCAGTTGCCACCGCCAAAAGTCTGGTAGACCGGAATGATCTTGTCGATCGGGATGCCGGACTTCACTGCCGCGCCCACGGCCCTGTCGATCATGTTGTAGTCGACCGTGCTCACGTCATCGCGCACCGGGTACGGGTCCAACCCGTAATAGTCGATGCCTGTATTGGCCGGATTATAGGTGTTGGAAAAATCCGGATTTGTAGGAGACCCCATATTCATCATGGTGACGAAGGTCTTGGCGCCCGGAAAATGGGAATGGATCCAATCCGATTCCGCTTTCAGGTTTTCGGCAGTTGCATATGTGCCCCACCTGCCGGTGGGATCTGGCTCGTCCATCAGGAAAAATCCGAACACCTTCGGGTTGTTCAGAAATGGTGTAACTTTTTCAATGAAGGAGGAGGTGACGCCGTCATGCGCGCCGAGATAGACGAGGCCTTTCATGCCGTCCGGCAAAGCATTGACCTGCGAGAGATATTGAACATCGACCAGGTTGAACCCGGCGGTTGCGACTTCGGTGGCTGATCCACCGGACGCATAATGGAGTGTCATCCAATGATCCTTTGGTTGATTCGATTTATGCCCCGCGTCTGCTTAGGTGATTGCTACATTAGGATGAAATCAAATACGAAACACAGCGAGATAGAATGTTTGATTGATCTAAGTTGTTGCTCAGTAGCAGGTATTTTGCTCAGCCGACTGTGGCACCTTTGAAAGTGTTTGGGAGCAAGGACATACGCCTGTTTTGCCGGCTCCGTTCTGACCAGTTCCTTTAGCGAAAATCGTCATTTTTCGTGAAGTTATCCCCAGACAGGGAGACGTCGGCGGCCGCGTTTCGCCGGTTCATGCCACGAATCCGCTGCATTTTCCTCAAAGTCGACGTATGTAAGCAGAGCGTAATAAGGGGGGCGACGGATAGCGGCTGCTATGCGCATCAAGAAAGGTTTGAGCCATCACAACTTACGGAAGTAACGGCGCGGCAGTGTCGCGCGAACGACCGCTGGTCATGAAAACATCGGGGGCTGGTTCTCCCGAGCTACGTTCCGCCATTCTCGCCTGCATGCCTGGGCTGCTTGGCGTGGCGCTGTTCTCGGCAGTGATAAACATTCTCGCTCTGACCGGTTCGGTCTATATGTTGCAGATTTACGATCGCGTTCTGCCGTCGCAGAGCGTTCCCACCCTGGTGGGGTTCACGATCGGCATGCTGGGTCTGTATGCGGTCCATGGGCTTCTGGATTTCGTGCGGCTTCGCGTGTTGGTCCGCATCGGCAGCCGTCTCTATAGGAATTTGCAGCAAAAGGTGTTCTCCATCTCCCTGTCCCTGCCGCTCAAGGCAGGGCGTGATGCGGACCGTCTGCAGCCTTTGCACGATCTTGACCGACTGCGCGGCTTTCTCTCCGGAACGGGACCGACGGTCATCTTCGACGCCCCGTGGATCCCCTTTTATCTGCTGATCATTTATTTGCTCCATCCTTCGCTCGGCCTGCTGGCGACGGTCGGCGCGATCGCTGTGGTCCTCTTAACAGCGATCGCGGAAGTGTTTAGCCGAGGCCCCGCCGCGCGTGCCTCGGAGGAGCTGCTGTCGCAGCGGGCGCTTGCCGATTCCGGCCGGCGCAACGCCGAAGTCGTTCACGCAATGGGGCTGTCTGGTCGACTGGCTCGACGCTGGAGCGACGTCAGCCGAGCCTATCTCGCCCAGCAGGAACGTCTCTCTGACGTCGTTGGTGGCGCCAGTTCGCTGTCGAAGGCCCTGCGGATGGCGTTGCAGTCCTGTGTTCTCGGTCTCGGCGCTTACCTGGTGATCGGCGGCGAGGCTTCACCTGGGGTGATCATCGCATCTTCCATTTTGCTTGGCCGCGCCTTGGCCCCGGTGGATGCTGCGATCGCAAACTGGAGAGGCTTTCTGTCGGCCCGGCGCAGCTATTCCGAGCTGGCAGCGGTCATGGCGGCATTCGGCCGCCAGGACGAGCCAATGGAGTTGCCTCGGCCGCAGGCGCGGTTTGCGGTCGAGCAATTGACCATTGCGCCGCCCGGCTTGCCAAAGCCAACCGTGGTGAATGTGAGTTTCCATCTGTCGAGAGGCGCTGGGATGGCCGTAATCGGCCCAAGCGGTTCCGGCAAGACAACTTTGGTGCGTTCGTTGGTCGGGGTGTGGAAGCCGCTCCATGGCTCGGTGAGATTGGACGGCGCCTCTCTCGATCAATGGAACTCGGAACAGCTCGGCGCCCATATCGGCTACATGCCGCAGGATGTGGAGTTGTTTGACGGCACGGTAGCAGACAACATTTCGAGGTTCCGAGGCAAGACGGATCCAAAAGGCGTCCTTGCGGCGGCAAGAGCAGCCGGCGTCGAGAAAATGATAATGCAACTCCCTCAGGGGTTTCAGACCCGCATCGGCGAGGGCGGAGCGGCCCTGTCGGCAGGGCAGAGGCAACTCGTGGGTCTCGCCCGAGCACTTTATGGCGAGCCGTTTCTTGTCGTGCTCGACGAACCGAACTCGAACCTCGACGTAGATGGGGACGCTGCCCTGGCCGGCGCCATACGGGCAGTGCGCCAGCGCGGAGGCATCGTCATTGTCGTTGCGCATCGTCCTTCGGCTCTCGCCAACATCGATCAGGTATTGGTTATGTCGAATGGGACGGTTCATGCCTTTGGCTCGCGCGAGCAGGTCTTGGCGAACGTGCTCCGACCTTCACCGCCTGTTTCACCTCGGCCATCTTCTTTGGCGCCGATACCGGGTGTTGCCGGACATGCATGAAGGTCTGCTCGAAACATTCGTCACCTTCTCATCGTATGCTCGGACCCTTCGTGGCAGCAAACGGCCTGCCGTGAGCGCGCCAGATCTGCCGGACGGTATACGGGCCAACCTGATATTCGGCTTGGCGATTACCGGTCTGCTGGTCCTTGGCGGCGGCCTATGGCTGGGATTGACCAAGATCGCCGGCGCTGTGGTTGCACCAGCCACCGTGGTGGTGGAAAGCAACGTCAAGAAGGTCCAGCATCAAACCGGAGGCACAGTGGGCGGGATCTTCGCGCAGGACGGAGATCATGTACGAGCCGGCGACGTGCTGGTCAGGCTGGATGACACGCTGACTCGCGCGAACCTGCAAATCATCAGTGAGGATCTCGATCGCGCGACCGTCCGCCTCGCCCGGCTGGAGGCCGAGCGCACGGGCCTGGCGGAAATGCAGCTGCCGGTCGGCCTGAAGGCGCGAATGAACCAACCGGAGCTGGCTGCGCTCGTCAACGGCGAGCGCGCCCTCTTTGAAACGCGCGCCTCGGCTTTGGCTGGGCAGAAGGCACAGTTGAGAAGCCAATCCCAGCAACTTGAACGTCAGATCGACGGTCTTAAAGCGCAACAGAGCGCGGTGGATGAATCGGTTGCTCTGCTGAATAAGGATTTCGCCGACGTTGATTCCCTCTACGCCAAAAAACTCGTCTCCAAGGAGAGGGTGAGCAACATCAGGCTGGATGCCACCCGGGCCAGGGGAGAATCGGGGCGCCTCGCTGCCGCAGTAGCTGAAGCGCAGGCGCGCATCAGCGAAACGGGGTTGCAGATGCTGCAGCTGGATGACCAAAGGCGCACTGACGTGACGACCGAACTCCGCGAGACGGAAGCCAAACAGACCGAACTCAACGAACGGAGGATTGTGGCCCAGGATGAATTGACCAAGACAACGATCCGCGCGCCGCAGTCCGGAACGATACAGGAATCGGCTGTCCATACCGTCGGCGGTGTTATCGCGCCTGGCGAGATGCTCATGACCATCGTACCTGATGCCGACGATCTTGTGGTGGACGCGCTGATCCCTCCGTCGCGGGTCGACGACGTCCGGCCAGGGCAGCCGGTATCGATCCGTTTTCCGGCGTTCGACGTGGGAACCACTCCGGTCTGCCAAGGGTCAGTGAAACACATCTCGGCGGATCTGATTAAAGATCCGCAACGTCAGCTTTCCTATTTCTCGGCGCGTATCAAGGTCGAAAGCAAATCGAACTGCCTGACCGAAGCGAAGGTGCTGAGGCCAGGTATGCCCGCCGAGGTTCATATCCGCACCGATGAACGCAATGTCTGGTCTTATCTGTTGAAACCATTTGCGGATCAGATGTCCAAGGCGTTTACGCAGTGATGGCGAGGAGGGGAGGCGAGTAGGATATCGGGATTTCTGGCGGCCCGACGGCTTTTTGGGGGCGGGCGGCCGTCGAGCCTAACCGGCGGCGCGGGGATGAAGCGCCTCCGGCTGGAGGAAACATGCGCGTTATGTGCCGC
Source organism: Mesorhizobium sp. M7A.F.Ca.US.010.02.1.1 (assembly GCF_004023085.1). Lineage (NCBI taxonomy): Bacteria > Pseudomonadati > Pseudomonadota > Alphaproteobacteria > Hyphomicrobiales > Phyllobacteriaceae > Mesorhizobium > Mesorhizobium sp. M7A.F.Ca.US.010.02.1.1. The sequence continues at coordinate 535 of NZ_RZRV01000002.1, read as the reverse complement.
TACCGCATCATTCGAATAGCGAGGCAGTTTGTCCGCTGTCGGTAGTTTTTTGCCCAATGAAATAAACGAACGCGAATGGCGGATGGCGGGCGAGCGAACCGCAACATCACCCATCAAAGATCAATGTTGCTGTGGTGCGAATTGCGGGGGGGCGGCCAATCCCGTGGGCGTCGTGCTGGCAGGAGCTGGCGCAGCCATCGAGCATCACTGGACGGTGGCCTGAGGCGAGTTTGCCAGCCGTGATCTTGCAAAGACTTTGTCTATCCCCGCCCGAAATACGCCTGGTACCACTCGACGAACCGCCCCACCCCTTCGGTCACTGTCGTCGTCGGGCGGTAGCCGACCGCCTGCTCCAGCGCCGAGGTGTCGGCGAAGGTATCGGGCACGTCGCCGGGCTGCAGCGGCAACAGTTCGACGATGGCTTTGCGGCCCAGCGCGTTTTCCAGCGCCTCGACATAGGCGGTCAGCTTCACCGGGTTGTTGTTGCCGATGTTGAAGATGCGCCAGGGGGCGCTGCTTGTGGCCGGATCGGGAC